>JANYBJ010000123.1 GCA_025360845.1 bacterium
GGCCAGAACCGTTCGCCGCTCCCGCCCGCCAAAATCACCGCGTATGCATGCTTCATCCGAAAATCCTTTCCGTTGGGCACTCCCATTTTCTGCTGTCTGCATCTTACCATATTCGCCGCGCGTTTCAAAAGGGGGCCATGACTTTTTGTCTGCCCTGATTTTCCGCTTTGCCTCACCGGACCGACCCGCTACACTAACGACAGCCCATTTTAAGGAGTTCGTTGATGAGACCGCTTTTCATTGTGATTTCCGCGCCCTCCGGCGCCGGCAAGACCACCCTGTGTGACCTGCTGCTGCAAAACTATCCCGAAATCTGTTACTCGGTCTCCTGCACCACCCGCAAGCCGAGGATCAACGAGGAGGATGGCGTCGACTATCATTTCCTCTCGGTCGAGACTTTCAAGAAGATGATCGCCGAGGGCCGGTTCCTTGAACATGCGCTGGTCCACGACAACTATTACGGGACGCTGAAGGCGCCGGTTTACGAGGTGTTACGCGAAGGCCAGTGCATGCTGCTCGATATCGACGTGGCCGGCGCCGAACAGGTCCGCAATTTCGTGGCCGACCTGCCCGACGACGACCCGATGAAAATCGGCTTCATCGACATCTTCATCAATCCGCCTTCGCTGGAGGAGTTGCTTTCCCGCCTGGAACACCGCGGAACCGACTCCCAGGCGGTCATCGAAAAACGCGTCCGCAACGCGGAGAAGGAGATGGACCGCGCCAACGAGTACATGTATCAGGTGACGAACGACGATCTGCACACCGCCTTCAAGCGGCTGTGCGACATCATCAATGTCAAGGCGCAACTGATCTGAGCCGCGATAAAGCGTGAGTGCCTTACAAACCAACAACGGCAATAAAAACAAGTTTTTTGCGGAGACTACAGGAGTCAGAATGGGAAGATCGACAGCAAAGCGACTTTTTCGACGTATTTATTCCGACTCCTGACTCCCGACTTCTGATTCCTAACTGGAGGACCGTCATGGCCACCATTCTGCTCGGCGTAACCGGCTCGATCGCCGCCTACAAGGCGTGCGAGCTGACGCGGCTGTTCGTCAAAGACGGACACGCCGTCCACGTCATCATGACGCAGGCCGCCACGCGTTTTGTGGCGCCGCTCACCTTCCGCACACTCTCGCGCAACCCGGTCCCGGTCGACTTGTTTGACGAGCCGGACGCGTGGGTTCCCGGCCACATCTCGTTCGCCGAGCGCGGCGACGTGCTGGTCATCGCACCATGTACGGCCAATGTGCTCGCCAAGCTCGCGCACGGTTTGGCCGACGACATGCTGACCGCCACCGCGCTGGCCACGAAAGCGCCGCTCGTGCTCTCCCCCGCCATGAACACCGGCATGTGGGAGCACCCCGCCACGCAAGCCAACCTCGCCACGCTCGCCTCACGCGGCGCCACCTGCGTGGACGCGGGCACGGGCGACCTCGCGTGCGGCACCTGCGGCAAAGGACGCATGGCCGAACCGCAAGCGATCTTCGACGCGGTGCTGCGCCGGCTGGCAGCGAAAGGCTGAAGCCCGGCGGCTCGACAGAGTCTCGCCCTCCAAGTCGGGATTCATGCTTTGGAGGGCGAGCGTCCCCGCGAGCCGCCGTCAGCTCTTGAAGAACACCATCGCGCCCGAGGGGATCTTGGCATCGTCGACCTTATTGCCAGGCGTGAGCGTGCCGGAGATCAGGAAATAGGTCTCCGCCGAACGCCAGCGGTTGCCGCAGATGGTGGTCGCGGGGCGACTGGCCGAGACCGGCCCGCCGATCTCATACCCGAGCAACACCTTGGTGCCGTAAGGCAGCTTCACGACCCCGTCCGCTCCAAGCTGGCTGCCGCGAATATAGCGTCCGTCCGGGTAGACGTAGATCGTTGACGACTTCAGCACCTCGTCGCCCGCGATGTCCTGCGCCTTGCCGTTTTCGCCCACCACCTTGACCTTCTCCGGATGGTTGTCCGCAGGCGAGTGTACCAACACCCTCGTGCCGATCGGCAGCAGCTTGAAATTCGCAAGCTGGTTGCCGCGTTTTTTCATGCCGTTCGGGAACACATAGAGCGTCGTCGGGTCGTCATACGCATCGCGTGCGATGTCCCATGCGCCCCGCCCGACAGCGATCACATTCGGATCGACCGGGGCAAGGCTCGCAACCGCCTGCTTGCCCAGCGGCACCTTGCCGTAGAGCACCTGCGCCAGATACTCGTCCGCGACCACCAGCCTCTTGGCACGCACATCCGGATCGTAGGCGACACGCTCCTTGAGCCCCAGTTTCGCGCGCACCGCCGGCGTCGCGAACAACATGCCGCACCGTTTGCGTCCGCGATGACTCCTCGACTGCCATTTGTTCGGAGCGCCGTAGGCCACCTGGGAATGAGTAAGCACTCCGCCGTCGGGGATCTTGTAGATGGCTTTCAGCTCACCGATCAGTGCCGCCAAGGCGGTGTATTGCGCCGCCGCCAGCGGCTTGTCGTGGTAGCCGCACACCTCGATCCCCACTGAGAACTCGTCCACGTTGGAACGGCTGTTCCACATGCTGCGACCCGCGTGATACGCCTCGCGCCTGTGATCGATGATCCTGAAGACGCGGCCCGCCTCGTTGATGCAAAAATTGCATTCGCCCAAGTCGCTCAGCTTATGCAACGCGCTGGTCGAAGGGGCCTCGGTGGTATGCAGAATGATGAGCGAGGTAGACTTGCGCAGATCGCGCTCTTTGTTGCGCGGACTGTAGAAGCTGTTGTCGAACTGGAGAACCGCGAAAGCGGAAGACACCGCCAGCCAGACACTGGCGGCCGTCAACAAAACCTTTACCTTTTTCAGCAGCATACGTCCCCTTGAGGCCTTCTGTCCGCAATCAAGAATGCCCTGACGGGCACAAACTCACGACCAACTGTCTCGCCGCGCTCACTCCCAGTCCGGACGTCCAATCACGAGGTTCTGTGCCGTCATCTCCGCCGGGATCGGAAGGCCCAGCAAGGCCAGCACGGTCGGAGCCACGTCGCACAGCTTGCCTGCGGGCGCCAGCTTCACGCCGACCGAATCTTTCGCCACGTAGAAACACTCGACATCGTTGAGCGTATGGCTGGTCTTAACCATGCCGGTCAAATAATCGATCATTTGTTCCGCATTGCCGTGGTCCGCCGTGATCAGGATGTGCGCGTCCAGAGCGAACAGGCGGGGGAGCAGTTTGCCGATACACTCGTCCACGACCTCGACCGCCCTGCGGGCCGCATCGAAATCGCCGGTGTGCCCGACCATGTCGCAGTTGGCGTAGTTCACCGCCACGAACGCATACGGATTGTTCTGCATCCGTTTGAGCAGTTCGTCGGTCACGTTATAGGCCTCCATCTCGGGATGGCTCGCAAAGGTCGCGGGATCGAAGCGGCCCTGCACGTCGATCTGTTCCTCCCCTGTGTACGGGTGGGTGGATTTGCCGTTGAAGAAACTGGTCACGTGCCGGAATTTCTGCGTCTCGGCGATGCGGAGCTGCTTCAGCCCGGCCTTGGCGATCACCTCGCCCAACAGGTTGTCCATGCCGCCGTCGCCGCCCATCGCGCCCAGCAGATACTCGGTGAACTCGTCCCAGTAACGGGTGAAGCCCAGATAGGTGACTTTCGGACGCGCGTTGCGGACGCCTTTATAATCCTCGCAGGCAAACGCCTGCGTCAATTGGATCGCCCGGTCCTGGCGGTAGTTGAAGTGCATGACCGAATCGCCATCCTTCATGCCCTCATACGAACCGATCACATACGGCGGAATGTACTCGTCCACCATCGGGGTCTTGTCCGGCGTCTGGTCTTGGTCGTACGACTCCTGCACAGCGTTCACCGCGTTGCCAGCCGCACGCCCTTCGGCCTGCACGATGCAGGCGTAGGCGATATCGGTGAGCCCGTAGTTCTTCGACCGGTCCATCGCATAGTAGCGGCCCTGGACCGTACCGATGACGCAGTTGCCGACCGCCTCGATCTCCTTCTCCAGCCGGGCGATGTACTCCAGCGTGCTGCGCGGCGGCGTGTCGCGCCCGTCCAAGAACGGATGCACCACGATGCGGCCCGCCGGATTCTCGCAGCGAGCGCGGCGCATCAGCTTGAAGAGGTGTTCCTGGTGCGCGTGGACGCCCTCGTCCTGCAAAAGGCCCATGAAGTGCAGTGCGCTGCTGTTCTTTTTCCAGTTCGAGATCAGCCCCGCCCACTTCTCCGACTTGAACAGCTCGCCCGTGCTCAGGCCGTCGTCGATCCGCTTCAGCTCCTGGACCACCACCCGCCCGGCGCCCATGTTCAGATGCCCGACCTCGCTTGAACCCTGATAGCCGTCCGGCAGCCCGACAGCCTCGCCGCTGCAAGCCAGCCGCGTCCACGGATAGCGCGCCTTCAGGCGGTCGATCACCGGCGTCTTCGCCGCGAACACCGAGTTGCCGTCCTCACGGGGATTGATGCCCCAGCCGTCACGAATAATCAACACTACAGGTCTCATGTGGTTCACTCCTCTCAACGTAGTCAATCCAAGAACAAACTCTCCGATGGTTTCCAACCGGACGCAAGCGCATCCGCTTTCTCGAGCCAGCGAGAGATGCGGCTTCCAGGCTCAACACTCTCGCCCCAATATTCAACAAATAAGAACATCCTCGACTGCCTTCGCGACATGCCATGCAAGAATAGGCGGCACGGCGTTTCCGATCTGGCGCTCAGTTGCACGAATACCGGAAACGAAACGAAAATTGTCGGGGAACGACTGGATTCGCGCGGCCTCACGCATGGAAATCCGTCTCGGGAGCGAATAATGAAACTGGATATTCCCATGGCACTCAGCTCGAATCGTATACCCGGGACGGTCCGCAACCAAATGTCTGTTGCCTTGTTCCCCGCTGACCTTCGCCTCGCTCCAGACGTGGGAAAACGCCTTGTCCGCGTTTCTTTGTTCCAAATCCCCAATAGCCTCTCGCGCCGTGACGGGGCGTTGACACTCGGCGGCAGGCGGCACAAACAGCGGCATGTCGTTTCGTGTGCCGACAATGAATACGCGTGCTCGCGTTTGCGGCACTCCGAAATCGGCCGCATGATAAAGCCGGTAGCTCACGTTGTAACCAAGTCCATTGAAATCCGCCAGGAAAGCCCAGATCCATTCCACCGCATCCCGAAAAAAGAGACACAACAGAAAAACAGGCAGCTGTATTCTGTTCTGTCTCTTCCCTACCGCCCGCGACAGCCACACGTCTCAACGTGTTCCTAATCTGTCGCGGCGCTCTCATGCGTGGAGCCGCAAGAATCATCACACACTCCATTCCTCATCCAAACCGCAAGCCCTCTTATCGTCTTATTCCGCCCTGAGCGAAATGCCCTTCTTTTTCAGGTCCGTCACGTCCAGCGCGTAGGCCGGATCGATCTCCATCGGGAACACCGGGGCCCCCGCCGCAGTCACCGGCATCTGGATGCCCGCCGCCTTGAACCAGCGCAGCCACTTCGTCTGCATGTCGTGCTTGCACGTGGCAGGCGAATCGTTGCCGGCCGCGTTTTTCACCGGCGAGAACTCCTCGGCGCGGTCAAACGCCAGATTCACCACGGTCTTGGCGTCGGGCAGCACGTCGAAAATGAACTTCTCGAATTTGTAGCCGTTGTTCTTCTCCGGCTTGACCACCGTGCCGTCGTCCGCGCACATCGGGACCTTCTTGTGCGCGACGTGCAGCGGCATGGCTTTGTCGGCCTCGGCTTTCATGAACGCAAACGAAAAGACGTGGATCGCCACGCTGCCATACTTGAAATACAGCTCGCCCGCCGCCGTACGCCGGTTGGCCTGCTCGTCGGTCAGCTCGGTGTACTCCACCATCTCGAAGCGTCCGTCGCGCTCCACCACCACGCCCAGCCCTTCCTTCGGCTCGCGCTTGGCGCAGAGCTTCACCGAGATGTCGGCGTGGCGCGCCACGTGCAGACCGATGAACGCCGGGTCGGCGATCTCCACCATCGGGTTGTCCACCTGGAAATAGAAGACCGTGTGGATGCCGCGCCGCTCCATGTCCGCCAGGCAGCCGTCTTTCGCCAGCGCCGTCAGCGTGCCGCCATGGCCGTCGGGGCTCATGAAAATATGACCCGGCTGATCCAGGATGATTCGGCCCGCTTCATCCAGCGCGGGCCACATGCCCTGCATGAAAAATGTGACGTCGTTCCGGTCGAGCCCGAAAAAGTTGTGGTCCTCGAAATGCGCTCGGGTGGCCGCGTCGTTCGCGTCGCTGGTCATGACGTAAAACGGAATGCGCACACTGTACCGACGGCAGAGACCCACGATCTTGCGGGCATGGAAGTAGAAAAGCGGACGTCCCGTCACCGGGCCGATCGAGTATGCGCCCTTGGGCCCCTCATACCCCAACCGCGAGCCCTGCCCGCCCGCCACCAGCAGCACCGCCACTTTGCCGGCGCGGATTTCGGCTTCGCCAGCGGCATACGCCGCCGCATGCGCGTCGGCCGTCAGTTCCACCACCGCCGGCGCCGTGGGCTCCGAAGCGGCCGCCGCGGCGGCCGAGGTCTTCAACATTCCCCGCATCCGCGCAATGCTCTCGAAGTCCAAGCCCGCGATCTGCTCCAGCAACTGCGCACGCTCGCCGATGTCCAGCGCGTCCCAGAACCTCAGCACGTGCATCTGCCCGTTATTATCCAACACCTGTTTGGCTTGTTCAAACGTCATCGCTCTCTCCTGTGGGCAGACACACAGGTCTGCCCACTACGTGCGGGCCGGCACAGAGGCCAGCCCCTTCTTTATGCTTTCACCGCGTTCTGCTTGAGGTGCGCCTCGATGAACGGCTGGATGTGCCCGTCCATCACGGCCTGCACGTTCGAGGTTTGCTCCTCCGTCCGGTGGTCCTTCACCATCGTGTACGGCTGGAAAACATAAGACCGGATCTGGCTGCCCCAGGCGATCTCGCCCTTGTCGCCGTAGAAGCGCTCCATCTCCTTGCGCTGCTTATCCTCGTAGTATTCGTACAGCTTGGCCTTCAGCATGCTCATGGCCTTGGCGCGGTTCTTGTGCTGCGAACGCTCGGACTGCACCGCCACCACAAGACCCGTGACCAAATGCGTCAGCCGGACCGCAGAGTCGGTCTTGTTCACGTGCTGACCGCCCGAACCGCCGGAGCGGTAGGTGTCCACGCGCAGGTCCTCGTCCTTGATCTCCACCTCGATCTCATCCGTCAGCTCCGCCACCACGTCCAGAGAGCTGAACGAGGTGTGCCGCCGCTTGTTCGCGTCGAACGGGCTGATGCGCACGAGCCGGTGTACACCGCGCTCGCCTTTTAAATAGCCATAGGCGTAGGGTCCGGTGACCAGGAACGTCACCGACTTGAGCCCCGCCTCCTCACCCGGCTGGCTGTCATAGACCTCCAGTTCGAACCCATTGTCCTCGCAGTACATGCGGTACATGCGGAAAAGCATGTCGGCCCAGTCGCACGACTCCGTGCCGCCCGCGCCGGAGTGCAGCGTGAGATAGGCATTGCAGGAGTCCAGCTTGCCGCTCAGCAGCGACTGCAGGCGCAGCTTGGAGAACAGGACGTCGGCCTTGTCGAACAGGGGGATCATTTCGGCCAGCGCCTGCTGCCGCTGCGGGCCTTCACTCTCGGCGGAGGCCAGCTCCAGCATCAGGTCGCCCTCGTCGAAGAGGCGCACCAGCTCTTCGAACGGCCGCACATAGGCCCGCTGCGCGTTGGTCTTGGCGAAAACCTCTTTGGCCGCCGCCTGATCATTCCAGAAATCCGGCCTGGCCGCCGACTCCTCGAGCTGCGCCAGAATCACGCGCCGGGACGCGATATCGAGATACCCGCGCATCTCGTCGAGCCCCTGCCGCAGCTTGCCCAGCCGGCTCTTCATGTCGTCAAGTTCAATCACGTATCACCCGCCTCATTCGAATAGGAAAAGAAGGGGTGTATTATGACAACTCCCCCCCCGCTTCGCAAGTCCCCATCAGGCTACGGCCGCTGATATCAGCGCCCTGTCGATGAAAGATTCGGGCTCACTTCTCGTCCACGGTTTCGTCGCGCTGGTAGATCGGCAACTGGCGGTAGGGGACTGTGAACGCCAAGACGACCATCGCGGTCTGGTAGTAGCGGTCCTGTTCGTTGCGGTCCCAGTAGCCTTCCTCTTTCTGCTGGGGAATCCAGGTTTCGTACATCCAGCGCGAGAATGTCTGCCACTCTTTTCCGCCCAGTTGGAAAAGCCCCTGCGCCGCATAGTACATGCCGTAGAAACAGTACTCCTGCTTAGGCAGCTCCTCGTATTTCTGCATCAGGAAGCGCGCCGCGCGGCCCACCGCCGGGTTGCCGTGCTCGCCGCACAGCGACAGGCACAGGATGCCCGCGCCCGTCAGCGTGACCGCGTGCGACTGCTTGTCCGTATATCCGAAGCTGCCCTGGTTCTCGTCGTGCCGCTGAAGCACGTACTCCACCGCGTTCTTGATCGCCTCCGGCGGGATCTGCACGCCGTTCAGTCGCGCCGACCGCAGCGCCATCAGCGCCCAGCCGCTGCAGGAGAAGTCGCTGTCTCCCGCATCCGGGGTGTAACGCCAGCCGCCTTTGTTGTTCGGGTCTTTCTGGATCTTCTGCGCGTCGAGGATGATCTTCAGCGCCCGCGGCAGCGCCCCGTCGATCTTGGCCTGCAGCTCGGGCCGCACCATGCCGGAAACTTCGGAAAGGAAGAGCGTCGCGATGCAATGGGAGTACATCTTGCCGTCGTTGCCGCCGAGATAGCCGTCGGCCCGCTGGACCTCCGCCAGCTTGGTGACGATACGCTCCACCACCGGCCCGTAGGGTTCGGTTCCCGGCACATGCCCGCGTGCCAGAAACGCCATGCCGCACAGCGCCCAAATGCCCGAGGTGTTCTGCGCCTGGCCGTTGCCGAACGTCCCGTCCGCAAGCTGCCCGCGCGCGATCCACGCCAACCCGCGCTCGACCGACTTGTCGACTTCCTCGTCCTTCACCTGTACCGCCTGATCAGCGGCGGAACACGACAGCGCCCCCAAAAGCAGTCCAACACACACCCGTTTCATACTCATTCCCTAAAGTCCCCCTATTTCCGGCCCATCCATATCGCTGGTGCCGATTGAGTGTTTATCATACACTCCCCCCTTTACCGTATCAATCCCCGATCAAACAATTGTGCGGAGTCCGCCACTCTGCTAAACTGAACCCGCATTGGACTTGTTTAACGGAGCCCCTATGCATGAAGACGTACAGCTCAACGGAGACGATGCCTGGTACGCTCTCGCCGATGACGAGGCGTGCGCCGTACGCGCCTCCCTTCCCCCCGACATCCGCGCCCGGGTCGCCGACCTCGCGGTGACGCTAGACCCCTTTCCCAGTCCCGATGAGGAGATCGAAGAAGGCGACGACGAAGCGCTGCTGGGGCTTTTCGTCGGCCCTTCGTTCGGAGAGGCACTGGAGACTTCCGACCCCCTGCCGTGCGCGATCCGGCTTTTTGTGGAGAACCTGCGCGATGAGGCGGAGGATGACCCCGTGCGCTTCCGCCAAGAGGTGCGCACGACGCTGTTGCACGAGATCGGCCATTACCTGGGTCTGGACGAAGACGGACTCGCCGAGCGCGGGCTGGCCTAGAGAATTGTAAGAACAAAACTGGAGGTAACGATGGACACAAGGATCGACACGCTTCTTGCACGCGAAATCCTCGATTCACGCGGCAACCCCACCGTAGAGGCCGAAATCCGT
The DNA here is from genome assembly GCA_025360845.1 of bacterium. Lineage (GTDB taxonomy): Bacteria > Verrucomicrobiota > Kiritimatiellia > RFP12 > UBA1067 > JAHFSX01. Next base: position 9,696 of record JANYBJ010000123.1, read on the forward strand.
CTGGCCTGCGGCGTTTCCGCACGCGCTTCCGTCCCCTCGGGCGCATCGACCGGAGAGAACGAGGCCCTTGAACTGCGCGACGGCGACAAGGCCCGTTACGGCGGCAAAGGCGTGCTGCGCGCGGTCGCCCATGTCGGGGGCGTCATCGCCAAAGCCGTCACCGGCATGGACGCCGCCGACCAGGCCGCGCTCGACCGCCGCATGATTGAACTGGACGGGACGCCCACCAAAGCCAACCTCGGCGCCAACGCCCTGCTGGCCGTCTCGCTGGCTAACGCGCGCGCCGCCGCACGCGCCGCCGGAAAACCGCTCTACAGCTATCTCGGCGGCGCGAAGGCCTGCGTGCTCCCGGTGCCGATGATGAACATCGTCAACGGCGGGGCCCACTCCGACGCGCCCGTGGCTTTTCAGGAGTTCATGATCCGCCCGCAAGGCCTGCCCTGCTTCCGAGAGGCGCTGCGGGCCGGCGCGGAGATCTTCCACGCCTTGCGCGCCAGCCTCAAGAAGCGCAATCTCTCCACCGCCGTGGGCGACGAGGGCGGCTTCGCCCCGGCCTTCGCCAGCGCGGAGGACGCCATCGAGACGATCCTCCAGGCCATCGCGACCGCGGGCTACAAGCCAGGACGCGCCGACCAGGGCGGACAGGTCTCGCTCGCGCTGGACTGCGCCGCCTCGGAGTTCTTCAAGAACGGCGTATACGACTACGGCTGCTTCGAGACCCCCGCACGCGGGGCGAAGCAGACGCCTGCGAAGCGCGACAGCGCCGCGCAGGTCGATTATCTCGCCGGGCTTGCAGCCCGCTATCCGATCGACTCGATCGAGGACGGCATGTCCGAACGCGACTGGCCCGGCTGGGTGCTGCTCACGCAACGCCTCGGCCGCACATGCCAACTGGTGGGCGACGACCTGTTCGTCACCAACGTGAACTTTATCCAACGCGGCATCGATGAGGGTGCCGCCAATGCGGTGCTCATCAAGCTCAACCAGATCGGCACGCTCACCGAGACGCTCGACGCCATCCGCCTGTCGCACGCCTCGAAGTACGCCACCGTCATGTCGCACCGCTCCGGAGAAACCGAGGACACCTTCATCGCCGACCTCGCGGTCGCCACCGGATGCGGCCAGATCAAGACCGGCTCGCTCTCGCGCTCCGAGCGCGTGGCCAAATACAACCGTCTGTTGCGGATCGAAGAGGCGCTCGGCTCTGAGGCACGTTACGGTCGCAGCTAAACTTTCTTGGCGGCGTTGCGCACCACTTGGGTGTGCATGCGCTCGTCGAACACGTCGATGTGCCGGCCGACATTCATCAGCGTGCCGACCGCAAAGAGCGCGGTGATCAGATTCGTGCCGCCATAACTGATGAACGGCAAGGCCAACCCTTTGGTGGGCAGACAGCCGGTCACCACCCCGATGTTGAAGGCGGCCTGGAACACCAGCAACACCGTCATGCCGAACGCCAAGAGGCGTCCGAGCCGGTCCGGCGCACGCATGCTGACGAGGATGCCGCACACGAGGATCACCGCGTAGGCCAGCACCACGGCGATCGAGAAGATGAAGCCGAACTCCTCGCCGCCGATCGCGAAAATAAAGTCGGTGTGGGCCTCGGGCAGGTAGTTGTATTTCTGGATGCTCTGGTTAAACCCCACGCCCCACGGGCCGCCATTCTTGAAAGCGAGGATGGCCTGCTGCAGCTGATACGCGGCGGACGAAGCGCTTTCCTCGCCGTGCCACCAAGCCATGATGCGTGCCATGCGGTTGGCATTTGAGGCAACCACCAGCCCCACCGCCGCCGCGCCTCCCGCCCCGAGCGCCAGCAAATAGAAAAGCCTCGAGCCGGTCACGAACATCATGAGTCCGCCGGCCATGAGCACAACAAGGGTTGAGCCGAAGTCCGGCTCCATCACCAGCAGGCCCGCAAGCACAGCCAGTCCGGCAGCGGGAAAAACAGCGCCCTTCCAGAACTGCCGCACACGCCAGCCGATGCGGTCCATCCAAACGCCCATCGCCACAACGGTCAGAATCTTGGCGAACTCGCTGGGCTGCATGCGCAGAGGGCCGAGGTTGAGCCAGCGGTAGCTGCCTTTGACCTTGCCGCCGATCCCCGGACAGAAGACCAGCAGCAAGGCGATCACCACCAGGACATAGAACCCGATCGGGAGGAGGGGTGTCTCTTTCCACCAATGGTAATCAAAACGGCTGACGGCAAAGACCACCACCGTTGACAAGGCGAGCCACAACAACTGGCGTTTAACAAAAAAGTGCGGGTCGGCGTATAAGCCTTGAGCCCGCACTGCGCTGGCAGTCGCCAGTAAAACGATCCCTAAACCCAGAAGCATGACTACCGTCAGAGCCAATGTAGTCAATGTTTTGCGCATCGCGCGTTCCGGGTGTTACTGAGCCGCGCCAGGGATCTTGAGCACCGTTCCGGCCTTCAGTTCCGTGGAGGTCAGATTGTTCAGGGCCTTCAGATCGCTCGGGCTGACACCCCAGCGGATCGCGACGGCATAGAGATCCTCGCCCTCTTTGACCGTGTAGGTCTGCGTGCTGCTGTCGGCAACAGGCGTCCCGGCCGGAGGCTCAACCTTCACCGGGGCGGACTCGACCGCAGGAACAGGCTTCACCGCAGGCGGAGGCGTCACCACCGGATGATTCGTGACCGCCGGCTTGGTCTCGGTCAGCGACTTGGGAGCCACGCCACCCACCTTCGGGGCGGCCGTCTTCGGAGCGACAGCCGTATCCGTCTTCTTGCCGACGGTCGCCGCATCCGGCGTTTTCTTCGCACCGGGGACCTTCAGCTTCTGGCCGACCGAGATCCGGTCGTTTTTCATTCCGTTCGCCTCGCGCAGCGCCGCGGTCTTGACGCCGTGCTTGTGCGCGATCGTCGAGAGCGAGTCTCCGCTCTTCACAACGTACGTCGTCGCCGGACCCGACACCGCAGCCTCGGCGTGGCCGGCCGTTTTCGGAGCTGAGGTTTTGGGCGCCCCCGCTTTCGGCGTAGCGGTCGGCACGTGACGGGCTTTGACGACATCCACCTGGCCCGGCAACTGGATGACCTGACCCACGCGCAGCTTCTTCGCGTCAAGGCCCGGATTCACCGCCATGACATCCTGCCAGCGCAAACCGAACTTGTAGGCGACCGTCGTGATCATGTCGCCCTTCTGAATCGCATAAGGCGTGGTGCTGTGAACCGGCGCCAATTCGACCGGAGCCGTCTCAACGGGAGGCATGGTGGCCGTAGGTTCGACAGGTACGGTCGCGACAGGCGGCTGCGAACCGCCGGGCACCGTCGTTGGGGTTTGATCCGACTTCTTGCTAAACATTCCGCATCCCTGCAACAGGAGGCAACCTGCCACCAGATTGGCGCCTGCAACAATACGAATAGTTTGACGATTCATTATGTCTCCTTGTCCTTCTTGCCCTCAGAAAAGAAACGCTCAGAGATCCGCAACCGCGCGAACCTGTGCAGTGAAACGTTCTCCTCTTTCCCGATAGCCTGAAAATTGGTCGAAACTGGCAGTGCCTGGTGACAGCAACACGGTCTCACCCACTTGGGCCTCCCGCGCCGCTGCCGTGACGGCATGTTCGAGGGTACCGCATTCCTCGCAAGGAACCGTTGCTGCCCACGCTTGAAACATTTGCCCAGAACAACGTCCAATAAGATATACTTTTTTGGTGGTTTGTGTCAGCAACTCTTTTATGCTTTCGAGATCCGTCTCCTTCAACAGGCCTCCAGCGATCAGACGGACCGGTTTTCGGACGATTCTTAAGGCCGCCGCCGTAGCGGCCAGGCTGGTCGCCTTGGAGTCATCCACGAAGCACACCCCCCGCTTGCTCTCCCCGATCATCTGTACACGGTGCGACAGTGGCTGGAAGGCTTTCAGCCCGCGCTCAATTGCCTGATCGCTCAAACCGGCGAAGCGCAGCGCAGCCGCCGCAGCCGCCGCAGCCAAACCCAGGATCCCGTTGTCGAACCAGGTGTCCGCCATCTCGATCTTACAGGTCCGCCCGTCCAGCACACCGCTCACCGCATGATCCGCATACGTCCAGTCGCACCCGGCGTCAGCGCCGAACCGCCACTTCGCAACCCCCTCCGGCACACGCCCCTCGTCATCCAGTCCGAAGGGCAGCAGGGCGCACCCCCCGCGACGCATCGCGGCAAACAGCTTCAGCTTGAGCGCCTTGTACTCCGCCATATCGGCATGGCGGTCCAAGTGATCCGCCTGGAGGTTCAGCAGAATCGCGATGTCGGGAGAAAAGGTCGGCGTGTGCTCCATCTGAAACGAACTCACCTCGGTCACCGCCCAGGCCAGCCCCGGCTTCTCCAGCGCGAGCCTGCACAGCGGGATCCCATAGTTGCCGGCGGGCGAAGCCGTGATGCCCGCAAGCTCGAAGGTGTCCGCACAGAATTTGACGACCGAACTTTTTCCCTTGCTGCCGGTCACCGCCAGAATCTTCCCCTGCCAATAGCAGCCACCCAGCTCCAGCTCGGAAATCAGCGGGATGCCGCGGCTGCGGCAGGCCTCAACCCACGGATGCGTCAGCGCAAACGCCGGACTCGCCACGCACACGTCGAACGTCTCTTGCGGCAGGTCGACGACGTTGAAAACCGCACACCCGCCCGCCTGCCGCACACGTGCCGCAGCCGTCGCAGTTTTCGCTTCGTCGCCCTCGTCAATCATCAGCACGCGCCCGCCGCGAGCCAGCAGCAGCAGCGCCGCCGCCTCGCCGCTCAGGCCCGAGCCCAGCACCAACGCATTCACACTGTCATACGTGTACGTCATCGAGGATACGCTCCAGTCTCATGCCGCGCGACGCTTTGAGCAGCACGCAGTCGCCCGGCTTGAGAAAACCCTTGAGCGCGGCAGAAGCAGCAACCGCGTCTTTGAAACAGCTCACGCGGGCGGCCCTGTAACCGGCCTTGACCGCCTCGTCGACCAGATAGCGCTCCGAATCGCTGCCCACCGCGATCAGGCTGTCGGGCGACTGGTCCGCCACGCACCGGCCCACCTCGCGGTGTAACGCTTCGGCATGAGTTCCCAATTCCAACATATCTCCGAGAACCACGATGCGGCGGCCGCCGCACGGCAGTTTCATGAACGTCCGCAACACCGCCACCATGCTTTGCGGGTTGGCGTTATAGGCGTCGTTCACAAAGGTCACGTCGCCGCGCACCGAAACATCCCAGCGCATGCCCGGCAACGACAGGTTCAACAGCGCCTGCGCCGCATTCTGCGCGGGAACGCCCGCCGCACGCGCCGCCGCAAAGGCCAACAGCAGATTCGAGGCGTTGTGTTCGCCCGGCAACCCGCTGCGCAACACGGTCCGCTCGCCGGTCTCCCGCTCATCCACCCGGACCGCACCGCTCAGCGGGTCCAGGATTTCGCCGCAAAAATCCGCGTCCGACGACGCCAGCGAGGTCGTCACCACCGGCGCGCTGGACAGCCCGGCGAGGATCCCGTAACACGCCGTCTCCTTGCAGAGCACGGCGAACCCGTTGCGCGGCAGCGCGCTGAGCAGGGCGCCTTTTTCGCGTGCGATCGCCCCGACGGACCCGAAGTGTTCGATGTGCGCGCTGCCGATGCTTGAGATAATCGCCGCCTTCGGCTGGAGCACGCCCGCGAGCCGGACGATCTCGCCCGGATGATTCGTGCCCACCTCGAAAATGCCAAACGCCGTATCAGCGGGCATAGACAACAGGCTCAGCGGCAGGCCGATCTCGTTGTTCAGATTTCCCTGCGTCGCGCAGACCGGACCGCCGGCGGCGAAGAGCGCGGACGCCATCTCTTTGGTCGTTGTCTTGCCGGAACTGCCTGTGAGTCCGATAACGAGGGCTCGGCTCTGTCGGCGCCACGCGTGCGCAGCCTCGCTCAACGCCTGCCGCGTATCGTTTACGCGGATCAGCGGCCAAGCCGACGCTTCCGCCGGGCCCCGCCACGACGCCTCGACCAAAGCCGCCGCCGCGCCCGCGCGTAAAGCCTGCCCCACAAAGTCATGCCCGTCGAAACGCTCTCCGCGCAGCGCCACGTACAGACACCCGGGCGTCAGTTTACGAGTGTCCTGTGTCACGCCGCAGAAGGTTTTAGGCAGCGCCTGAGGCGTGCCGGAAACCCACTCCGCAAAAGTCTGCGCCTTGATGATCGGCAACCTGTTTTCCATGTTACATCCCGCCTTACGCCACCGGTTGCATCCGCCCAGCCTCTTCGCTCACCACCTGCCGGTCATCGAACGGGAGGGTGCGTCCCGCCAGTTCTTGAAACGACTCATGCCCTTTGCCCGCCACGAGCACCACATCGCCGGCCGCGACGCCCGTCAACGCATGGCGGATCGCGGTCCGCCGGTCCGGCTCAATTGTGACCGGAGTCCCTTCGGGAATTCCTGCCAAGATCTCCCCGATAATCGCCATCGGCTCTTCGTTTCGCGGATTGTCCGAGGTGACCACCAACCGGTCAGCCAACGCGGCACAGGCACGTCCCATAAGCGGGCGCTTTTTACGGTCGCGGTCACCGCCGCAGCCGAACACCACCGTCAGGCGTCCCCGTGTCGTCTCGCGCAGCGAGGTCAGCACATTCGTCAGCGCGTCGTCGGTATGCGCGTAGTCCACGAACACCGCGGCGGGCAGAGCCACGGGCACGCGCTCCAGCCGGCCCCAGCGCGGCCTCAACTCTCCCAGCACCGCGACGACAGCCTCCGGCGCGATCCCGGACTCCAGCGCCAGCCCGGCCGCACACAGCATGTTTGCGATGTTGTAGCGCCCCGCCAGGTGAACGCGCACGGCTCTGCGCTGGCCGTCCGGCGTCACGAGCACAAAGCGGCTGCCGTCCGGGGTCAGGGCGATCCCTTCGGCACGCAGATCCGCCTCAGGGGAAAACCCGCACGTGACGAGTTTGAGCGGCAAGGTCTTGAGGTGCGCCACCATGCGCTCTCCGTAGCCGGCGTCGCGGAAACAGACGGCGGGCGCTCCGGGACTCTCTTTCGCGAGCTGCGCGAAGAGTTTCTGCTTGGCTTCGAAGTACGCCTCCATCGTGAGGTGATAATCGAGGTGGTCCTGCGACAGGTTCGTGAACGCCGCGCCTGCGAAGCGGACACACGCCACGCGCTGCTGATCCAGCGCATGCGACGAGACCTCCATCACCGCTGAATCGCATCCGGCGCCCAGCATCGAGGCCAACAGGCTCTGGAGCTCACAGGCGTCGGGCGTCGTGCGGGTCGCGGGGATTTCGCGTCCGCCGTATTCGACCTTCACCGTCGTGAGCAGCCCGGGGTTCCGTCCTCCCGCACGCAGCATTTCGCGCAGTAGCCACGCCGTGGTCGTCTTCCCGTTTGTTCCCGTAATCCCGTAGACGTGCAGCGTGCGGGCGGGCCAGCCGTTGAGAGCGGCGGCCAGGCAGGCAAGCGTGCGACGCGCGTCTTTCACCAGAATCAGGCTTTTCGCGTAATCGCGCAGCGGGGTCCCGGAAACAATGCCCACGGCCCCTTTCGCAAGCGCCGCGCCCGCATATTTGCCGCCCTCGTCGCGGCTGCCCGCGATCGCCACAAAGAGGTCGCCCGGCTTGATGCGGCGCGAGTCGCACTGCACGCCGCTGAAGGTCACACCCGGTGCCTTCTCCACCATCAGATCCGCCACTTCAGGAACATCAGAAAACTTCATGCTCGCTCCTCTCCGGCTGTTGCCGGTCGCAGGGTGCCGTCAAGTTTAAGGCTGCGCGCTCTCCGCCTCGTCCTCTGCGAGAGGCAGGTCGGGCGGAACTTCAAGATACCGCGCCGTCGTCGCCGCGATCTTCGCAAATACAGGTGCCGCGACAAAGCCGCCCATGTGCTGCGGGCGCGGACGTTCGACGGAAACCAACACGCAAAACACCGGTGCTGACGCAGGCACAAAGCCGACGAACGACGCATAGTAGTCGGTGCTCGAATATCCGCCTGGCACGGCTTTCTGTGCGGTGCCCGTCTTGCCGCCGATCGAATATCCGGGAACGGCCGCGCGCTTGCCGGTGCCGCCCTCTTCGGTCACGCCCACCAGCATCTCCCGCACCGACCGTGCAACCTCGGGTCGCACCGGTTTTCCAAGCACATCCGGTTTCGCCTTGAAAATCGTATCGCCATTCGAAGAGACGATTTTACTCACCAGATAGGGCCTCATCAGCACACCGTCGTTCGCCAGCGCGGAGTAGGCGTTGACCATCTGCAGCCCCGTGACGGCCACACCCTGCCCGATCGGAACGCGCGTCACCTTCAGCCGGTCCCAGTCCTTGACACGCGCGAGGATGCCTTTTTCCTCGCCGGGCAGTTCGATCCCCAACTTGTCGCCGAAGTTGAACGCGCGCAAATAGGCATCCAGCCTTTTTTCTCCCAGCATCAGGCCGATCTTGGCGCAAGCGATGTTGCTGGACTTCTTCAAAGCGGTGCTCACGCTGACGCACCCGGTGACATGGTCCCGCAACGGCTTGCCCGCATAGAACCAGACCCCTTCGCCCGCGTCGAGGACCGTGTCCGGCGTGACAACCTTCTCGTTCAGCGCGGCGGCCACGGTGACGGCCTTCATAATCGAACCTGGCTCATACGTGACGGCGATCGCATTGTTGCGCCAAACGTCGAGCGTCTCGTCGGTATAGTTCTCCGGTTCAAAGTCGGGGTAAGAGGCCATGGCCAGAATCTCGCCCGTCTTGATCCGCTCCACAATCGCCCAGCCGCTGGTAGCCTGGAACTTCTCAACCACCTCTTTGATGGCGGTTTCGACCTCATATTGAATGTTGTGATCGAGAGTCAGGTACACATCGGAGCCGGGAATCGGAGGAAAAAAGGCTTTGCGGCGGCTCCAGATCTCGCGGCGGCCCGCATCCACCTCGCTCTCGATGAGCCCCGACGTACCCGCCAGATAGCGGTTGAACTGCTGTTCGATCCCCGCACCGCCCACACCCATGTTGTTGACGAAGCCCAACACGTGCGACATGCGGCGGCCCTGCGGGTAGGAACGGATCACCATGTCCTCGGAACCGATGCCGCTGATGTGCTTGGCGTCTCCCAGCAGGTCAAAAATGCGATCGTTGTCCGAGATGCCCAACTTGATGTAACGCGAATCCGTCTGGCTGAATTTGGCCAGCACATCGGCCTCTTTGAGGTTGAGGCCATCGGCGACGGTCTTCGCGATCTGACGCGTGTTGTGCTCTTTTTTGACCGCTTGGGGATCCATGTAGAACTGGCGCGCGGGAAGACTCGCCGCCATCGGGAACTGGTTGCCGTTGCAATCGAAGATGCGGCCCCGCAGCCCCAACAGCTCGCGTTTGTATTCTCGCGTGAGCTTCGAATGGTTGGCGAGATGCAGGAAAGCCAACCTCACACCCAGCCCGCAGAGCGAAAGAAACAGCAAAGCGGCAACAATCCAGACGCGTATCTGTATGCCGCGTTCATGCATGGAATCCCGTCACCCTTCCGCAGCGGCACTCACTTCTGCGAGGCCTTGACAGCCACGCGCTCGCCCGCGCTCCTGTTCCTCTGGAACCTCACAACCGAAAGTTGACCGGACGCCGGCACGCCGGCCGAGTCCATGCGCACCACCTGTTCCGGTGTGGGGTAGCTCATCGCGATGCCATGTTGCAACATGGCCTGCTCCAGCTTTTCGGGAGTCTTTTTCTCATTCCAGCGCGCCTCTTCACGCACGCGCTCGTCTTCGAGTGCCGCATACTTCTGCTCATGCTTGCGGATCTCCTGGCCGAGCATCGCGCTTTTTGAGTCCATGAACCAGTACCCCAGAACCAGGGTCACCAGCAACACGATGATGCCGGCCGCCCAGCGCGGCAGCACCCTGGCATACAATTTCCTTTTGCGATTCCGTCTCATCGATCACACCCTCCTGTGGGTTGTGCCCATTCAATTCCAAAACCGTCACAACGTCAAAAATCCTTGTCGCGGGTTAGCCCCGGCGCCTCGCACCGCTCGACCACCCGCAGCTTCGCCGTCCGCGCGCGCGGGTTGGCCTCCACCTCATCCGGCCCCGCCTCCAGCGGGTGCCGCGTCACCCTCTTCACCGCGGGCAGCACGCCTTCCCAGCGCTCGCCGCCCTGCTGCAGCGACACCCACTTGCCCGCGTGCGCCGCGAAGCACTGCTTCACCAAGCGGTCCGTCAGGCTCTCGAACGTGATCACCGCCAGCCGCCCGCCGGGCTTGAGAAGCCGCAGACCGTCTTCCAAGGCCTGCTCCAGCTCCTCCAGCTCGCCGTTCACCGCCATCCTCAACGCCTGAAAAACCCGCGTCGCCGGATGCCGCGGACCCTTCCTGCCGCCGAGCGCCGCGCTCACCACCTCGGCCAGCCTGCCGGTCGTCACGATCGGCGCCTTCTCCCGCTCCCGCACGATCGCCTGCGCGATCCGCCGCGCCTGGGGCTCCTCCCCCAAGCGCCGCAAGAGGTCTGCAAGGGACTGCACATCCAGCCGTGCGAGCAGGGCGGCCGCCGACTCCCCCCGAGTCGGATCCATGCGCATATCAAGGGGTCCCTCCAACCGGAAACTGAACCCCCGTCCGGGTGTGTCGAGCTGATCCGATGACACGCCCAGATCCAGCAACATGCCGTTCACTGCCGCAAAACCATTCGCCTCTGCCAGGCGCCGGACCTCTCCGTGAGTCCCGTGCGCCAGCACCTTTTCGCCAGACAACACCGCCAGCCGCATCGCCGAGCGCTCCAGGGCTTCCGGGTCCCTGTCGATCCCCAGCAATCGGCCGGTAGGCCCCGCGCGTCTCAGAACCTCAAGCGCGTGACCCGCTCCGCCAAGCGTTCCGTCGATGTAGCTGCCACCGGGCACGACCGCCAGGGCCTCCACGGTTTCCTGCAGCAACACCGACAGGTGCATAGTCCCTCCAGACAAACCTTCCGAAAAACGATCGCGCGACAGAACGTGTCAGCCCGGAACCCGCGTCCGTTTTCCGAAACGTCGCGTTCGTGTCCGCGATACAAATCACTTGTCAAACCGCGCGTCCGCTTCCGCGCGCCATGCCGCTAAAACTCCAACGCCTCGCACGCCTCGGCCAGCTTGGCCTGGTCGATCGACTCCGCTACCGGCATCAGGGCCGGCGACCAGAGCTGGATGCGGTTCATCGAACCGATCATCGCCACCGTGCCGCTCAACTGCGCAAAGGCCAGCAGCCGGTCACAGATGCGTATGCGCCCCTGGACATCCAACATCACCTGCTCCGAATTCTCGCCGATCACCCGCAGCGAGACGCTCGCCTTCTTGTCGAACAGCGCACGCTTCCGCAGCGTCTCCAACCGCCCCTCCATCTCCGCAGGCGGAATCAGGTTCAAACACTTCTCGCTCGGGTCCGGAATGATGTACACGTACGGCGGTGCCCCCATCAGGTCCCGCCAGCCGGCCGGCACCGTCAGGCGCTTCTTGGGGTCCATCGCATGATCGTACCGCCCGACCAGGAGACCCGGTCCGGCTGCCGTCACCACACTCTGTCCGCTCATCAACGCCATACTTTGACCTTTTGTGACATTATTCAACACCCTGCCCCACCAAAAGTCAATGCGAAAAAAGGCCTCAACCGGCTTGACGAAAACATCTTAACTATTTTAATACAAAGTAGTTATATCATTCTAATTAAAATACTTCGGAGAATTGTTCCACTTTTTTTTGCGTTCTGCCCTCCTTGAAGGGCCTTTATCCCCGCCGAAAAAACCAAAAACTTCTTCTTGGTATCCCCTGCCGCTTTATGTTTCAATCGTTCCAATCTTATGAAAACGACCTTCAGCGGCACCCTGGTTGACCCGATCCAGAAAATGAGTTACGGCGCGCGCCTGACCCTCTCCGAACACGGCACCATCGCCTCCATCACCCCCGACGACTCGCCCGACCCGGTCTACCTCCTCCCCGGCTTCGTCGACGCCCACGTCCACATCGAGAGTTCCATGCTCACCCCCGCCGCCTTCGCCCGCGCCGCCGTCGTCCACGGGACCTTGGCCGCCGTGGTCGACCCGCACGAGATCGCCAACGTGCTCGGCGAGGCCGGCGTGGAACTCATGCTCCGCCTCGCGCGGCAGACCCCCTTCGTCTTCGGCTTCGGCGTTCCCTCCTGCGTGCCCGCCACGCCTTTCGAGACCGCCGGCGCGGAGCTCGGCCCCGAAGCGGTCGCCCGCCTGTTGAAGCTTCCCGGTGTCACCCACCTCGCGGAGCTGATGAACGTGCCCGGCGTCCTTCACAAAGACCCCGGCGTCCTCGCCAAACTCGCGGCGGCCCGCGCCCTCCGGCTGCCCATCGACGGCCACGCGCCCGGTCTCACCGGCGCGGACCTCCAGGCCTATGCCGACGAGGGCATCACCACCGACCACGAGAGCCTCACCTTCGAGGAAGCCCGCGAGAAGATCAAGGCCGGCCTCAAACTCCAGATCCGCTACGGCTCGGCCGCGCGCCAGTTCGAGTCCTTCATCCCCCTTCTGGCGCGTTACCCCGACATGTGCATGTTCTGCAGCGACGACAAGCACCCGGACGACCTGCTGCGCGACCACATCAACTTCATCGCCGCCACCGCCTACAAAAAAGGCATCTCGCTCCAGACCATCCTGCAGGCCGCCTGCGTCAACCCCGTTCACCACTACAGGCTGCCGCTCGGCCTGCTCCAGGTCGGCGACCCCGCGGACTTCATGCTGCTCGACGACTTCCAGACCTTCAAGCCGCGCGAGGTCTGGCTGCGCGGCCACTGTGTCGCGCGCGACGGCGTCGCGCTTCTCCCTCCCGGCGAGCCCGTCGTGCAGAACCACTTCGCCGCCGCGCCGATCCAGGTCGAAGCCCTGCGCATCCCCGCGCAGGCAGGCAAACAGGTCCGCGCCATCGGCGTGCGCGACGGCCAGCTCATCACCGGCCACCTGCTCGAACAGCCTACGGTGCGCGACGGCTTCGTCGTGGCCGACCCCGACCGCGACCTCATCAAGCTCGTGGTCTACAACCGCTACACGCCCGCCCCGCCCGCCATCGCGCTGGTCAAGGGCTTCGGCCTGCGGCGCGGCGCCATCGCCTCCAGCGTGGCGCACGACTCGCACCACATCATCGCCGCCGGCGCGACAGACGAGGCCCTGGTGGCGGCCATCAACGAGGTCATCATGCGTCAAGGCGGACTGGCCGTGGCGGACAACAACCGCAAAATATTGACCTCGCTCGCCCTGCCGCTCGCGGGGCTCATCTCGACCGAGCCCGCCGAAGTCGTGGCGCGCATCTATTCCGACTGCGACCGCCTCGCGAAGATCCTGGGCTCAGCCCTGACCGCGCCCTTCATGACGCTCTCGTTCCTCGCCCTGCCGGTGATCCCCAGCCTCAAGCTCACCGACAAAGGCCTCTTCGACGGCGAGACCTTCCAGCACGTCCCGCTTTTCGTCACGCCGGCTCCAACTTGACAATCACCTGACAATCAGATTATTATGTCCCATATGAATTACTTGGCCGTCAAAGATTTGAAAGCGCCCAAACTCATCCGCGAAACGCTTGCCGCATACGGCACGGCGCTCGTGACGAACAACGGCAAGCCCATGGCGATGCTGGTCGATCTGGCAGATGGCGAGAACCCCGACCAACTGGCGGAGGCCATCCGCATGGCCCGGGCGCGCCTTGCGCTCTCCGACCTGCGTGCGACGAGCCGCCGCAGAGGTGCCGACAAACTTTCGCTCAACCAGATCAACGCCGAAATTCGAGCCGCGCGAGCGGAACGCAAAGCCCAGCGGGCCATCCCATGACCTCCGCCGTATTCGACACCAACGTTGTGGTCTCTGCCATGCTCACGCCTGACGGCACTCCGGGCAAGTTGCTTGATGCGATTCTCGACGGCCTTTGTCAGCCGGTTGTCACGGACAGCATTCTGACGGAATATGAAACCGTACTGTGCCGTCCGAAATTCGGATTCCCCACACCCAAAGTTTACCTTCTGCTCGACGTTCTCCGGTCGCGTGCCCAATTCGCGCCCTGGAGCAACTCCGTGCTGTGTGCCGCCGGTCTCCCCGATCCAGACGATGTCATCTTCCTCGAAGCGGCTTTAAGCCTTTCCGTCCCCATCGTAACCGGCAACCTCAAACATTTTCCGCAAAGAGCCGTCGGCCACATCCAAGTCCTATCCCCTGCCACTTTTCTTGCCCGGCTCCGCACCTAACTCCGGTACCGTTCATTTACCTGACGGCATCTCCGTTTTTCGGCCTCTCATCTGAACCCGATGGGCGAACCCGCCTTGTTGCCTCGCTTGGCGACGCTCTCGCGATCCAGTCCATCCAATAACCGCTTCCCAATCATGCCACACCTCACAACTCGGGGGAGGTGTCAGGGTCAAGGCCTTCGGTCTCGCCGCCCTGATCGGCGCGGTCGCCGAAACGGGTGAGGGCGTCGTCGAAGTCGAGGCGCACCTCGCCGGTGGGGCCGTTGCGGTGCTTGGCGACGTCGACGATGGCGAGGCGCTTGTCCTCGAACTCGGGGTCGCCCTGGGCCTTGCAGGGGCGGCGCAGCAGCAGGGCCACGTCGGCGTCCTGCTCGATGGCGCCGGAGTCGCGCAGGTCGGAGAGCTTGGGCCGGTTGGTCTTGTCGCCACGCTGCTCGGGCGCGCGGCTGAGCTGGCTCAGCACGATGACCGGCAGGTTGAGCTCCTTGGCCATGGCCTTGATCTGGCCTGAGATCTGTGAGGTCTCGATCTGCCGGCCCTGCTTGGCGAATTCGCGGCAGTTGCAGAGCTGGAGGTAGTCAACGATGACCAGCTCGATCTTGTAGCGTTTCTTCATGCGGCGGGCGCGGGCCCGCATGTCCATCACGTCGAGGCCGCCGGTGTCGTCCACATAGATCGGCGCTTTGCCGAGGTCCGAAGCGGCGCGGGTGAGCTGCTGGTTGATCTT
>JANYBJ010000152.1 GCA_025360845.1 bacterium
CAGTGGCAAGAGTTGCACTGGCCACTGGCCGGCGGGGGGGGATGAGTCTGCGTCACTGCACGATGATCATCGTTCCGTAAAGCGGAGTGAAGCGGATGTCCGAGAAGGTCGCGCTCTGCAGCGGGACCGTTGTGCCCGAGAGAGGTGACGTGACGGAGAAGCCCGCGTACAGCGTGGCGTTAAAGACGTTGGCCGAGTCCACGAACGTCTGGAACGTCTGCCACTCGCCGCCCGCGTCTCGGACTTGCGTCGTGAAGGTGTTCCCCACGCGCTTGATACGCATCCAGCAGGGGTTGGTCGGCGCGCCCTGCCAGCCGAGCAGGTCTGTGATGGGGCCTCCGGTCGTGAGGCGGGCCTTGTAGCCGAGCTGTCCGGAGGCCGCGCGGGCCGGTGCCAGGAACGCGCTGCCGGATTCGACCCCGTTGCGGACCATCAGCAGAGCCTTAGCCGCAGGCGTCAACGGATCGATGGTCTGCGTCACCTTGGCTTCGAGCAGGAAAGGTCCGGAAATCGGCTGCCAGACAAAGTGATGTCCCTCATTGCCGCCCTCCAGGTCGAGCCCATAGCTGCACACCGTGATGCCTCCGCTCGGAGCGTCATAGGCGTGATAGCCCAGCTTCGGGGTATTGAAGCTGCGCCCGTGCCAGGCGCCGATGTCGTCCGACGGGAGATCCAGGGGGATGAGCTGTGACGCGGGTATCACGGCACGGCCGAAGGCGCCGTCCCATTCCAAGCGCGCCGAGGCGCCGCCGCCACCCTGATAGAAGTCAACCTGGATGGTATGCTCGCCGACAGTGAGGTTTCGGGTTCCTGTGCTGGTGGACGCGTAGCGGTCAACCCAGTCGTTGATCACGAACTGTCCGTCGAGGCGGAGTGCCGCGCCGTCGTCGGTGGTGAGGTGGAAGGTGTAGTCGCCCGTGAACGGCACAAGCAGCTTGCCGTACCAGGTCACCCGTGTGTTGACACTGCTCTGGGGGAATCCGGGCGCGATCGGGATGGGGTCACCCCACAAGAAGTCGATGGTGGCGTCCACTTGCGTCAGGATCAGCGCTTCAGCAGGATTGTATGCTTTGGTGTAGGGATGGCGATAGTGGCCCTTGAGGCCCGTGCCGGAACCGATTGTATAGGCGATGATCGAGAGGGTATCGGAATAGGCGACCTCTTCGCCGCTCTCCGTCGTACGAACCGAGGCGACGCGGTAGAGACACCGTACGCCGAAGGCGGGGGCCATGTCGTACAGCGAAAGGCCGTTGGTCGTGCCGACCGTGGTCCAAGAACCGGAGCCGTCGGCGGGCATGCGCTCCACGCGATAGAAAGTCTGGTTGCTGGCGGCCGTCCAGTCCAGGCGCACCGTCGCAGTCTGCATCGTCGAACTCAAGCTGAGCGGCGCAGTCAGCACATTGGCCTGGATGCCGGGGTCCCAGCCGTAGAGTTCCAGTTCGGAGAGGTTGGCGTAGAAGTCGGTGCCGTCGAGGCGTGTCGCGAAAACATAACGGTACGCGGTCACGGCGTCGATCGTTGGAAGGATGGTGTAAGCATTGGCCACCGGATTGACAAAAGTTGCAAGCGTTGCGGGTGCTGCAAGCGAACCGTCGTTCGATCCCCGCAGGACGGCACCGTCCGAGCGAAAAACAATGTTCGCACGAGGACTGAAACGTATCGAGGTGATGACATAAGGCTTACCTAGGTCCACACCCACTTTGCAGTTGGCAGGGCCCGCGTCGCCGAAGGTGTCGAGGTTGCCGTCGAACAGATAGCTCGCTGGCGTCCAGCTCACATTACTATCCGCATAAAAGGCTGTCATGCCTGCTTTAAGCGCCGTGTTGTCAGTCCATGAACGCTCGATGCGCTCGCTGCGGCGGTAGGTGGCATGGGCGGAGAGCGGACCTTCCAGGAAGGTGCTGCCGTCGGTGTAGAGTGCGCCGACCTTGTAGTAATACAGGATGCCGGCCGTCAGGTTGGTGTCTGTGAAGGTACGGCCGAAGACGCCTGCGGGCGTAAGGACCGTGTAAGGGCCGCCGGGCGCCGTGGCGCGGTAGACGTGGCTGGAGGTGACGAGGTTGAAGGTGTCGAACGACCACGTCAGAACGGGATAATCGTTTGTGATATCCGAATGGGTGAACGCCAGCCCGATCGGCGCTTTCGGCGCGGCCGGCGCAAGGTCGAACTCGATTTCGGCGGCGTTGCCCCAGCCGCCGTTGGGCGAGAGATACCGTACATAACGCTGGGTGACCGGCGTGGCGAGGACGAACTCCGTCATGCTATTGACCGACGGGGTTGACGGAACGGTGTAAAGCGTTACAGCTCCGGCAAAGTCGGCGTTGTCGGCGGCTTGGAACTGACCGCCAACCATGCGGTCGGGAAAAATGCTGCGGGGTGTGAAACGCACACCCGTGACCGGACGCGGAGTGCCCAAATCGATCGCGCCCCACAGATTGTTGCCGCCCGAGGAATTCGGGCCGTCGAAGAACGTGTCAATGTTGGCATCGTAAAACTTATCGTAAGTCATAGCGTCGTTCGAGTAAGAGCCCGGCACTCCGAACAACGTGCCGGTTGCGGCATAACGTGCAACGGCGGTAAAGGCATACCAGTCTGAATCGCCGAAGTTATTGCGGGCGCGGATGCGGTACTGGGCATCGTTGTAAAGCGTCTGCGGGTCGCGCCACGTGTAGGTTCCTGTATTCTTGAAGAAGTCGGTCATGATGGTGGCGTAGTCGGTTTCGTTGGCGCGTTTGCGCTGCACCTCATAGGCCATCGCGTCCGCGGCGACCGTCCAGCGCAGGTGGGCGTACCAGTTGGCGCTGTCGGCAAAGGCCATGACGGGAGTCGGCGGCACCGTGGCGAGCGGGTCGGTTCCATAGAACTCGACCTCGCCTGCGTTGCCGTACGATTCCGGCGCGGCAGACAGGAAGCGCAAGAAGGTGTAGGTACGGAGCGCGGCCGTCGTGTTCGGGGTGACGTTGATCCAGTCCGTGCCGTTCCAGTTGGCCGGGGCTACGTGTGCATAGAGCGTGACGGCGTCGGAGAAGTCGGCGGTGTTCGCTCCCTGGAAGAGCGCGCCGTTCATACGGCCGGCCAAACCAGCCCTGCCCATGTAGCTGATGCGGGTGACGACCTTAGGCGTCTGCAACTCAAATCCGGCCCACGCGCCCTGCGCTGTAGTGGAGTCGAAGAACGTCGCCGTGTTGCCGTCGTAGATCATCTCCTTCGTGCTGGTGCCGCCGCCCCAGGCACCCGGAGTGCCCAGCACGATGATCGCACCCGTTGTCTCATTGGTCTTCGCAAAGGTGTTGAGCTTGGTGGCGGTCCAGTTTTGGGCCGTGGCGCTCATAAAAGGCAGACCTGCCAAACAGAACGCGATACCGGTAAGAGCCAGACGTTTAGTCATAAACACTCCTTTTCACATACAGAGGGATCTCGAATAGTTTCAAACTCACATTAGTTACCGTTTGTAAATTAGCATTAGGGGAATTGCCCTGCAAGAGAAAAAATGAGAAAAAAACGGACGTGAATTAAGATTGCCAAAGCAGGCATGATTCCGTTAGATTTTAACAGCGTTTTTAAAACCATTCTTCGGGAGGTTTTGTCTATGTGCGGAATCGTCGGTTATGTGGGAAAGCGCAGCGCGTGCGATATTCTGATCAACGGGTTGCGCCGCCTCGAATATCGCGGGTATGATTCCGCGGGCGTGGCGCTGCTGACTGGGGATCGTCTGACGGTTGTCAAACAGACCGGCAAGGTTGCCTTGCTGGAGAAGCGCTTGTCCGAAAGCGTATCGGCCTCAGACCGTGATCAGGCGCTGGTCGGCATCGCCCATACGCGCTGGGCGACGCATGGGCTGCCGACCGAGGTTAATGCCCATCCGCATGTTGCCGACGGCGGACGCCTCGCTCTGGTTCACAACGGGATCATCGAGAACTATGCGTCCTTGCGGCGGCAGCTCGAGGCGCGCGGCTGCGTGTTCGTCTCCCAGACCGACACCGAGGTCTTGGCCCATCTGGTCAGCACCTTTGACACCGGCGACTTGCTGGCGGCGGTCTCGCAGGCTTTGAAACGGGTTGAAGGCACCTACGGCATCGCGGTGGTGTCCACGCGCCATCCGGGACAAATCGTGGTGGCGCGCAAGGGGAGCCCGCTCGTGATCGGCATCGGCGACAGCGAGACGCTGATCGCCAGCGACGTCTCGGCGATCGTGGCGCACACGCGCCAGGTGATTTATCTTCAGGACGGCGACGTGGCGCTGGTGACGGCCGACGGCCCGCAGGTGTTCACGCTCGACAACGTGTCGGTGGACCGGGCCGTCGCGAACGTGGAGTGGGAGATCGGCGCGGCGGAGAAGAGCGGCTACGAGCACTTCATGCTGAAGGAGATTTTCGAGCAGCCGGCGGCGTTGCAGAATACGATCCGCGGCAGGCTGGATTTGGCGTTGAGCACGGCGATCCTCTCGGGTCTCGACCTCACGCCGCGCGAACTGGCTGCCATCCGGCGGTTGGTGATCGTGGCCTGCGGCACCTCGCTCCATGCGGGCATGGTGGGCAAATACCTGTTTGAAAGCTTGGCTGACCTGCCGACCGATCCGGAGCAGGCGGCCGAGTTCCGTTACTGCAATCCGATCCTGGGACCGGACGACATGGTCATCGCGATCAGCCAGTCGGGCGAGACGGCGGACACGCTGGCGGCCGTGCGCGAGAGCATCCAGAAGGGCGCGCTCGTGGCAGGCCTCTGCAACGTGGTCGGCTCCACCATCGCACGCGAGTCAGGCCGCGGCGTCTATCTTCATGCGGGGCCGGAGATCGGCGTGGCGTCGACCAAGGCCTTCACCGCGCAGGTGACGGTTCTGCTGATGATGGCGCTCAAGCTCGGGCGCTGCCGCCGGTTGTCGCGGGAGGCGGGACGCGCCTTGTGTGAGGAGATCAGCAGCATCCCGTCGCTGATCGGGAAGGTCTTGGCGCAGAACGAGGCGATCGCGGCCATCGCGGCCAAGTACGCGCACGTCAACAACGCGTTTTTTATCGGACGCGGCATTCTGTATCCGACGGCGCTGGAGGGCGCGCTGAAGCTCAAGGAGATCAGCTACATCCACGCCGAAGGGTATCAGGCGGCGGAACTCAAACATGGCCCGATCGCGCTGCTCGACGAGAACATGCCGGTGATCGCGTTGCTCAACGACATCCCCGGAAAAGAGAAAACGTTGGGCAACGTGCAGGAGTGCCGGGCGCGCCGCGCGCCGGTGGTCGGCATTGTGACCGAGGGCGACACGGATGCGGAGCACGGTGTCAACGATGTGATCCGTCTGCCGCGCACGAGTGTGTACACCGCGCCGGTGGTGACCGCCGTGGCCTTGCAACTCTTTGCCTATCATGTGGCGCGGCTGCGCGGGTGCGAGATCGACCAGCCCCGCAACCTGGCCAAGAGCGTCACGGTCGAATAATGTTCAAATAGCGTTATCGTTGACGTTTTCACATGACATCTTTGGCGGGGTGTGCCAGAATGAGTGCAGTATGAGTGCTGTACCTGTGGCAAAGGGGGTGTCATGCGAAGCGTTATGTTTGGCATTTGGGCGTTGGCGCTGTGTTTGAGCGCTCACGCGGATGAGTGGTATCGGGGTAATCTTCATATGCACTCGCTGTGGAGCGACGGCAATGCTTTTCCCGAGGACGCGGTGGGGTGGTATCGCGACCACGGCTATCAGTTCGTCACGTTGTCCGACCACCAGATGCTGCAGCTTGATACCAACGCCTGGGTGGAAGTCGGGTCTAAGAAGCTGAACCGCGCGCAGGCCGACCGGTATCTGGCTGGGCACCCGGCCAGTGTGGAACACCGGAAAGAGGGGGCCAGAGAGTTTCTCCGTCTCAAGACGATCTGGGAACTCAAGAAGATGTTCGACCAGCCAGAGACGTTTCTCATGGTTCCCGGACAGGAACTCAACCAAGAGATTTGCGGGCTGCAGGTTCATATGAACGCCATCAACGTGAGCGACACCATGCCCTTCCGGTATGGCGACACGGCGTCTGAAACCTTTCAGCGCAACGACACGGCGATACGCGCGTGGGGAGAGGAGCGGGAGGTGCCGACCCTGGTCATCGTGAACCATCCGGCCTGGCCCTATTTCGACATCCTGCCCGAGGTGCTGATCGGGTTGCCGCAGGTCCGCTTCGTCGAGCTGTGCAACACGGACGGAGGCAACAGCTATTCTGCGCACCGGTCGTGGTATTCGCTGGAGAAATTCTGGGACATCGTGAACGCGTTCCGGATCGAGGACGGCTATGACCCGGTTTTCGGGATGGCTTCTGACGACACGCACAACTACACCGATCCGAAGGGGGGGGCGCGCCCCGGCGAGGGGTGGATCTGCGTGCGTGCGGCCCGGCTGGAGCCCAGCGCGCTGGTGCAGGCGATGTACCGCGGCGATTTTTACGCGTCGACCGGCGTAGCGCTGGAGGGCGTGGCGTTCGATGCGTCAACAGGGACGCTCAAGGTGAAGGCCAGCCGTGAAGCCGGGGCAACCTACCTGATCCGGTTCACCACGACCAAGTCCGGCTTCGACCGCGCGACCGAGTCGTTCGACGACCCGGCCAAAGAGAAGAAGCCGGCGCGTACGGGTATCCGGTATTCGGATATGATCGGCAAGACGGCCAAGTCCGTCGAGGGCACCGAAGGGTCGTACACGTTGGAGCCGGACGATTTATATGTGCGCGCCACGGTGACCTCGTCGAAGAAGGCCGTCAACCGCGTGAGCAACGAGCCCGAGTTCGACACCGCGTGGACACAACCGTACGGCTGGCGCGCGTGGCAGGCTCGCAATCCGGTAAAGGCCCGGCTTGAGCTGAAGAAGTAGGGGAAGCGATTACCAATCAAACGGTTTCCGGTTGCTGCGGGAGAGCAGGAAGTTGGCCGCAGGGTCGCCGACCACCTGTTCTTTCTCGCTGTCCCACGTCAATTTCCGCTTCAGCCGGAACGAGATCAGCGCCAAATGCATGGGAATGGTCATCTTCCTTGCATAGGTCAGATGGCTCTCGGACACCCCCCTGTTTTTGACCGCATCCAAGAAATTCCGCTGATGTCCGAGTGAGCGGGGCAGCGTGACGGGCACGTCTGGCAAATCGGTTAAGGTTTCCTTCCCGATACGGATAATCCGGCGTTCATAGTCGAGTAGTCGAAGAACGAGCGGAAACTTCCGTGGCACCTCACGGGCGTGTATTCGGCAAAGGGGGCCGGCCCCAGCCACATGTTCCAGTCAAGCGTGGCCGGCGGGGTCTCGTTGGGCGGGAACCCCAGTCCGCCGGTACCGCCTGTTTTCCAGAGGCGGACGGTATGGATCTTACCCAACACGCCCGATTGGATGAGCTCGTTCACCCGGTGATAGTTGTCGCCGGCACGGATCTGGGTTCCCAACTGAAAGACCGATTTGTGACGGAGCAGCGCCTTTTCCATGCGCTGACCTTCCCCCAAGGAGAAGGAAAGCGGTTTCTCGCCGTACACGTCTTTTCCCGACTCGAAGGCCAGGATGGCGACCAAGGCGTGCCAGTGGTCGGGCGTTGCACAGGTGATCACGTCAACATCCTTACGGTCGATGATCCTTCTGAAGTCGGCATAGGTGTCCGGCTTTGCGTCCGGCTTGCTTGTCCTCAACTGCTTGAGGCCGTTCGCGAGCCTGACACTGTCCACGTCGCACAAGGCTACGGTTTCCACGTCGGGGAAACCGGCGAACCACCCGATGTGCGCGCATCACTGGCCGCCGGCGCCTATGTGCGCCACACTGATCCTGTCGCTGGGCGCCGCCTGAGTCAGGGAGTTGGCCAGAAAGGGGAAACCCGCCAGCCCGATCCCTGAGGCCTTAACAAAATTTCTGCGGCTGATTTTCATTTGGATCTTTCCCTGCTCTGTCAACGTTCTGCGCTTTGAATCATTGTCAGCAGCGATTTCAGGTAGGCGGCTGTGATATCGGACGGTTTCGCTTTCAGGCATGTTTTGAGGGAGCGGGCAACGGCTTTCTTGTCGCTTGACGACGTTTGCGGAGCCGACGCTTTGGCCACGATATCAAACAGCACCTGTTTGGCGCCGCTCCGGGCCACGACGTTATCCCCGTCCAGCATTTTGGCAAGCGGGGCAATCATCGGGTTGCCCAGTGCGACGGCCGCCGCATGGGCCAGCGTGCGGATCCGAGCGTCATCGTCACTGAAACCGGCCTTGACATACTCCGGATCGGCATCCAGATTCTTGAGTTCCAGATTCCGGAACAGGGCAAACTCGCCCTCATTGCTGTGATTGGACTGAAAGCCGATCGACCCGGTCAGCTGTTTATCCTTCATGCCGGCCACCGTGTCGATGTTGGCCACGGTGGCCAGTTTGCCGTCGACCGCGATGGTGATCATTTTGCGGTCGTACTTAATTTCCATCCGATGCCAGATGCCGGTTGTTTCGTCCGGACGGTTGGTGACGGCAATATAGCCGTAAACCGATGCGGTGCAGTGCAAGTCGTCCCGGTAGGGCGTCCAGGGCGCCAGCAACTGCACTTCCACCCCGGTGCCCCAGGGGTCGTTCGGGTCGCAACGAAGCAACACCCCGCTGTTCCCCACTTTCGACAACAGGTACTCGAAGCGGAAAATGAAATTCCCGAACTGCGCAACGGTAAAAAGATCACTTCCGCCGCAGGGCCTGGTTTCCATCACCCCGTCCACCACTTTGAAAGCCGGCGCTTTTCCGGGAGGCATGGTCCAGTTTGTCAGGTCCTTCCCGTTGAAAAGTGAAGTGACCCCGTCTGAACTTTCAGAGAAGGCGGAGACGGCTAGGAGGGCGATAAACAGGGAGATGAGTTTTTTGGTCATGGTTGCACAGCCTTCGATTTACAGCAGCGACGCTCCGGAGCTGGCGTTGCCGACCGAGAGCGCGTAGCGGCGCAGCCAGCCCGAGGTGGCACGGGGCCTCCACGCGGGAGCGGTCGAACGGCGGCGGGCGATCTCGGCGTCATCGATGAGCGCCTCCAGCTTGCGGCCGGGGATGTCGATGCGGATGCGGTCGCCGTCCTTCAGCAGGCCGATGAGGCCGCCCTCGGCGGCTTCGGGCGAGACGTGGCCGATGCAGGCGCCGCGCGTGCCGCCGGAGAAGCGTCCGTCGGTGATGAGCGCGACCGACTCGCCGAGGCCCGCGCCCATGATGTACGAGGTGGGGGCGAGCATCTCCTGCATGCCGGGGCCGCCGCGCGGGCCTTCGTAGCGGATCACCACCACGTGACCGGCTTTCACCTTGCCCGCGAGAATGCCGTCGCAGGCGTCGTCTTGGGAGTCGAAGCAGATCGCCGAACCCTCGAACCGGTGCATGGATGGCGCCACGCCGGCCTTTTTGACCACCGCGCCCGCTTCGGCCAGGTTGCCGCGCAGGATCGTGAGCCCGCCGTCCTTCGAGTAGGCGTTCTCCAGCGTGCGGATGATCTGGTCGTCTTTCACGGCGGCGGCGGCGATGATCGCGCCGAGCGTCTGGCCGCTGACCGTTGGGCAGGAGGTGTCGATGAGTCCCGGAATGTCCGCGATGCGCTTGAGGATGGCGGAGATGCCGCCCGCGGCGTCGACGTCCTCCATGTGATAGGCGCTGGAGGGCGCGACTTTGCAGACGTTGGGGCACTTCTGCGAGATGGCGTTGATGCGGTCGAGGTCGTAGTCGATGCCGGCCTCGTGGGCGATGGCGAGGGTGTGCAGCACCGTGTTCGAGCTGCCGCCCATGGCCATGTCGAGCGCAAAGGCGTTGTCGATCGAGGCGAGGGTGATCAGCTCGCGCGGCTTAGGGCCTTCGGCCTTGGCCATCTCGACGACGCGCACGGCGGCCTTTTTCCAGAGGTCGAGGCGGGCCGGGTCCTCGGCGAGGATCGAGCCGTTGCCGGGCAGGGCGAGGCCGATGGCTTCGCAGAGGCAGTTCATCGAGTTGGCGGTGAACATGCCGGAGCAGGAGCCGCAGCCGGGGCAGGCGGCCTCTTCCACGCGCTCGAGCTGCGCCTCGGTGATCTTGCCGTTGTTGAGCTGGGCGACGCCCTCGAAGATGGAGATGAGGTCAACGGGCTTGCCGTCGAGGTGGCCGGCCTTCATGGGTCCGCCGCTGGCGAAGATCGTGGGGATGTTGGCGCGGATCGCGCCGAGGATCATGCCTGGGACGATCTTGTCGCAGTTGGGGATGCAGATCATCGCGTCGAAGCAGTGGGCGTTGACCATAGACTCCACGGAGTCGGCGATGAGTTCGCGGCTGGGCAGCGAGTACTTCATGCCGTTGTGGCCCATGGCGATGCCGTCGCAGATGCCGATGGTGTTGAACTCGAAGGGCACGCCGCCGGCCTCGCGGATGCACTGCTTGATCCACTCGGCGACCTTGTTGAGGTGGCAGTGGCCGGGGATGATCTCGATGAAGGAGTTGCAGACGCCGATGAAGGGCTTGGGGAAGTCCTCGCGCTTGACGCCGGTGGCCATGAAGAGTCCGCGGTGGGGGGCGCGCTGGAAACCTTTTTTGACTTGGTCGCTGTTCATGGGAACGAGTCCTTTTGGGCGGGTTAGAATTTCGAGACGTTGGCGCGGGAAAGGTAGGTGCCGGTGGCGGTGTCGATGAGGATGGCTTCGCCGGCTTCGAGGTACTCGGGCACCTGCACGACCAGTCCGGTCTGGCACTTGGCGGTTTTGCTGCGGGCGGTGACCGAGGCGCCTTTCATCACAGGGTCGCACGTTTCAATTTTCAGGACCACCTTCTGGGGCACGTCGATGGTGAGGACTTTGCCGTCCGACATGAGCGCGAAGAGGCCTTCCATATCCTCGACAAGGTAGGGGAGCTGCTCTTCGATCATGTCCTGCTGGAGCGTGAACTGCGAGAAATCCTCGTTGTCCATGAAGGTGTAGAGGTCGGCCTCCCGGTAAAGAAACTGGATGGGCCGGCGCTCGAAGTCGATGTCGGCGAAGGGCTCTTCACCTTTGCAGGAGACGTCCTGCTTCGACTTGGTGACGAGGTTGCGGAAGCGGAAGCGGTAAATCGAGGATGCGCCGCGGGCGCTGGGGGTTGAGATGGAAAGGGCCTCGACAACGTGGGGCAGCCCGTTGATTCCGACGAGGTTGCCCTTCTTCAGGTCACATGCTTTTGCCATGGTTTGTTTCTCCGGTTAATACGGCGGTTAGGTGTTTAGACTGTCAGGTTGTTAGGGGGCTGTGGCAGGCTCTGCGTGCGACCGGCCCGAACCGACGTAGAGCAGCGACCGGATGTGCCGGCTGAGGCCTGGACAGGAACGGGTCGCCGTGCGGGCGTCAAAGCGTATCGTATGGATTCCGTCCATCGTCAGACCTCGAAGAACGAAAATCCGTTCGTGACGAAACGGAGCCGAAACGGTACTTTTATGGTGTCTTTAGTCATCTTTGCTGTCTTTGCCCGGACTCCCCCTTTTCGGGCAGAAAGATAATTTATACCATAAAGGGGGTTGGTTTCCAAGCATACACGGTGCGCGATGAAACAGAGGTTAAAGAACCGGATCGTACTGATCACGGGCGAAGGCAAGGGTAAAACCACCGCCGCGTTGGGCATGGTTTTGCGTGCCGTTGGGCATGGCCAGCGCGTGAGCGTGGTGCAGTTTATCAAGCGTCGCGTGGACACGGGCGAGGCGAGGGCCTTGGCGGGACTGCCGGGCGTGGAACTGCGCCTGTGTGGCGAGGGATTTGTGAGAGCGAAGACGGGGCCTGCCTTTGAAGCGCATTCCCAAGCGGCGGAGGCGGGGCTGCGACTGGCGGCGCAAAAGTTGCGTGACCCGGCCTATGGCATGGTGGTTCTCGATGAAGTGTGCGGTGCCGTGGCGTACGGATTGCTGGCCGCATCTGCGGTGTGTGCGGCAATCCAGAGTGCGACGCCCGGCACGGTGATCGTGCTGACCGGGCGCGACGCCTGCCGGGAACTCATCGATCTGGCCGATACCGTGAGCCGCATCGAGTGCGTCAAGCACGGCATGGACACCGGCTGGCCCGCGCAGAACGGCGTGGAGCTTTAGTGCCTTACAAACCAACAACAGCAATAAAAAACAAGTTGTTTTACCACGAAGACACGAAGTGTACGAAGAAACACAAAGCCAGAGGGAGGGAGAAGGCTGTTAGGTGTTTAGGCTGTTAGGCTGTTAGGCTGTTCAACTCCTAAATTCTCCCTAACTCCTCACAGGTGGTTAGTGTAGTGTCCCTTAAATGGCTATACACATGACAGTCACCTTAAACCGGTTTTTTTTGACAGGTTTGACAG
>JANYBJ010000167.1 GCA_025360845.1 bacterium
GTACCTTAAATTCTATTGACAGGATGGCAGGATGAAACAGGATGAATAACGAGTTAGTCCTGAAAATCCTGTCAAACCTGTCAAAAAAAACCGGTTTAAGGTGACTGTCATGTGTATAGCCATTTAAGGGACACTACACTAGCGCGCGCCTACCGTGCCGCCGTCCGTCGCCAATTTCGCGCCGGGACTCTCGGGTTTCAGCCGGTAGTCGCGAGCGGCGGCGTTGAGATCCTCCTGCTTCCTTTTCTTCACGCCCCACTTTTCGCCGTGGTTGAGGAGGAGGATGCCGACATCGGTGCGGATGGGGGCACATGTGTCAATCCCGGCCCGCCAGATGCCGAGAGGCTCGAAATCGAACACCGCGCCTGTGGGAATTACGCCGCCGACGCTGAAATGCAGATAGGCTGCCTCCATCGCTTGCTGCTCCAGCAGAAGCACGCTGATGGTCTGCCACTCGGGGCCGATCACGGTGTTGCCGGCCGTTCCGCATGTGGCCGTTGTCCAGGGCGGAGTGTTGCGCATGGCTTCGAAGGCGTCGAGTTTGAACGGCAACGTGGAGCGCACGCGCAGTCGCAGCATCAGGCAGGGCGCGAGCTCTTTAAGCTGAGGCCCCCACGCCTGGATCTGATGACGCTTCTCGCCGGAGGCTTTGCAGACCATGCGGTTGAACCAGCGACCGTTCTCCTGTGCGCGTGACAAAGTCCCCGTTGCGGATTCCTGAAAGGACGGCGACCAGCGCGAGTCGGTCAGGTCCATGATCTGGTTAAGGACTTCCGGCTTGAACGGGAGCGTGGCCCAGACCCCGGGCTTGACCTCTGTCCACTCTTCGGGGCTGTTGCGCTCGACCGAGCCTTGCAGGATCGGTTTTTCGCCGGTGCCGTACGCTCCGTAAACGATGCGGGCGCCGTTCGTGCCGCTGTGCGGAATGAGCTGGCCGCGCCAGAGGCCGCCGCGCTTGAACAGCACCGAGTCGCCCGGGATCAGCTCCGCCTGGTTAACGCGAGCTAAGCTTTGCCAAGCCGTCGCTTCGCCGATGCCCTTAGCGGAATCGTTTCCGTTTTCACTGTCCACGTAAAACGTGGAGGGGGTTGTGCGTTCGGCGCAAACGACGGCTGACACTGTGCAGGATGTCAGAAGGGCAAAATCGCGAAAACGCATGCAAACCTCCCGTGCGCCGTCAAGTCGCCGGTAGGGCGGTCTCGCCGAGACCGCCGCGCGGCAGAGGAGTGGCGTTGCGGCCGCAGGACGGACGGCTCGGCGAGCCGTCCCTACCGGGGGCGGCCGCGCCTTGCGCCGGTAGGGCGGTCTCGCCGAGACCGCCGCGCGGCCATTGAAAAGGCCAGTCGTCCGGCTGAATCGCTAGACCTTTCCGCACGGGGTTCATCCGAATGTAATCCCATTTTTCAGACGCCGACTCATCCTGGCGGATGCGATGGTCGAAATAATCTTGCTGCCATTTGATGCCACATCGTGTGGCCAGAAAGCGTTTCCAATCCGAAATGACTTTGCGCATGGAGACTTCCGGCGGAAACGCGAACAGGCCGTGCAGATGGTCGGGCATCAGGAGGATGAGGCTTGCCCACATCTGCCCCATGTTTTGGCGGTGAAACACACTTTCGACAACCGCGTCATAAACGGTCTTACAGGCGAGCTGATTATCTCCGCGCGGCAGCGTGTTCATCGTGATAAAGAAGACGGCGTTGTCCGTAACCCACGAGGGTACTGCGGAGGGGATGCCGTGGGGAAGACGCTTACGGCACGGTAAAGCAAGGGCGCTGCAACCGCAAGGCGGACGGCTCGGCGAGCCGTCCCTACCGGGGGCGGCTGCGCCTTGCGCCGGTAGGGCGGTCTCGCCGAGACCGCCGCTCCGCCCCGCAAAATTTTCGTTCACGTTCCCCATACGCAGTGTCCTGCCTTCGCATACAGTTCACAATGGATTGTTGAACAGCGATGGCGGGTATGGGGATTACGCCTTGCGTGCCGCGTCGGCGAGCAGGCCGAACGCTTTTTCGTATCCGGCCTCGAGGAGCACGCCGGCACACGTCGTGGTCAGCGCTGGCAGCGCTCCGACCGCCGCATAAAAGGCGTTGCGCTTTTTGATGTCCTTGAATTCCGTCTGCGCCCGCTCGCCCAAGTAAGGTGCGTTGGCATAGCGTCCAAGCAGGGTCTGTCCGACCATCACGCGCATGCCCTGCGCAAACGTGTCCGCATAGCGGCTGAGCACGGTTCCCGTGATGTCATCCACAAACGGCAGCCCGCCTTTGTTCATCTCGGTGCCGATGTTGACCGGCAGGTCGCGTGCGAGGCAGGCCTTCACGACCTCGTCGAGCTTGGCCTGTTTGCGCGCCGCGTCCTGAGGGTCTTTCAGGTTCCAGTTGCGGTCAGGAATGATGTTCAGTGCGGCGCAGCCCTTGCCGGTCATCAGGTCCATGAGGCGGTCGCAGTCGGCTTCGCCGCCGCTGGTGCCGTCGAGCCAGGCGATGGTTGGAATAGCTTGGCAATCGCGCACCCACGGGATGAACTCGTCGGCCAGCGGGAAGGTCGTGTCGTCGGGCTGGATGTAGCCGATGCCGCCGCGCTTGGCCAGCGCGTTGCGGACGAG
>JANYBJ010000232.1 GCA_025360845.1 bacterium
GCCCAAGGCCGGCACGATACACCGCCGTTGCCGCCACTCATGCCCCGTCCGGAACCGACGCCGCGCCGTTGCACACGGTCACGCCAACGCTTCGGCTACTCGCGGCGGCGGGATACCGCCTTTGTCATGCCCGTTGCCGACCGCGCGGCTGTGTGGCAGGCCGCCGGTGCGCTCGTTCCTCGCTCCCGTCGGCTTCCATCTTCCCCATGTTCCTTCCGGGCCACCGCCGCCCTTCTCTGCAATCTCAGTGTCTTATAACGCCTTGCCCTCCCTTTCGCCATCATCGCAAAACCACAGGCGAGGATGATGGCGAAAGGAAGGGCAGCGTTATGAAACAGACACTTTACAGATTGCATCGAGAGGCCGGTTTGAGTCTGGCGTCCACGGCGGCGGGTGCCGCTGGTGAGGATTCCGGCTCAGTCAGAGCAGACGTTTTGTCACACCTCGTTGGGTGTGAGAGAGACCGGCACGGCTACGCAGAAAGGGCACACCATGAATACCGCATTCAACCCGTATCGCACCACACGCGCCGCACGCCGCTACGTGTCACCCCGCACCCGCCCGCTCAACCCCTTCGAGCGCGAGACGCGGGGCCTCTCCTACATGCTCAAAGACCCCGCCTGCCCCGAGGCCGCTTTGCAGATCGCCGCCGCCGAAATGGCCGCGCTGGTGTGGGGGCCTTGCCACCTCATACCCGCCCCCGACCACACCGGCGACACCACCGCCAACCGCAGACTTGCGAAGGCCATCGCCGCCCACGTCAAAGGCGGGGCCGACGTGCTCGACATCCTGATCCGCACCGAGCCCGCCCCGAGCGCGTGCGACCGCCACCGCACTAAAGGCGCACCCGTGAGCGTGGCCGAGCACCACATCGCCCGCAGGGACGGCAAGCCCATTCCCTGCCGCCGCACCTTCATTATCGACAACGTGATTACCAGCGGGACCACGATCCGCGCCTGTTCCGAGGCCCTCGGCTTCGGCACCGGACTTGTTTTCGGCGACGCCTCTTTTCACCGCGATTGATGGTCCGTTTGTAGTGGCTCCGTAAGGAGCTTCCCTGTCCCAATCATGTCAATCCTGTCAAAAAACTAACCCCGAAAGGAGATCCACACCATGAACGCAACCCAGAACCCCGTCGGCACCACCGACCAGTTTCATCAGACGTGGCAGGCCCTCATGAGGCAGCTTGAGACCGTCCTGTCAATCGCCCACATGCGCCGACCCAACCGCACCCAGACGCTGGAGGCGGTCAGCATAGCCAAGCACCTGCTCGGCAAAGTCGGCGACCAGCTCGACAAAGCCAACCCCGCCGAGTAAACCCCGTAGGGGCGGCCCTCCATGGCCGCCCTCTCTCCCAACCCGAAAGGATAATGCACTAATGAAATCACGCACTAATGAACTTCCTCAACTCGACACGCTCAAACTCTTGACCACCCCCGAGCAATACGAGGTCATCACCGACGCCATGATGGGCGAGGAAGGCGACCACTTCATCGAGATCATCGACCGCATACACGCCACATGGCAGGCCATGCCCAAGACCTACGAGAGCACCGCAAAAGGCCGCGCGGCTCTCGCACGGCTTCACTATTTCACCGGCGGCTGCGACTGGTGGATCGTGGAGAAGGACGCCGACACCGACCACGCGGGCCAGGTCCAGGCCTTCGGTATCGCCGACCTCGGCATCGGCTACCGCGAACTCGGCTACATCAGCATCCCCGAACTTCTCGAGAACGGCGCCGAACTCGATCTCTACTTCAAGCACCAGCCCATCGGCGAGCTTCTCGCCTGAATCCCGTTGTACGGGCGGCCCCCCTTGGCCGCCCTTTTTCCCGCCCCAAAAATCGCCGCGCCCGTTGGGGGCGCGGCCATCCAGCCCGTCGCTCGCCCCGATAGCGTCTCGCGCCGGGTCCCCTGGAATATCCGAACATTGAAACGCATGCCCCGTCCGGCCCGCCAGATTGCGAATATATTCAGTGCGCTTGACATCCTTCCCAGGCTTCTGTCATGCTACCGGCATGTGCGTTTCCCCATACGGCCGGTATCTGTCCGCGATAGCGGTTCTCTGGGCGGTCTGGTTCATCGTCCTGTGCAGGGAACGCGGCTGGTTTACCGGCGTGTGGACAGAAGGGTTCGCCA
>JANYBJ010000091.1 GCA_025360845.1 bacterium
TGTCCGGATAAAGCCAGGCGAGCGAATAGAACAGGATGTGCGGAAACAGTTCATACCAATAAGTCTGCCCCGCTGTCCCGCCCACACGGTTGGAGAGCAGTTTTTCCGCCGGGTTATAAAACTGCCGGCACGCCTTGACCCAGTCGATCGCGCCCTCGCGCTTGTTGAGCCCGACAAGACTTGCCCCCAGCACCGCGCCCATGGCCGGAATGCCTTCGTTGAACTCCTCGGGGCGCGTACCCGGCTTCGGCCCCACATAGGAGGGCATCGCGAAGTTGGTCACCCCCGCGTTGACTGTCAGGTGGACGACAGGCAGGTATTCCCCCTTCGCATCAACATCGAAAACCAACCGGTCAAAGCCGACGGCCACCGTTTTCCAATCCCGCATCTGATAGGATTGCGGCAGATTCGGCATCTGCTCGACCTTCTGAATCGCCAGTTGCCCGCCCTGGCCGCGGGTTGCCGTTATCGCAACCACCCCCAGCAGGACAACCCTCTTCAAGGCTCGGTTTCTCAAGAACGCCCTCTTCATACCGCCATTATAGCTAAAACCAAGCCCCATGCATTACACTTTCCGTCTCGTGTTTTGCTCATACGACGCACACGCGATCCGTTTGCATATTCCGCCCGGCGCCCAGAAAGCCGACCGGCACCATGGCGTGGGCGCTATTTCTGTTTCACGCGTGACCCATTGAGTAAACCGGGCGGGCTTAAACATCCTCTAGCGCAGCCACTTCATGCGGTAAAACCGTTGCGGGTGATTCGTCGCCGTTGGGTCGGCGAAGTGCCACGCATTCGATGCCGCTGAAGGCAGGACGTGGAGCACATGCCAATCCACCGGCACGAGCTGGTCCGTGTATTCAATCTGATAGGCCTGTCCCTGTACCGTTGGAACCGACATCCTGGGGCCGGTTTCAGATACGACCGCATCGAATCTCATCCGCATCGGCTCGGTCAATGAGAGCGTGAAAGCATTGGTCGCGGAAAGCGGCGGGTGCTGCCCATCGGACACCACGATGACCACCGGATAGGTACCCTCCGTCTGACCACAGCCGGTCACGCGCCGGGCACTCCCGTCCAGCACGAAGCCATGAGGCAGACCGATCTGCGAGAACAGAAGGGGCTGGACAGGCAGATCGTCGTCATGCACCTCCAGCGACACGTCAAGCGACGCCCCTACCGGATAGGAGAAATCGGCCCATGGAGCCAGCACGGGGGGCTGATTGGGAGGTCCGCTTCCAGGCGAGGCGCCGAGCGCGCAAGCCTGCCAACTGGCAGGGTCGTTGCCATACCCTTGCAGCGGCGCACGTACGATGCCGACACCAGAGCTCATTGCAGGCCAAGGCGCAGCCGGGCTGTACGTGACCCGGTCAACTCGATAGTAAGGCACGAACCCGTCAGGTTCGGGAGCGCCGGGCTGACGCAGTTTAATTGACTCGCCCGCGTTGTCCAACTGCCCGGACCAAGGCCCGTACACCGGAACCGAAGGATCGACCGCATACTGCGCGCGGAAAGCGGCGCCGTTCGTCGCACACACGATGACCGCCGCATGCGGCGGAATGAACGGGTTCGCCGGGAAACGGAAATCGACTGCGCCGGAGAGCTCCCATGCGTTCTCCGTATGGTTCGTATCGAAAAGGGCAACCGGCTGGTCGCTCAGATTGAACAACGCCACATACTCGGCGTGTCCCGGCGCCGGTTCGGCCATGATTTCACTGATCACGACCGGCCCCACTCGCGGCCATGCGTTTGTCGCGCCGGGCGTTTTGGCCCGCAACTCGGTAAAGTCCGTGACCCCGTCGCTGCGCGTGAAGCGTCCGAACGGCTCTTCACGGGCCGCGGCAGGAAAATCGACGGTGTCGAGGAAGCGGAGCACGTTGGTTCCGGACGCCTCGATGAGCAGCGCGTCCGATCCCAGCTCGCTGAAGCCGAAGCCGAGCTGCGAACGGTTGAAGCAGATGAACAGCCCCGGCCCAAGTTTGGTATCGGCGGGGATCATGTGGCGGAAGGGTTGGTCCCAGTCGTCCGACAGGCACAGGCCGGAAAGGTTCTCCGTCTCGGTGCCCACGTTGCGCAATTCAATCCAATCGGAATCGGCATCGGTGTGAGAGAGCACCTCGTTGATGACCAGGGAACGCCTCCCCGTGTCGAGACGACCGGGCGAACCCTGGTAAAGCGAACTGGAGCGCCAGCTTGACGGCCGGTTGAGCGCCGTGTTTTTTGCGGGCTGCGTCATCGGGATCGCCATCGGGTTGGCCAGTTCCAACGAGCTGCCCCGACCGGCTGCCCGCGTCGGCCAGTCACCGTCGGCGGCGTAGGTCACGGAGGCGATCTCCACGCCGTTGGACGCCCATAGCGAGAGCGTCTCGCCGTTGTTCGCAAGGGCACCCGCCCATTCACCTGCGACCCTCAGGCCGGGGCAATACCAGGGCGAAGCCGGCACCTGATACAGTGCAGAGAAGGCCCCCGCATCCTCCACAACGAGGATCATGCCGCCGGGATCGAGTATGCTGTCGTTCGGAAAGACAAAGTTGACGGCCTCGGCGAGAGCGACGCCCGAAAGGTCAACCTGATTGGTACCCATGTTCATCAGCTCGACGAACTGTTCGCCGTCGGCATAACCGGGCGGGTCGTAATGAATCTCCGTGATCAACAGATTGGCTGGCGAAGCGGGCTCGCGCCCAGGGAGATAGAACGAGGCCTCGTTCAACGCGCTCCATGCGGTGCCCGTCCACACGCGGGACTTCACCACCGTGTTTCCAGCCAGAATGATCGGGGCAATCGGCCGAGTGCCGTATGCCGAGAGGCTCAGGTTAAACGAGAGATCGGTACTGTCAGGGCGGCTCTGGTGGATCTCGACCGCGAGGACATTTGTCCCCGTGAGCAACCCTTGCGAAGGCAGGTCGAAGGCGTACCAGGCGTACTCATCCGCCCCGCCGACTGCGGCCGCAGCCAACGTGTTGGAAAGGACGGTGCCCGCCGGCATATTGTCGCGCAGAAGCTCGGCCCCGTTCAAGTAGAGCACGGCCCCGTCGTCGCGCAGCAACTGAATCTGCAACCGGTCTACCGCACCGGCATCCCCGACGTAGAAACCCGTGCGGAAATAGCTGGTGATATATTTATTGTTGTTGTCGGGTCCGTAGCTGATGGTTGTGGTCGGGGTGTCGGCATAGCCCAATTTGGCAGCGCCGGAGGCCCACGTCGAATCGTCGAAGCCGAGATTCCGCCAAGCGGTGTCGCCGCGCCCGTTGCGGTCCCAGTAACGCCAAACCGCATTGGAGGGAACCAGCGTCTGGCTGAAACCGGCGCTGCTGAAAACCAGAGCGCCGGGCGCGATGGCGCCGCCGGGCAGCCGCGGGTCTGTGCCGTCGAGCGTATAGTAAACGGTGCCCGCGCTTGAGGTGAGCGTCAGGCGTGTTCCGTTGGTGACCATCCCCCCCTGCTGACTGAGCGCCGGCGCGTCGAACGCCGGATAGAGTCCCGCTGCCCGCAGGTAACCGAACAACTGCGCGGTCCTGCCCGGGAAAAGATCCGTCTGGATGGTGGTTGCGGCGGACACCCAATTGTCCGGCGTACGGTAATTCCAGCGCGCGCATTCGGCAATCAGGCTGTCCTGAACCTCGGCCATGCGGGCTGTCAGCCGTGCCGACACCCGGGCCGGCGTCAGCGCGCCGCCATTAAAGAAGTGGCGCTGAATGCGGTCAGCAAGCAGGACCTTGAAATCGGGATCGCCTTCTGTGCGGAGTTTCCCGAACAAGTCGCCCGGACCCGTCTGCGAGGTCCAGTCGAGGCCCATGGCGCTGGTGCGCAGGAAACCGTCCGAGTCCGCCATCCAGAATTTGAAGCCGCTCCCCGCTTCAACCGATCCGGCGCACCGGTATTCGGCCTCGCAGTTACCATAGAGCCACAGCAGCATAAAGTCGATCAGGTTCGGCACATCGAGGTAGGACTTGACGGACTGGTACGAGCTTCCCAGCGTCCGCACACGATACCATGACTGCCGGTTAATCGGGTCCGGCGCGCCGGTTACAAAACTATCACCCATATTGTCATTGCCGCGAACGACGAGGTAATCCTCCTGCTTGCCGCCCAGATAATTCGCCAGAAAGGCGTCATCCAGCGCCTCGCGCAGGTCATACTGACCCCAGTAGACCCCATTGAGGTAGAGGTGCGCGTAACGGCCATGCGGGTTGAGGCTGCCCATGTCCAGCATCGTGTCGTCCACGAAACGGGCCGCCATGTAAAAGCCACGGTCGGCCATGTCCTGCGAGCAAGACCGCAGCTCGACCTTGTTGAATGTTTCTCTCACAGGAAACCCGTGGTCGAAACCGTTGAATAATGGCGCCTTCAGCTTGCCTGTACCGAACTCTTTCCGAAAGTTCAACCGCCAACTCTTCTTGGCAAACTCCTGATAGGAGCCGCCGAATTGCTCCATGCCGCAGTTGGCCTGGAGCGGCGCTTGGCTGCCGTCAGGCCAAAGGATCTCCATCGAGCACTCCCGCTCATAATAATCGTCTGCCACCTCCGGGATCGAGAGCGAAAAGACCGGCAAATCCCGCAGTCCTTTGCGGATGCGTGTCGCGTAGCGCGGATCCTGTGTGATGGCCGTGTTCATGACCGGCGAGGTGACCGTATCCTCGGGGAAGATGAAGGTGTTCGTCTTGGTCCGAGGCGGCTTGTAGCCGGAGCGGTTTGCCGTCGCTCGCACACTCGTCGTCCGGGTGATCGCAAGCGGCCCGGTATAGACGGTTGAGGGTTCCCCGCCGTTCGTCGAAAACAACAGCGTTGAACCGGTGTTCTTGTCTTGGAGCGCGAGCGAGAAGGCGTTGGTGAAGAACCCGCGCGTCACACTGAAGTCGGGCGCTTTGAGCCAACCCGTATAGCGCGCGGAAAGGTTGAGTTCTCCAGGCGTGGGTTCTTGAAAGCCCCAGACGCCGTTGAGGTCGCGCGCATAGGCGAGGTCTTTGCCCTGTGCCGGATAGGCCAGAACCTGATCAAGCCGTGTGACCCCGTCAGGCGCGGTCAGCACAATGTTCTCGCCTTCAGCCGCAAGGCTCCAACTTGTATGCACAAACCCTGCGGGATCGATCTTTTCCGATTTTCCAGAAGCGCAGACGACCAGCCTTCCCCAGGCGGGCAGGGATACATTCGGAAAGGTCCATTTCATGGGCTTGGACGGATTATCGCTGAGTCCGTAGCCCTCCAAGTTGACGGCCTCCGCAGTTAGATTTCGAAGTTCGATCCAGTCAGGGGCTTCTCCGTACCCGTCTTCGAACGAGGTTTCGTTGTCTGCGACAAACTCTTCGATGCGCAGCGATGGGGGCTTGGCATCGACCACGAGAGTCACCGAGCGCTCATAGACGCGACAGGCATTGGTTGCCACAAGGGTGTAGCAAACGGAGCGGGTCGGCGTGACGGTCTGCGAGCTTCTCCCTGTCACGTTGGTTGCCGGCCCGTCGCCCGTACACAAGAGGATCTGGCGCACGTCGCTCGCCTGCCATGACAACGTCGCCGACTGCCCCACGACGATGTTGGTTCGCGACGCGCCGAAGTCGAGGATGCCAACCTCCTCCGCCGGACGGCCGAATACCTGAACCTCCTTGAACCCGAGGTACCATTCCCAGTCACCCGTCCTCTCCTTGTTCTCCAGCCCCACGCGCACATACCGGGCAACATAGACGCTGCCCAAGTCAACCGTGAACAGGGGCGTCTGCGTGACGGCAAGATGCCGGCTGAAAACAGGCTGATGCGCCTCATCAAACAAACGCAGCGTGGCATGCGCCAAGCGATTGCCCAGCCCATCCGCCTCAATGGCGCGCACGCTCGAAATCGCGTAGAGCGCGCCGAGGTCCACCTCCCAATACCCGTCGACGGTCGCGGTCGTCGTATACACGGCCGAATACGGGTTGTTGTCATTCGCGTTTGAAGCCGGATAAAGGGTGTCCGTAAGCCGCGTCATGAACGCATCCTTGCCCACGGCAAGATTGGAGCCGTTCGGCGTTGGCACATCGCAGAAAACGCGGGCCTCGGCAAGGGTCACGTAGTAGTTCCCGTCTTGATTCTTGACACCGTTCTCGGTTCCCACGCGAACATATTTTCCGGTGACCGGCGAAGACGGCGTGAAGGTCCACGTGCCGCCTGCGCCGGGATTCACCACGGTCGCCGACGCGACGCTCACCATGTTCGAGTTGAAGATCCGAAGCGTGAGCCCCCCCATCCGCTCGGGCACCGCGTCCGCACGGTTGAGGAGCTCGATTTTCCTGATGCCGAACGTGTCGCCCAGATCCTCTTGCCAATAGCTGTTCGCGATGTTGTCCGTATGCGTGAAGGTGTTAGGATCGTTGTCCAAAGCCCACGACGCAAAGTAGGCCCCTCCACTGTACGCGGTACTCTGGATGGCGGTGCCCCGGACAACGCTCAGCTCGGTGCCGGCAAAAAGGGGGAAGACGGTCGAGCCAATACCTGTACCGACCAGCAAACATCTGATGTGGGCGTTTATTTTCACAAGCTGTCAACTCGAACGGACATGGTCATTGGGGCGCCCGGCATTTATCAGCACACTGTTCAATAGACCAAGAACAACGTGCCTCCATTGGCCAGTTTGACGCTGCCGTTCCGGTAACTCGCATGCCACCCGGGCGGCAAGGATTCGGACGCGAAGGGAGCCGGGGTTCCGGAACAGGTCAGGACGGTGTAGGCGTAACGGCTGTCAAGCTTCGTCGCCTCCAGTGCCGTCACATTCAGCGCCGCGCCGGACAGGCTCACCGCGCCTTGGACAGCCAGCCTGTCGCACGCGCCGCCCGCCGTCGCGTCCACCCGCAGCGTGCCGGTCAGCACGGTGCCGCCGGGGACCGTCAAGGTGCCGATGGTCCCAGCGCCGCCGGGCTGGACCAGACCGGTCGCGGTCAGCGCGCCGTTGGTGACCACACCCGAGCCCGAGAGTCCCGCAACCGTCTGGACCGTATGGCCGAGATCCAGCCGCCCGCTGCCGCCAAGGACGACGGAGGTGCCGACGTTCAGCAGGTTGGTGACCGCAGGCCCGTCGCCGATACCGAACCATTTAGTGTTGAGATACGCCTCGATCTGTAGCCGCTGCGCTTCCGACACGACGTAATCAAAGAGGATCATTTCGGCGTGGGATTGGTTACCCGCATGATAGACTCGGTCTTTGTTGAAACTGTCCAGCGCAAAGGGCGTGTCGTTACCGATGATCTCGACCAGGTTGTACCCGTTGTGCAACCCGGTCGGCATCGCGTCGCTCTGCGGATTAACCGCCGCACCATTCACATAGACCGAGCCGAGGTAGTTGATCTGGCCCCAGTTCTGAAGCAGGGGGTCGGCAGGATTGTTATCCGAAAGACGGTGCAACGCATAGGAACTGCTGTCTGTCATCAGGAAGCTGCTGCCCTTGAAGACCGCGAAGACCGACCTGACGGCGGTGTCGCGGCTGAAGCTAAGGGCCTCGCTGGTCGTGGCGTTGGCGCCTGGCGCGTTGAACGAGAGGGCGGGGAGGCCCGTGCCGGTACCCGCGTCCGCGATAAAGGTCGGAGCGGCATTGCCGCCCGGCACCGTGGCATGGGCGCCGTTGCCGCTGAGATCGCTCCACTGCGTGGCCGCCGCGCCGCCCAACAAATTCAACGCCGAGGCATCAAAACGCCGCGACGCGCCGTCGGTCACGACCGCGGGCGAAAGCTGAAGCGTGCCGTTGCTGATGACGGTGGCCCCGCTATAGGTCTGGGGACGGGTCAGCGTCAGGGTGCCTGTACCGACCTTGGTCAGTGACACGATGCCGTTCCCGACATTGTTCAGATTGTTGCGGATAACGCCGTTGTAAAGGGTACTTGCATCGTTGTTGCCGATGGAGAAGTTCAACTCGTAGTTGAAGTCCTGCTCGTTTCCGAGCTGCCCGCCCACGCCGGCCAGTGAACCTAGTTGAATCGTGGCGTCTGCCGCAATCCTGCTGGACAGGGTTCCAGTATCGACAACCCATGATGCTGCGGCGCTGCCAGCGCTGGCGGCACTGAAGAACGTGTTGACCGCCGCATGATGGAAGACGCCGCTGAACCCGCTGTTGTCGCCGCCCAGGAACACGGAGTTCGCGCCTTGCTTGACAAGGGTGCCCGTCCCTGTGAGGTTTCCGTTCAGGACGATGTTGCCCGAGTTCGCATTGAGGATACAAGACGATCCAGCCTGCGCCGTCACAGGACCCGTGTAGACATGATCGTAGCCATACAGCGCCTGGACGGAGCCGCCGGCGAGCGTCAGCGCATTGCCCATGTTGCGCCAACCCCAAGGCGCGAGCGAGCCCGCCGCGTTGACCGTGATGGGCGCGTTGCCGAAGGCGTTGTCGTTCTCCGGTTGCAGCGCGCCGCCGTTGATCACGACCCCGGCGAAGCCCGTGCCGTTCGCCTGCACGCCGATGACATTGTTGCCGACCTTGGTCAGGACGTGGTTGTTGCCCTGGCTGGTCTGGCCCCCGGCGCGGCCGATGTCGAAGCGCCCGCCGTCGTTGCCGATGGAGGCGTCGCTGCCGAGGCTGATGGCTAGCACACCGTTGATGGAGTTCCCGCCATTGAACAACGCGCCCTGCGTGGCGCTGAGCCGTCCGTTGAGGGTGGGCACGTACGGGAGGGCGAGGTTGTTCACGTCGAGGCCCGCGCCGGCGCTCACGGTGACCGGCGCGTAGCTGGCGCCGAGGGCGTTGTCGTTGCCCGCCTTGACCACGCCCGCGGCGATCGCCGTGCCGCCGCCGTAGGTGTTGGCCGCCGTGAGCGTCAGCGTGCCCGCACCCTGTTTGAACAATGCGCCGTTCGCGACCGTCGAATTGATGGTGGCATCAGCCGCCGTATGGACGATGCGACCCGCGCCGCCGAGGTCGAGGGTGCCGCCGTCCAAGGTGTAGGTGCCGGATCCGGCGGCCTGGAACCAAAGGCTCCTCGGGGCCACGGAGCCGGAAATGGAGACGGTTCCGGCTGTGTCGTTGCCTGCGCCGAAGCGGGCGTCGCTGTTGTCGGTCCAAGTGACCGAGCCGCTGTTCCACTTGTTGGCGTCGGTCCACGCGCCGCCACCGCCGTTCCAGGTCAAGGCGCCGCCGGGCGGAGTGGTGGGTGTGGTGACGGAAACGGCCAGGTACGGGCGGTACGAGACCGTGCCGTTTTCCTTCGAAGCGAAGTGCAGTCCGTTGACCGTGCCGCTGTTGATGATGATCAGGCCGTCGTTGACGAAGGTGCTGTTGAGCCACTCTTGCGCCAGCGTGGTCACGTCCCAACTGATCGGCTGCCCGCTCCCCGGGTTGGCGGTGGAACCGGCATAGGCGGCCCCGGCGTAGTCGCCGCCGGGCGCGGCCCAAGCATTGGCGCCGTCGTGCGTGAGCCACGTCACGCCCATCTCGGTCCACGCCTGCGTCAGGCGGTAGACGCTCATGGTTTCGCCGTTGGGGTTACCGCCATACGTGTCTGTGGCGTGCAGCGTGAGAGCGGCCGAGTTGAACGTCGCGCCGACCGGAAGGGCCGTGAAATCGAACTTCAGCAGGCTGCGGTCGCGGCTTGTATAGACGCCAATAGCCCCCCCTGCTCCGTCGTTCTGAGTCCAGCCCCAACCAGAATCATTGAAAACTCGCGTGTCCGCGCTGGGACTGAGATTCACTGTCGCCGTGTCGGCGTGTACGTGGGCACCCGTCAAAGAGGCGGCCGCAGCCGTCATCATCCATTTCGTCAGTTTCATTGTCATCTGTCCTTTCTGTTATAAAAAGAGCTGGAATTCGCTGATCGTCGGCCCGTTCTCGCCATCGATGTCGAGGCGCACACTGTCCGTCGTGACGGGATCAAACTTCACTTCCAATCTCTTGCCGATGGCCCCGCCCTTGAAGAACGTCTTCCAGCCGCTCCCGTCCTTGGCCTGCAGCTCGAACGACTTCACGCGCACGCCGTAGTCCACGCACTCCTCGATGACCGCGCGGCTGAAGGTTACCGGCTTGCCGAAGTCCGCTTCGAGCCAGCATTGCTTCGTCGCGGCGTCGGTGGCCCAGCGCGACTCGGGATCGTCGTCGAGCGCCGCCTGCGGGCCATACTGTGCGGCTTGCTGCTGGTAAACGTTGGAGGCCGTGGCCTTTGCGCCAACGGTGAGCGAACCTAACCGCCGGGCCACCTTCAGCGGCGCGAGCGCCAGCGCGGGCTGGTCGATATCGAGCGCAATGACCGTGTCCATCGCGTCGCGGCTGGCGGCAGGGACGCTCAGCGTGATGCCGGTGCCGGTCTGCTTGAACTCCACGGAACCGCCGGTCAACACCCGGGCGGACATGACCTTGGCCGGGATTGCGGGCAGTTCGAGCGTGTCGCCCTCGAACTTGAGGACATGGAGGTAGATGCGGTTGGCTTTGCGGGTGCTGGCCCCCCACGCGCCCGGCTTGAACGGCCCGCCGCGCGTGCCATAGATGCTGTCGCCATACTTCGCCAGCCAGTCGCCCACTTCCTTGAGCCGGGCGCTCTGCTCAGGATCGATCATGCCGTCGGGCCGCGGGCCGACGTTCAGCAGGATGTTGCCGTCCCCTCCCGAGCCGCGGACCAGCATGTCCAGACACGCCGCCAGCGATTTCACGCCGTCGTTCGAGCCGCCCCACGCCCACGCGTTATGCGCGGAGATGGTCATGCAGGACTCCCAAGGGCGCTCGGTGTTGAAGCCGCCGACGCTCTGCTCCGGCGTGCCATAGTCGCCGCCATCGCCGGTGCGGTCGTTGATCAGGATATCCGGCTGGAGCCCGCGCACCATTCTGATGGTGTTCACGCCGCGGCCCTCGAACATTTGCGGAACGTCGTTCCAGATCGTGAGCAGCGGACCGTAGTTCGTGATGAGTTCGCGGAGCTGGCCGAGGAGGTAGCGGTTATAGGAATCGAGGTCAAACTTCTCGCGCTTGACGTTGCCGCCCGGGCTGGTGAACGGGAAATCCGGATGATGCCAATCGCAGGTGGAGTAGTACGTGCCAAACGCGAGGCCCGCCTTTTTACACGCCGCGGAGAGTTCCTTGACGACGTCGCGCTTGAACGGCGCGTTCATGATGTTATAGTCGGTCAGCTTGGTGTCCCAGAGGCAGAAGCCGTCGTGGTGCTTGGTGGTCAGGATGATGTATTTCATGCCGGCGTCTTTGGCGACCTTGACCCACTCGTCGGCATTGAATTTCGTCGGGTTGAATTGTTTGTAAAGGTTGTCATAAACGTCGACGGGCGTCTGCGCGCCGCGCGACCAGCCGATCTCCTGGGCGGTCAGGCTGACCGGTCCCCAGTGGATGAACATGCCGAAGCGCATGTCCTTCCAGCGCGCCAGCGCCGCCGGATCGGGCCGCATCCAACTCGGCTGGTTCGTTTCCGCCGTCTGCGCCAGAGCGCCCGCACCCAGCAGCGCGGACAGTGCCAGCATCGTCATCGCTCGTTTGCTCATTTCATTGCCTTTCCGTTGAACTCCGCGACCGCCGCGAACGCCGCGACGATATTCTGCGGCGGGACTTCCGGCAGAATATTGTGGATGGTGTTAAACACAAAGCCGCCGCCGGGAGCGAAGATCGCGCAGCGCTCCAAGACATGCCTGCGGACCTCTTCCGGCGTAGCTTTATTGAGGACCGACGCCGTATCGCACCCGCCGCCCCAGAAGGTGATGTCCGCGCCGAATTCGCGCTTCAGCGTGGCAGGCTCCATCTCCACGCAGTTGGTCTGAACGGGATTGATGATGTCGTACCCGGCTTCGATGAGATCCGGCAGGAGGCGGTAAATCGAGCCGCACGAGTGCAGGAAGGTCTTCATGCCGCTGTGCGCGTGGACGTAGTCGTTCAGCCTTGCGTGATGGCGCTTGAACAGGCGCCGGTAGCACTCGGGCGACATGAGCGGCCCGCTGATCATGCCCAGGTCGTCGCCGAAGCGCAGGATGTCGGCCACGTCGCCGACGGCCTTACAGACCTTTTCCAGACCGCGCAGGTGAAGCTCCATCAGCGCCTCCATGAGTCGCTCCACCTCTTCCGGCTCGCACAGGATGTCCATCAGGAAATTGTCCATGCGCCGCAGGAAGGTGCCCCACTCGAAAAGGTTGCAGCCGCAGACGATCATCAGCGCCTTGTCGGTGGTCGCACGCAACGTGAGGGCGTTGGCGCGCAGATCGGCCCAGAAGGTTGCGTCGGAGGCGTGATCCCACGGGCTGTGGGCGAGCGCCTGCCAGAGGACCGTACGCATCGCCGCCGGAAGGTTGTCGTAGTCCGAAGGATAGCCGTCAAGATAGTGAAAATGCATCTGGTCATAAAACGCGCCCTGATGCGGCATGCGGGCGATGACAAGCCCGTCCTGCTCGACTTCGCGGGCGCCGTCGCTCCGCAGGACCGGCCTGAACCGCTTCGGATACTGCGCCGCCGAGCCGTCCGTTAGGGTGATGTCATACCAGTCCTCGTCGGCGGTGTTGAAGGTGCGCCCGATATCGAGCACGGC
Source organism: bacterium (assembly GCA_025360845.1). Lineage (GTDB taxonomy): Bacteria > Verrucomicrobiota > Kiritimatiellia > RFP12 > UBA1067 > JAHFSX01. Next base: position 12,465 of record JANYBJ010000091.1, read on the forward strand.
GGTGCCGAGCGCGGCGAGCACGGCTTCCTCGGGCTGGGCGAGCTGCTGCACGACATCGTAGATGCGGGTGTGGCCGCCCGAGACGCCGAGCGCCGCCTTCAGCTTGTTGTAGGCCATCGCCGAGATGCCGGAACTGGGGTTGGAGCCCAGGTCAACCGGAACCCGGTCAGGCTGCCGGTGGCCGATGGCCGCCAGCACGCGTTCTCTCGAAGTCATCATTCTTTCTCCGAAACCTTATCCATCTTCGACCAAATGCCGTCGGCGTCGGGCAGCGGGTTCTGGCAGGCGTCGGTCTGCTTCACCCAGCGCTCATAGGCGGGATCGGCCCTGCTGCCCATCTTGTCTTTGCCGGCGTCGGTGCCGACAAACTCGACATAGAACATCTCGTAGAGCTCCTCGCCGAGGTCGATCAGAAAAATGGAGAAGTCGTGGTACTCCATGCGCGTCATCCGATCGACGGTGCCCGGCCACGTGGACTGGTGGAGCAGGCGGTATTCGGACTCTTTTTCGGGCTTCAGCCGGGTGGCCATGGCGGACCGCTTGGGGGTCAGGGACGGTTTGGCGCCCTGGATGAAGTTGATCCACTCCATCTGAAGCCAGGCGGTTCCCTGCCTTTCCGCGCGGGGGTGAGGCGCCAGCAGAGGCCGCAGCTCTCTTGCATGAGGAACCGACTCGAAGGCTTTGACCGCCTCCAGATAATTCGTCCCGTCATAATCGAAATAGACCATGAAACAGGGCTTGTCTTGAAGCTTCTTGCTGAAGGAACTGAGGTTAGAGATCTTGACCTGATCGAAGGCGTTTGCCGCCTGCGCGCCCGCCAGCGTTTTCAGAGCGGACCGCAAGGCCTCGGACTGCCCGTCCCTGGCGGCAGCGAACAGCATGACATGCGTTTGCCGTCCGGAGAGCAGGTAATTCTCATAGGCAGAAAACCCGCAGGCCGTGAACGCTGCAAACGCGAGGGCAAGGCTCAACACTACATGTCTCATTTCGTCCGGCTCCTCTCTTCTGGTATCGCGCAGACACCGCCTTGATTCTGACTACTGACTTCTGTCTCGTCCAAAACTTCGGGAAGATTACGATTACGATTAGGATTAGGAGGGATCGGGACAATTCGTAATCATAATCTTAATCCTAATCTTAATCGTTCAAGCAAGTTACCTCTTCGTTTATTCCCGTCCCGCAGGCGGCGGGCTTATCACCTGATTGCTGACTTCCGCCTCACGCAAAGATCATGTAACAGACGACCATCACGAGGATAAGGACCACCGCCAAGATCCTTACGTCGCCGGGACCCTCCAGCGGTTTCTCGGTCAACACGGCCAACGGGTTTTGCCAGCAGTACTTGTGTACGCACGCATCCGAAGGACGGGGCGTCGCCAGGCTGACCCCGACGAAGATGCAACTGCAGATGCAGAAGAGCCACCAAGCCTGCATCATAAACGGGATGCCATAAGTCTGAGTGAGCAGTTGGATCGGCGCGCCCGCCGCGTTCTTGCCAAGGAAAAAGCCCGACACCGCCGGGAAGTCGAGGCAGAACACGACAGCTCCGAGAAGAAACCCGCTGATCAGCGTCGCCGCGGAGGCCTGAGCCGTCCCCCGCCGCCAGAAGATGCCCCAGATGAACACGGTGGAGATCGGCGGAGCGAGCACGGAGATCATCTGGTTGATGCCTGCAAAAATGCCGCCGAAATGCGCGCCCTGCGTCGACCAGGCGATCGCCAGCAGGAGCACGACTCCCGTCGTGACCTGCCCGATGCGCACGAGTGTGTGATCGGCGATCTCCGGCTTGATGCGCTTGACGATGTCGATGCACACGAGGGTGGCGGTCGAGTTCAAGGCCCCCGCGACAGCCGACATCATCGCAGCCAACATGCCCGCGATAACGAGTCCTTTAAGCCCGACGGGCAGCAAGTTTTGAACCAAGACCACCAGCGTTGAATCGGGCTTGTCTGCGATCTTGTCCTTGAAAAGGACGTAGCCGATCACGCCGGGGCCTACCATCAGAAAAACCGTCAGCACCTTAAGAAATCCGGCAAAGATCGGCCCCACTTGCGCGTCCCGCTCGGTTTTAGCGCCGAGCACGCGCTGCACGATCGTCTGGTCGCTGCACCAGTACCAGATTCCCAGCACCGGGTACCCCAGCAGCATCGCATACCACGCGTACTTGCCGTCGGGACGGATCATGCTCAACTGGTCCGGCTTGGCCGCGGCGCGAAGATCGCTTAACGACGCAATGCCATGTTCGCCGAGCGCGTGAACACCGCACCAGGTGATCACTGCGGCACCCGACAGCAACAACACCGTCTGAAACGATTCGGTGACCGCAACGGCTTTAAGGCCGCCCAGCGCCGTGTAGGCCAGCGTCAGGCCCGATATGATCAGGATTGACCAAAGCGTGTCGATGTCCACGAAGCTCTGGAAGACCACAGCCCCCGCATAAAGCGTGACGCCCATGTGGATGAACAGCGCTCCGAAAATCGCCATCACGGCGAGAATCGTACGGGAGGTCGGACCGTACCGGCCCTCGATGTATTCCGGCAGCGTCGAAATCTTGGTCCTGAAGTAGAACGGCGCGAAGATCAGCCCGAGCGTGATCAGCAGGAACGGGGCAAGCCACTCGAAGTTGCCCACGACCATCCCTTCGCTGAACCCCGAGGAGGCCAGCCCGATCAGGTGGACGGTCGAAATGTTGGTGGCGAAAAGCGCCATTCCCACGACCGGCCACTTCAGCGAGCGCGCGGCCAGAAAATAACTGTTTGAACTGCTGGTCGATCGCCGCCCCGAGAAAACGCCGATGGCGGTGATGCCCAGCAGGTAGGCCAGAATGATCATCAGGTCAACAAGGTGTATTTTAATTTCCGCTGCTCCTTCTTCGAACGCTGTCCAGAAATCTTCACCAACTTGAATTGTTTCTAAAATAACATCTTGAAAAGAAACTTGCGTTCGATTTTGCGTTGTGGTAATTTTCACACAAATGACGCGAGGCAAGATCATCAGTTACGGCCACATTGAAAACCAGCTCATGCACCCGCACAGGAACGCTGGAATGGAGATCGTGCTGGTCGAGCAAGGCCATCTGGAGTGGGCTGTGGAAAACCGGCCCGAGGTGCTGACTCCCGGCTCGGTCTTTTTCACGCTGCCGTGGCAGCCGCACGGCAGCCTGTATCTCCGCGAGCCGAAGAACCGCATCTACTATATTCTGTTCGAGCTTGCTGAACCTTATGCCTCGCCGAACGCCTCCATCCGCTTTCCGCGAAGCTTCGGGTTCAGCCCTTCCGAGGAGAACATGCTCAGCCGCCTCTTTTGCGGAACCCTTCAACACGCCTGGGCGTCGTCCGCAACCGTGCGGCATCTTTTCCCTGAACTCGTCCGTCTGCTCGATGCGCCTTCGGCCCTCAACACGAGCGCTGCGATGGCCCTCTTGCGCTGCCTGATCCTGGAGCTTGCCCTGGGCATCGCGAATCAAAGCAAACCACAATCTAAGGAGGCCCCCTCCGCGACACGTGTGCGCCGCCTTCTTCAACAGTTGAACGGACTTATTGACGAAGACTGGACGCTGGAAAGGATGGCTGAAGCATGCGGGATCAGACGCACGCAGTTCGCCAAGATCTGCCAGTCTGTCACCGGGTATCCGCCTCACATGTATCTCAGCAGGTTGCGCTTTGAAAAGGCCTGCGAGTTGCTCCGTGACACCACCCTCTCCATCACCGACATCACCTACACGTGCGGCTATGCTTCAACCCAGTATCTTGCGGCCAGCTTCAAGAAAATCGCGCGCATGTCGCCGTCGAACTACAGAAAGCTGTCCCCGCAACTGGAGGCGATCCTCTCCGCCGGCTGGGAAAAACCCGAATGGCGCACGCGCGAGGAAGAACTGCACAGACGGCAGATCCTGCCCTCGGTGGACGGTTATTCGAAGTAGGCCTTCAGGACGTACTGCAGCAGCATCCGGTGAGTGTTGAAGAACGAACCGTTCAGCGCGATGGCGTGGCGCATGACGTCCACATAATGCCCGCGATTCTTATAGAACGCGGGGATCACGACCTGTTCAAGCGTATCGTAGAGCGAGGCGGCGTCGCAGTCGATGCGGTCTTGGCCGACAGGTTGCAGGTCACAGATTTCGCCGATGGCCCAGCCGGTGGTGTCTTCGATATAGCCCTCGATCCACCAGCCGTCGAGCACGCTCAGGCTGGGCACGCCGTTGACGGCCGCCTTCATGCCGCTGGTGCCCGAGGCCTCCATCGGCGGCTGCGGCGTGTTCAGCCACACGTCCGACCCGGCGACCATCAGGCGGGCCTGGTCCCAGTCGTAATTCGGCAGGTACGCGACTTTGACGTGTCCGCGCAAGGCGTCGCGGGCCTGAAAGATGTGTTTGATCAGCTCTTTGCCTTTGGCGTCTTGCGGATGCGCCTTGCCTGCAAAGACGATTTGGAACGGGCCGGCCTTGGCGGCAATGGCCTTGAGCCGCTCCAGATCGTGAAACAGCAGGTCCGCCCGCTTATAGGTCGCCACGCGGCGCGCGAAACCAACGGTGAAATAATCGACATCCAGTCCGGCGTTGGTCAGCTTGTTCACGTGTTCGATGAGCCGGCGCTTGGACTTTTGATGGGCGTCCCACACTTCCGCAGGCGGAATGCTGAGCGCGTAACGCAACATGAAGCTGTCGCTGCGCCAGCCGGGGATGTGGCGGTCAAACAGCGCCTGCATGGGCGGACTGGCCCAGGTCGCCGGATGCACGCCGTTGGTGACCGCGTCGATGCGGTATCGGGCGAACATCTGCCGGGAGACCTCGGCGTGCTTCTTGGCGACGCCGTTGACGTAATGGCTGAGGTTGAGCGCGAGGTAGGTCATGTTGAGCAAGCCCCCGCAGCAGAACACCTCCTTCATGGACTCGAGGTCGCCGCAACAAGGCCCGAGCGCACGCCGGACAAACTCCAGCGGAAACTGGTCGTGTCCCGCCGGCACGGGCGTGTGCGTGGTGAATACGCAGAGGCTTCGGACAGTCTCCACGTCGGTCTGATTGAAGATGGCGCGGCCCGCCTTTTTCGCCTGCTCGTACAACAGCTCCAGCGTCAGCAGGCCGGCGTGCCCCTCGTTCATGTGGAAACGCTGGAGACCGCTGCAACCGAGCGCACGCAACATCCGCACGCCGCCGATGCCCAGCACGATCTCCTGACACAGCCGGAACCACGTGTCGCCGCCGTAGAGATAGTCCGTCAGATGCCTGTCCCACTCGCTGTTCTCCGGCAGGTCGGTATCCAACAAATAGACCGGCACAGGGCTGCCGTCCGTGCCTGCCACGTCGTATTGCCAAGCGCGGACATACACCGTGCGGCTCTCGATGGTGACGGTGACCCGCTGCGGCAATTCCGTGAGAAAATCATCGACCACCCACTCGACGGGCTGTTCGGTCTGCCACCCGCTGGCATCGAGCTGCTGGAAGAAATAGCCCTTGCGGTAGAGCAGCGTGAGCGCGACCATCGGCAGCGCGCGGTCGGCGGCGGCGCGGACGGTGTCGCCCGCCAGCATCCCCAGGCCGCCGCTGTAGGTCGGCAGCTCAGGCGCCAAGGCGATTTCCATCGAGAAGTAGGCGATTTGCCGGTTGGACTCTTTCATCTGACTTTCCCTTTCACGATCGCGTTCTTTCGTGCAGCGAGGTGTGCCTGGCTGCGGTGTCTTTCGCCAACAATTCATAGCCCGCGAGGACATCGAACAGTTCCTCATCGATACCGCTCTGGCGCAAACGGTGGAACGTGCGAGTGAGTTCCTCCAGCAGTTCGTCGATGTTTTTTTCGGCGCGTTGCATCGCCGCAAGTCGGCTCGCGTTCTCGCTCGCGAGGGATTCGGCGCATGCCCGGAAAATCGAGACGAAAAGGTATTCTCTGATCAGCGCCCGCAACGTCGCCGGGCCGGTGCCCACGACCTCGGGCAGATTGCCCGTCGGCCACGGAAGCGCAACGAGTTTGTCGCGCCAGGCTTGATCCAAAGGCAACAGCCGCTGGCTGACGGGCGCATAAACCGCATCAGCGGAGGGACCATTGTAGAAAAGGTGTAGCTCGGCGACCTCACTCAGGATATCACACGACTCGCATTCCACAAGAATCTGCCCGACCAGCGGGGTGATGGCCTTGACCGAATTCGGCACGCTGAAGCAGCCCTTCAGCGGCAGTCCCGCCTCCGCCAGACGCGCGTGGACGCGCTCGCCGACGGCCCAGACTTGATATATGCCGGGCTGGGTTCTGAGTGCTTTCACCGCATAGTCAGCGATCACGTCGTTGAACTGGCCCACCAGTCCCTGATCAGAGCCGAACACAACGGCGCCGATCACAGCCGCATCGGCTGGTCTCTTCCCCTTTTCCGTCGGGGCCGTCGGCCCGCATTCCCGAAAGAACGCGCACAACCCCAGGTCAACGGTCCTGTCGTAGTCGGCCAACGCGCGCACCGACTTTTCATATTGTTCGATGCTGGAGGCGGCCAACGCTTTCATCGTGCGCACGACGGATTGAAGCTCTCCGGCGCTGTTGATCTTCCGACGCAGACTGACCGTCGTGTCACTCATGCCTTATCCTTGCTTGCACCATGAGGTGCGGGCTGAGGTGCGGGCTGAAAAAGCGCAAGCGCTTTCCGGGCGATATCGACGATCGTCTGACGGTCCTCCTCACTCAACTTGGCTGCCGTATCGAAGCGAGAACACACCTCCGCCGGAATGCTCCCCGCCGCCGCCTGCACGGCGCGCTCGGCCTCCGCCATCCGCTCGATCGGCACCGCGTCGAAGAGCCCGGCCGTCAACGCCAGCAGGATGGCGATCTGCGCGGGCACGGGCACCGGGGCGAATTCCGGCTGCTTGAGGCAGGAGCGAATGCGTTTGCCGTGCTCGATAGTCGCGCGGGTGGCCGCATCCAAACGGGCGCCGAAGCGGGCAAACGTCTCGAGTTCCTCAAACTGGGCATAGCCGAGCTTGAGGTCGCCCGCCACCGCGCGGCAGGTCGCCCGCTGCGCCTTGCCGCCGACGCGCGAAACGGATTTGGCGACGTCGACCGCGGGCAGCACGCCCAGTTCGAACAGCGACGGCGAAAGGTAAATTTGCCCGTCCGTGATGGAGATCACGTTTGTCGGGATATAGGAGGTGATATCGCCTGCCATTGTTTCGATGATCGGAAGCGCCGTAATGGATCCTCCGCCGTATTCCATGCTGAGCGACGCCGCTCTCTCGAGCAGGCGCGAATGCAGATAAAAGACATCGCCCGGATAAGCCTCGCGGCCAGGCGGCCTCTTCAGGAGCAGCGACATCGCGCGATAAGCGACGGCGTGCTTTGAAAGGTCGTCGTAAACGATAAGTACATCCCGGTGATCGGTGTACATGAATTCTTCTGCCATCGCGCATCCGGCGTAGGGTGCGATGTATTGGACCGCCGCAGTGTCGCTCGCGGTTGAAGAAACGATCGCGGTGTATTCCATTGCGCCGTATTTTTC
>JANYBJ010000300.1 GCA_025360845.1 bacterium
CCCCGCCCGCGTACAGGGTCGTCCCGTCGTGATAGAGCCCGTAAACCGCCCCGCTCATTCCGCTGCCCAGCGGAGTCCAGCTTGTCCCGTTCCACTTCGCGATATAGTTCGCCGCCACGCCGCCGATGTTGGTGAAATTACCGCCCGCATACAGGTTGACGCCGTCATTGGCCAGCGTAGTGACGTATGTATTATTGCCGGCGGCCAAGCCGACAGTGGCCCACGTGGCACCCGTCCACTTCCAGACACCGCTTGTTGTTACGTACGACCTATTGGTGAAAGCCGCGACGTACAGTTCCCCGCCTAACCGCGTCATCTTATAACAAAAGCCGCCCATGCCCGAAGAATACGCAGCCTTCGCCGCGATCGAGCCCACGTTGGTCCAGGCCGTGCCGGTCCACCGCATCACGCCGGAGGGCACAACGGACGCTCCGTTCGGCAGTGTTGCATCGGTCATGTAGCCGCAGGCGTACAGCGACGTTCCGTCATGAAGCACGTCGTTCACCGCCGCGGAGAAGCCCTGGCCCAGCCGGTTCCAGCTCGTGCCGTTCCACACCGCCACATTCGAGGCGAGCACTCCGCCTGCGGTGAAGTTGAAAGTACCGCCCGCATAGAGGTTCGCGCCGTCCCGGGCCAGCGCACTCAGACCGCCGTACCCGCCAGTCTGACGCAAGCCGCCGACATTCGTCCAGCTCGCACCATCCCACTTCGCCACGAAGGTGGCCGCCACAGCGCCCGCGTTGGTGAAACTACCGCCCGCATACAGGTCCGTCCCGTCGTGCGAGAGCGCATTGACGCAATTCCCCAGTCCGCTGCCGACGTTGGTCCAGCCATAGGCCCCATACACCGTGGCGCCGATCATCTTCAGGATGACGCTGAACGTGTTGGTCACTTCGGGCGCGGGGTTGTAGCTCCCGTTTCCAGCCTGCGAAGCCACGATCGACACCGTACCCGCGCCGGTGAACGAGAGTGTCGTTCCGCCCGAGAGCGAGGCCGGGCCGGACAGCACGCGGAACGCTACGGGCAGCCCCGACGAAGCCGTCGCCGCCAGGCCGACCACGTCTGTCGTCAGCTTCGTCCCGAGCGGCGGGAAGGTGATGGTCTGCGCCAACTTCCATTGCGCCACGCAGGTGACGTCGTCAAGGGGCATGGTGGCCGGCAAAGCCGGCAACCATCCGACAAAGATGTAGCCGGGGCGCGTCGGGGCGGCCGGCGCCGTGATCGCCGTGCCTTCTTGCTGGGTGAGCGGCGCGACCGGCGTGCCGCCCGCCGTATCGAAGGTGATCGTGCTGGAGGTGATGGCCCACAGCGCCGTCAAGGAGCGCGCGCGATCCATCGTGACGGTCAGCGGGTTGGCGTTCTCCTGGCCGGCAGGGACGTCGCCGGACCAGCCGTTGAACTGGTAGCCGAGGTTCGGAAACGCCTGCACGGTGACGGTCGAGCCGAAGGCATACCAGCCGGCGTTCGACCCGCCGATCGTGCCGCCGGTTCCGGCGTTGTACTGGAACCAGACGTTGGTCCCCCATAGCCAGGTCAGCGTGCAGTCGTTGGTCAGCGTCATGACGAAGTTGGTGCCCGTGCCCGAGGCCGGGCCGTTGCCGGTGAGCGACCAGCCGCGGCAAACGTACTGCGTGCCACCCGCGATCTGGTTTGCGGCGCGGTTCGTCAGCACCGTGCCTGGCTCGATGGCGTTGACCCCCGCGGGCGGCACGGTCGTGCCGTGTTCCGAAACGACGGTCAGCGCGCGGGTCGGGCGGGCGATGCAGCCCGCGATGTACCCGACGCCGATGGAGCCCGCGGCGCTAAAATCCCCGCCGACGACCAGGCGCCCCGCCGCGTCCACGGCCAGGGCGAGTACAGCCCCGACGCTTCTGCTTGCCCTGAAGATCCCGGACCCCAGCGGAATCCACTCCGAGCCGTTATGCCTCGCCACGTTGTTCAGTATGACGGTCTGCCCATTTTGAAACGCCGACCTGAAGCTTCCGCCCACGTACAGGTTTCCGGCCCCGTCCGTGTCCAATGACTGAACTTGATTGTGAGTATCATCCGTGTCAAGTTCGTTGTTGCCGACGGAACTCCACTCGGTGCCATTCCACTTCGCCAAATAGCGGTAGCTCCGCCAATTAGAGAGATCGTACGTCGTCCCAAACTTCAGGACGTCCCAAAGGCCCCCGAACTTACCGCCTGCGTAGAGCAGGCGCTTCACGGGATCCCACGCCAGCGCGTTGATCTGGCTAGCTTCCATGTCGGCCAGGATGGTCCAGGCACTGCCGTCCCACCGGGCCACGGCGTACGACGTGCGCCCGGCGTACGTGATGTTGCCACCCACATAGAGGTTCCCGTCCCCGTCGCATGTCAGCGCGTAAATCGCGCCGGTCAACCCGGTCCCCACCGCGCTCCAGGCGCTGCCGTTCCACTTGGCGAGCCCCGCGGCCGGCACGCCTCCGGCGCTGGTAAAGGTCCCGCCCGCGTACAGGTTGTTCGCCCCGTCCACCGCCAGCGCATTCACGACGGAGTAATCGGGTACCATCCCCGTGCCCAGCGCGCTCCAGGCGCTGCCGTTCCACTTGGCGACGCGATTAGCCGTCACGCCTCCGGCGGTGGTAAAGTTCCCGCCCGCGTACAGGTTGTTCGCCCCGTCCGCCGCCAGCGCCACCACCGCATTATTCATCCCCGTGCCCAGCGCGCTCCAGGAACTGCCGTTCCACTTGGCGATGCGATTAGCCGTCACGCCGTTCGCGCCGAAGAAAGTGCCCCCGGCGTAAAGTTGGCCGGCCGAGTCGACGGTCACCGCATAGACCGGGCCGTTCAAGGCGGACGGGTTCGCGAGCCAAGGCACGTAGTTGCTGCCGTTCCAGCGGGCGAGGTAAGACGAATAATTCCCAACGTCGGTGCCCAGGTCCACCGCGCCGCCGACCATGCACATCGCCCCGTCCTGATCGAGCGCCACCCTGAGAAGGTGGTTGCCGCTGAGCGGGCCGACCTGAGTCCAGGCGCTGCCGTCCCACTTGGCGGCGGAGAATTGCCCATACACGCCATTCATGTAGTTGATCCGCCCCACCACGTACAGGTTGCCGGCGGCGTCGAACGCCATGCCCTCAAGTTCGCTGCCCTTCGGCCCCGTGCCTAAGGGAACCCAACTGCTGCCGGACCATTTTAGAACGCTGTCGACGACGCCTTGGTTGGAATTATTGATGCAAACGATGGGTTGTCCGTCCGCGGCGTCGAAGAGAATCTCGGTGACGAAGTCGCTGCCGGTGCCTGTTACGACGCCGGAGCCGAGGGCCTGCCACCCTGTGCCGCCCATTTTCGCGATCCCCGAAGTTTGCACGCCGCCCGCGAACCGGAACCCACCGCCGGCATACAGCGACCCTTGCGAGTCGAACGCCAGCGCGGTGACCGGAGCGCTTATGCCTGGATACATTATCCACTGCCCGACGCTGTGAAACGGATCCCAGTACGCGATGTTCTTCACAACCACGCCGCCCGCCGAGGTGAAGCTGCCGCCCACATATAGCCAATCGGCAGCGTCCACTGCCAGGGCGAACACCCTACCGTTCACGCCATTCTTGTCGGCGGCCCCGCCCATCAACAGCCCGCTCCAGGAACTGCCGTTCCACTTGGCGATGTTGTTGGCTTCGACGCTGCCGGCGTTCTGGAACGTCCCTCCCACGTAGAGGTTGCCGGCGCTGTCCATCGCCAAAGCATTGACCACGTCGCTGTTATAGGTTTCGGAGTTCTTGCCGATGCCTGCTCCCAGCGCGCTCCACGTGTGTCCGTCCCACTTGGCGACGAGGGCCGCGGGGGTGTCGCCGATCACCGAGAAATTGCCGCCGACATAGATCACGCCCCGTGCGGTATCGCGGCAAATCGTACTTACCGTGCCATTGGCGCCGCGCAAGTCGCCAAGGCTGAACCAGTTGGCGTCGGTGATGGTCGGGTCGATGCGCAGGGGGTAGACCGCCCCGGCGTCATCCACCACGAGCGCCAGGCTGCCGGGACTCTTCGCCACCATGCGCGCGGCGAGCGTCCGCGAGCGGGCATCGACGACCTGGAGGCGGTTGTAGGCTATCTCGCGGCCCGAGCCGTCCAGCACGAGCCGGGCGCCGTCCGCGGCGTCTTTGACCTGCGCCCCGCGCACGTCCAGCTCCACGCGCAGCTCGCCCGCGCCGGCCGGTTTCCGGGCGATCACGAAATCCTGCCTCACCCCGCCGGCGCCGGTCGTATACTCCTCCACCACGCCCGTCCGCACCCAGCGGACGAGCCCCGCCTCGACCTGCACCGTGCCGCGCCGCGCGAGTTGCCGCTGTGCCGCCGGCTCGCCCGTGCCAGCCTGGCGCCCCAGCGCCACGGCCCGCAGCGAGAAGCGCGAGGACTCCTGACCCGGCAGCGAGGAGGTCAGCCACAGCCCTTCCGGCGTGGCCTCGCCCTCCAGGCGCTGCGTCGCGCAGCGCAACCGTGCGCCGTCCGGGGTCGGCGTCACGTCGCCGTGATCGCCGGGACGCTGCGCATCCAAGGCCGAGCCGAGTTCGGAAAGCTGAACGCCCGGCCTGACGCTCGGCACGGACGCCGCCGCTCCCGCGTTGGTGAAGGATCCGCCCGCCGCGAGCAGCAGGGCCAAGGCCGGCATGCGCTTCGCGGACGAGAGCCAGACCGAAGCGGTCGTTTTCAAACTGCGGCACTTCGCCTGCGCACGGGAATAAACGGTATACATGGTCGAGTCTCCTGATAACAATCCGCAACCCTGCGCCTGTCGGTCGGCTCAGCGTAGCGTCGTTCATGTTTGAACACCAGCCACCCAAAGATACTCTCGGTCGATATTCCAACCGAAATTTGGCATACAGTATGCGGGGGGGGTGATAACAGTCAAGCCCATATGAAAAAAAATAGGGGGTGGCACTTTCGTGTCACACCCCAATTGTCGGAGCAGGCTCAACGGGCCCGCGATTACACCAGCGACCAAGGCCCGCGCGGCGTGCGGCCGAGAAGCGCGGAGGCGGCCGGATCGTTGAGGATCAGCTCCTTGTCCGGGTCCCACGCGATCTTGCGGCCGGTGAGCATGGCGATCTGGCCGAGGTGGCCGATGCTTGCAGAGCGGTGGGCCACTTCGGCGGGCGTCAGCGTCGTGTCGCGCGACTTCGCGCAGTCGATGAAGTTGCGCTGGTGACCCGGGCTGCGCAGGCGCAGCTCGCCGGCCTCGATCTTGCTGTCGCGGATCTTCGGCGTGGAGGCGTCGAAGCGGCCGCGGTCCACAGAGACCCAATCGCCTTTTTCGCCGTACCAGGTGGCGCCGCTTTGGACCTGCGAGTTGTCGGCGACGGTCAGTTCGACACCGTCGGGGTAACGGCAGGTGTAGCGGTACGTTTTAGGTGAATCGTAGATGCCTTCGGGCACGAACGGCGCATAGCCTTCAAAGGAAACGGGTCCGGTGAGATCTCTTCCGAGACCCCACTGCGCGATATCGGCGTGGTGGCCGATCCAGTCCATCATCTGGCCGCCGCCCCATTCGAGAACCCAGCGCCAGTCCCAGTCGTAGACGCCTTGGAAAGGACGGAAGGGAGCCGGGCCGAGCCAGAAGTTCCAGTCGAGTTCCTCGGGAACTTTGGCGTCGGCTTTGGCGGGCGCG
>JANYBJ010000305.1 GCA_025360845.1 bacterium
CGCACTCAGGTGCGGCGCCCCTTTCTTTATGATTGCGGCTTTCTTCCTCCAGTCACATTCTGCTATGCTACCGTCATCACTTTCGGGCGGATTTAGGAATGAGCCGTTGAAACGTTTTTTCAGAACAAAATCGCGTGAGCACATGCTCTCTGACATGGCCTCCGGGCTACAGCTCAGACGGGTGCTGGGGCCGATGCACCTGACCCTGCTCGGGATCGGCTGCGTAATCGGCGCAGGAATCTTTGTGCTGACCGGTCAAGCGGCAGCCAGTTATGCGGGTCCTGCGATTTCCTTGTCGTTTGTGCTTTCCGGCACCGCCTGTGTGTTCGCCGGTCTCTGCTACGCCGAGTTCGCATCGATGATTCCGGCGGCCGGCAGCGCGTACACGTACGCCTATGCCACGCTGGGAGAGGTTTGCGCCTGGATCATCGGCTGGGACCTGATTCTCGAATACCTGTTCGGCGCGTCGGCTGTGGCTGTGGGCTGGTCGGCTTATGTCGTCAGTTTTCTCAGGGACTTCGGTGTGGCCCTGCCGGCGTCGCTGGCGAGCGCGCCGTTGGCGTACGACCCCGCGACCGGCCTGCATGCGACCGGCGGCATCCTGAACTTGCCCGCCGTGTTTATCGTGGCCTTGATGATCGGATTGCTCGTGATCGGCATCCGCGAATCGGCGAACTTCAATAACGTGATCGTCGTTGTGAAAGTGGCCGTGATCCTGCTGTTTGTCGGCTGCTGCGCGAGGTTCGTCCAGACCTCGAACTGGACCCCGTTCATACCGCCGAACACCGGCGTGTTCGGGCAGTTCGGCTGGAGCGGGCTGTTACGTGGTTCGGCCGTGGTGTTTTTCGCCTACATTGGCTTCGATGCCGTGTCCACGGCGGCGCAGGAGTCGCGCAACCCGCAACGCGACATGCCCATCGGCATTCTCGCGTCGCTGACGGTCTGCATCGTGCTGTATGTGGCGGTTTCGCTGGTGCTGACCGGACTGGTGCCTTACACGAAACTGGGTGTTCCTGATCCGATCGCCGTGGGGATTGACGCGGCCGGGCCCGCCCTGCGCTGGCTGCGGCCGCTGGTCAAGGCCGGGGCCATCGCCGGACTGAGTTCCGTGGTCATGGTGCTTCTGATGGGGCAGACGCGCATTTTCTACTCCATGTCCAAGGACGGGCTGCTGCCGCCGGTTTTCGCGCGAGTGCATCCGCGTTTCCAGACACCGTATGTGACAACCCTGCTGACGGGCGCGGTGGCTGTGGTCATTGCGGGACTCTTCCCGATCGGGTTCATCAGCGAATTGGTGTCGATCGGCGCCCTGCTGGCATTTACGATGGTGAGCGCCGGTGTCCTTGTGCTGCGCCACACAAGGCCCGACTATCCGCGGCCTTTCCGGACGCCTTGGGTGCCGGTGGTGCCTGTGCTGGGCGTGTTGCTCGCTCTCGTCCAGATGGCGGCCTTGCCGCGCGGCACGTGGATCCGCCTGGTGGTCTGGATGGCCCTTGGCTTGATAATCTATGGCACCTATGGGCACCGCCAAAGCCGCCTCGAGAGGCACGGCCGCCCGGACGCCTGAAAACTTTTCGGTTAACCCTTTTACATGAAATGAGGAACAACGATGCGACGCTTAGAGGAACGGGCAAAACAGGAGCTTTTGATTTGCGATGGCGGGATGGGCACACAGCTACACGCGCTCGGGCTGAGGCCCGGGGAGTGTCCGGAAGAGTGGTGTCTGGACAAACCTGAGCAGGTGCGCTCGGTTTATCAGGCGTACCGCGATGCGGGCAGTTCGATCGTCGAGACCAACACCTTTGGCGGCAACCGCTATAAGCTGGCCCACTACGGGCTCGCCGGGTCGGTGACGGACATCAACCGGGCCGGCGCGGCGCTGGGTCGCCAGGTCGCCGGGGACACGCAGCATGTGATGGCCAGCATGGGGCCGACCGGCGCATTCATGGAGCCGTATGGCGATGAGACCGAGGAGGCGTTTTTCGAGGCGTTCGCCGAGCAGGCCCGCGCGCTTGAGGCTGGCGGGGCGGATGCCGTGATCGTTGAAACCATGATGGCGATCGAGGAGTGCTGCGTCGCGGTCCGCGCGGTGCGCGAGTGTTCGGGGCTGACCTGCCTCGCGAGTTTCACGTTCGATCCGCAACCGGATGGCGGCTATGCCTCAATGATGGGTGTGACTCCCGAGCAGTTTGCGCGGCAGGCGTTGGCTGCGGGTGCCCAGATCATCGGCGCGAACTGCGGGACGGGTGCGGACCATATGATCGAGATCGTCGCACGCCTCCGTGCTGCGGCACCCGACGTGCCGATCATCGCGATGCCCAATGCGGGCATTCCTGAACTGCGCAACGGCGAGACCGTGTTCCCCGAGTCGCCGGACGTGATGGCGGGGAAAGTCGGCCGGCTCGTCACGGCGGGCGCGTCGATCGTCGGCGGATGCTGCGGGACCACGCCCGCGCACATCGCGGCCTTTGCGCGTCAGCTCAAACAACTCCGGTAGCGGCACGAATGTGGGGGTGACACGATGTTGTTCTGGATCGCACCATATTTGACGACGCTCTGGGGACCGTTCAGACTCTTCTCGTCGCACATGATGTTGCTGGCCGCAGGAACGCTGACGGCCGGGCTGATCATCTGGAGTTTTCTGCCGCGCCTCTGGAGTCGGTTGCCGACGGACCGCGGAAAAATTCTTGCTGCGGATGGCGGAATGAAATCCGCCGGCAAGCCCACGGGCGCCGGGTTGCTGATCTCCCTGCTGCTGGTCCCTGTTCTGGTGCTGTTCGTTCCGATCGGGCCGTGGGATTTGGGCGTGGCGGTCTGCCTGTATCTCAGCATGCTTTTCGGATATCTGGACGACCGCAGCAGCCTGCCGTGGAGCGAGTTGAAGAAAGGGCTGCTTGATTTGGCGGTGGCACTGGCGGCCGCGTATTTTCTCTACATGGGGCAAGGCTCGCAGGTGTGGCTGCCGTTCATCAAGCAAGCGGTGGATGTTCCGCCGTACTATTACATCCCTTGCGCTGCGATGCTGCTTTGGTTCACGATGAACGCCACGAACTGTTCGGACGGCGTGGACGGGCTTGCGGGCTCTTTGACCCTGCTCTCGCTCTTCGCGCTGGCAGGGCTGCTCTACGGTGTGGTCGGCTACCGCCCGATCGCCGAGTATCTGCTGATTCCGCATAATCCTGACGGAGCGCGTTGGGCGATCCTGGTCGCCACGGTGGCGGGCTCGCTTGCGGGTTACCTGTGGCACAACGCCGAGCCGAGCCAGGTGCTGATGGGTGATGCTGGCTCGCGTCTGCTGGGCATGCTGGTGGGCGTTGCGGTTCTGGTGGCGGGCAATCCGTTTCTGATCTTCGTGGTCTCGCCGGTCGTGCTGGTCAACGGCGGCACGGGGCTGTTCAAGCTGATCCTGTTGCGCGGTTTCCGCCGCGTGGGCTTTGACGTTCGCCCGACGCACACCTTGTCGGCGGCGGCGGCCGAACGGCAGTTTCCGCTGGTCAAAGCGTTGCACAGCATTCGTTTTCCGCTGCATGACCACTGCCGCAAGAACATGCACTGGAGCAATGCGCAGGTCCTGATGAGGTTCGTGCTGATCCAGTCGTTTCTCACGCCGCTGCTGTTTGTGATCCTCGTCAAAATCCGTTAACGGAAAGGTGGCTTCGTGGATAAAGTGATTCTGCTCTCGCTCGGTGCCCGTGACCGCCTGTGCCTAGAGGGTGCCGCCTTCCTCGCCGCACACGCGCGGGTCGCTCCTGAATCGGTGTCGCGTTGCGACAGCTTGGCCGAAGAGGCGCTCAAACCGGGCTCCGCCGCGCTGGCGGCGCTGTTCGCCGGCGTGGAGGATTCGTATGTCGTGGGCTGTTCGCGGCCTCGCGCGGCGCAGGCATTGCTCGATTTCGCGGGCGTTCCGTTTCGTGATCGCCGCGTCGAGTGGGTCGCGCTGCCGTTCGACCGCGAGGCGCTGAAACGCGAATACGGCGTACCGTGGTATCCGGTCATCGACCGCACACGCTGTACGGGCTGCGGCACCTGTTACGACTATTGTCTCTTTTCTGTCTACGATAAGACCGCGACAGGCGCAGCAGCCGGCCGCGTGCGCGTGACCGCTCCGCTGAACTGCAAGACCGGCTGTCCGGCCTGCGCGCGGCTCTGTCCCGAGGGCGCGCTGATCTTCCCGTTCTGCCACGAGGCCGAACTCAACGGTGAGATCGCGCAACCGGCACACCGCTCCGCCGATCAGCTTGCCGCGACGCTGGGCGACGACCCCATGCGCATGTTGGCCGAACGTCGCAGGCAGAAGCGGAGACCGTTGATCGATCCCGCGAAGTTCGAACAGGCGGAGAAAGACCGTATCACCTATTCAGGCGTTTGATGAAAATCCTGTACAAGAGAAAGACCACGGGGATGGCTTTGGGCACGCTGTCTGTGTGATGTTCGTGAAAGGGCTGTTTGAAGACGGGACCGGTAAATTCCTATTCGCTGAAATGGTCGTTAGTGCTGCATGGCGTGCTGCTGTTCTTGGCGGTCGTGTTGCCTTTGCTGCCGTATTTCCTGCCCAAAGAACTCACGGTTCCCAGCGACTTTACGGTGGTGCTCGAGGAAAACCTGGTTGAGCCGAACATCAAGCCACAGGCCGAACCCGAGACGAAGAAAGCGCCCGCGCCGGAGCCCGCGCCGGAACCTGAGCCGGATGCGCCTCTGCCGGTGGCTTTGCCCGACCCGCCGAAAGACGCCATCGTGATCGAAAAGAAAAAAGAGCCCGAGAAGAAGCCGCCGGAAAAGAAACCTCCGGAGAAAAAGCCGCCCGAAAAGCCGCCCGAGAAGAAGCCGTTTGTCAAAGGCCAGCGGGTTGAGTCTGTTCCTCAGCCGAAGCAGCCCAAGTTTGAGGAGCTTTACAAGCCGTACGATCCGAGTAAACCCGTGAGCACCAAGCCGGTGACCGACAAGAAGTTGTCGCGTGCGGAAATCGACAAGGCGCTGGGTCTGGGTGCGACCCCCGGCACGCGTAACATGATTCCGGAAGATGAGATCTCACGTTGCGTGCTGCTGGTCAAGCGCGCCATGTACGATGCGTGGGAACAGCCTGGAACGGGGGATGCGGGATCGCGGCCGGCATTGATGGACATCCAGATGGACAGTACGGGACGGGTGGTGAGTTACCGTATACGGCAGTCTTCCGGGAGTGTGTTTTTTGATCAGACCGTGTTGAAGGCGGCTGCCAACTCGGCGCCGATCCGAGGGCTTACGCCGGCGTTTCTCAAGCAGTACGCGACGTTGACTGTCGAATTCAAACTGGAGTAGCGTAAAAAAGGCGGCACCCCGCGAAGGGTGCCGCCACGTATTTTTTTCTTAGTCGTGTGCTCTTACCAGCGGTCGCCGCCGCGGTCGCCGCCGCCGCGACGATCACGGAAACCGCCACCACCGCCACCGCCGCCACGAGGGCCGCGGTCTTCGCGCGGTTTCGGCTGGGACTCGTTGACGCGCAACTTACGGCCATCGGAGTCGAAGCCGTTCAGCGCGGTGATCGCCTGCTGGGCCTGATTGCGGTCCGGCATTTCGACAAAGCCAAACCCCTTGGATTGGCCCGTCGCACGATCAATGACGACACGGGCGGAGGCAACCTCACCATACGCCGCGAAAAGGCCTTTCAAGTCGTCATCAGTTGTTGAGTACGGAAGGTTG
This sequence comes from bacterium, assembly GCA_025360845.1. GTDB lineage: Bacteria > Verrucomicrobiota > Kiritimatiellia > RFP12 > UBA1067 > JAHFSX01. The sequence continues at coordinate 5,680 of JANYBJ010000305.1, forward strand.
CCAACATAGATATCCATGCCTGCATTCCTTGTGTGTTCGATGTGCTGCCATGTTGTTTCTTGATCCGACGGTGCCGGTTTCCATGGCCCAAACCGTCACCGTGGGCATGACACCTGCCCAGACGCACCAACCTTCTCTGCTCGCCGTGCGGCAGAGGCGTTATGGATACGCCCCGTAAAACTCAAAACAGTGATATCATTATCGTATGAGATTCCCGTTATTTTGCGCAAGCGTAATCTGAAAAAATTGGTCAGCGGTCAGCGGCGGCACGCGCCAGGACAGGACGTTGTTCGTGAGACGCCCTTGCGCCGCCTGGCCTCTTCTTCTGTCAGTACATTGCAACGTTGCCGAGCGGTAACATTCGGCGGTAACATTCGGCCCGTTCGAGAAGCCTTGCCTGTCTTGACTTTATGCTCGGAAAAGCGTATAAAGTGAATGACATGCATACAGAATTCTCTTCCGAGCGGCGCGGTTATCGTCCCCGTCCTCCTTTCCGTAGTCGTAACCGCCATCCCGGACTTGCAGAACGTGAGGCGCCTCGTCAGACTCCTAAACCCAAAGGTGAAATTCCGGCCTCTTTTGCCGAAAACGTCTTCGGCTTAGTACACCCCCTGTTGCAACATGCGGTTGCCGAGCAGGATTACTTAACCCCCACGCCGATTCAGGAGAAGGCTATCCCTCACCTGCTGGAGGGCCGCGACCTTCTCGGATGCGCGCAGACCGGAACGGGCAAGACGGCCGCGTTCCTGCTGCCGATCCTGCACCGTTTGACGGTCAATCCCAAACCAACCGAGCGGAACAAGCCGCGAGCCCTGATTCTCGCGCCCACGCGTGAACTTGCGGCGCAGATCGCGACCAGCACCGGGACTTACGGCGGTTTTCTGGGAATGCCCTTTGCTGTGGTTTTCGGAGGCGTCAGCCAATATCCTCAGGTGAACGCGCTCGACCGCGGAGCCGTGCTTGTGGTGGCAACGCCGGGACGCCTGCTCGATCTGATGGAGCAGGGGCATGTGTCGCTCGATCACGTCGAAGAGTTCGTGTTGGATGAGGCGGACCGCATGTTGGACATGGGCTTCTTGCCAGACATCAAACGGATTATCGCCGCGCTGCCTGAGGAGCGCCACTCGCAGTTTTTCTCGGCCACGCTCTCCCCGGAGGTTTTGCGGCTGGCGATGTCGATGATCAAGAATCCGGTGCACGTCACCATTTCGCCCGAACATCCGACCGTCGACAAGATCAACCAGAAGGTCATGTTCGTCGACAAGCCCAACAAGGACAGCCTGCTGGTGAGTCTCCTGAGCACCCACCCGGAACTTCAGAAGGTGCTCGTGTTCGCGCGTACGCGTCACGGCGCTGACCGCATCGAGCGGAAACTGGAGGCGGCCGAGATCCGTGCTGAGGCGATCCACAGCGACAAGACGCAGAAGGCGCGGACAGACGCCTTGAACGCTTTCCGCAAAGGACGTGTGCGCGTGCTCGTGGCGACCGACATCGCATCGCGCGGCATCGACGTGGACGGGATTACGCACGTCATCAATGTTGATCTTCCCGAAGAGACGGAATCCTATGTGCATCGGATCGGCCGCACCGCCCGCGCGGGTGCGGACGGCGCGGCCATCTCGTTCGTCAGCGCGGAGGAGCGCAACCTGTTGCGGGCGATCGAGCGCATGATCAAGAAGGATATCGTCGTAGACAAAGAACACGAGTTCCATTCCGAAAGGGCCGAGAAGGCTGCGGGCAAGGGCGTGCCTGATCAGTTGTCGCGTCCTGCGTGGGCTCAGAATAAGCAGCGCCGGCAGGGGGGCGGTCATCCCGCTAATGCCGGGCGTCCGCAACGTCGACCCGGCTCTCAAGGCCGCAACCAACCCGATTTCAGGCGTGACCCGCCCGGCGAGGGGGGCGACCGGCCCCAACCGTCCCGTCCCTTTGACCGTGATCAGACTCCGCGGCGCGAGGGCGATGGCCCTGTGAAGTCGCATAAGACTTACATTAAGCGTGAGGATCGTCCACCAGTCGGCGAACGTCCGAGCGTGCCCCATGCCCGCAGCGAGGGCTCCGAGCAGCCGCCGCGACTCGACGACGCGAGAAGCGAACGGCCGAAACGTCCGTTTGTTCATCCCGGCGACAAGCCGCGCAGCAGTAAGCCCAGTTTTGGACACGGTCATCAGCATGATGGCAGCGGAGTCAAAGTCGGCTCGCACAAGCAGCGGTCTTCGCGTCCGCCGTGGATGGTGTAAGCGCCCCGTTAGCGGCTAGTGGATGACGGGATGAAGCGGAATCGGAAGCCGGTTCCGCTTTTGCTTTTCGGAGTGTACAGAAGATGGTGAACGACGAGGAGTTATTTGGAAGCACGCGGTTGTCGGTGGCTCTGACGATAGCGGGCAGCGACAGCGGCGGGAATGCCGGTATTCAGGCAGACCTGCGCGCGTTCCACATGTTCGGCGTGCATGGCTGCACGGTACTCGCGGCGCTGACGGCGCAAAATCCCTTCGGCGTGCGGGCGATTCTGACGGCTGACGCGGCCTTCGTGGGTCAGCAGTTGGATGCCGTTTTGGAGGCGTATTCGGTTGCCGCGCTGAAGACCGGAATGTTGTCGGGCACCGAGGTGATTGAAACGGTGGCTGACCGCCTGCTCTGCCGCAACCGTATTCTGAAGGTGTTCGACCCCGTGATGGTGGCGACCAGCGGCGCAAAACTGCTGCAGGACGACGCGGTTGGGATGTTGAAAACTAGACTGCTGCCTTTGGCCACGCTGGTCACGCCCAATCTGCCAGAGGCCGTTGTCCTGACGGGACGGGAGATCGTCTCCCGTGAACAGATGGGCGATGCGGCCCGCGAATTGTCCGATATATTGGGCTGCGCCGTTCTAATTAAAGGCGGACACAGTGCCGGAACCTGCGCCGAGGATGTTCTGTTTGACGGTGTTGCGCTGTACCGGTTCTCTACGCCCCGCATCGAAGAGCCGCTTTCCACGCACGGCACGGGGTGTTCTCTCAGCGCGGCCATCACGGCCTCGCTTGCCTGTGGGCGGACGCTTCCCAATGCTGTCGTCGAGGGCAAAGCCTATGTGTACGAGGCGATCCGTTCGGGCGCTTATGTGGGCGAGCAGGCGACTGTGCTCGGCACGCCCAAGCGACTTCCGCTCGAACAGGTAAAGGTGGAAACCATCTGATGTGCCTGGTCAAGAGACCTACAGCTTTTAACGTGTAACATTAACCCGCAACTGAATTTCTTATGACACAACTTCAAGCAGCAATCAACGGTACGATCACCGATGCGATGCGCCGTGTGGCGAGCGATGAAAAAGTCGACCCTGAATTAGTGCGCGAGGCCATCGCCAGCGGACGTGCGGTGATTCCGCTCAACCCGGCGCATGTCAACGCGCGCCCGGTCGGGGTTGGACGAATCTTTTCAACCAAGGTCAACGCCAATCTCGGCCGTTCCACCACGCGGTCCGGGAGGGGCGATGAATTGGAGAAGCTGCAGATCGCACTGAACGCGGGAGCGGATTTCGTGATGGATCTGAGCGTGGGAGCGGATCTTCGGTCCATCCGGCAGGGGATGCTTGACGCGTCGCCAGTGCCGCTGGGCACCGTGCCTGTTTACGAGACGATCTCGCGTCTGGAAGGCGATATCCCTGAAATGAATCCCGACCTGTTGCTTCAGGTGATTCGGGAGCAAGCGGAGCAGGGGGTGGACTTCATGACCCTGCACGCCGGGCTGCTGCACCGGCATGTGGATGTGGCGATGAAACGCATTATGGGTATCGTGAGCCGCGGCGGCGCGATCATGGCCGAGTGGATGAAAAGGAACAACGCCGAGAATCCGCTCTACATGCGTTGGGACGAGGTGATGGACATTCTGTTGAAGCACGATGTAACGGTTTCGCTCGGGGACGGTCTGCGGCCCGGGTGCTTGGCGGACGCGAGTGACGCGGCGCAGTTCGGCGAGTTGGATGTGTTGGGCGAACTGGTGCGCCGTTGCCGTGTGCGCGGGGTGCAGGTGATGGTCGAGGGCCCTGGGCATGTGCCCTTCAATCAGATCCAGATGAACATGGAGCGCCAGCAGGAGGTCTGCGACGGCGCGCCTTTCTATGTGCTGGGGCCGGTGGTGACCGACATCGCGCCGGGATACGACCACATCACGTCCTGCATCGGCGCCACGGCGGCGACCTGTTACGGCGCGTCATTGCTTTGCTATGTGACCCCCGCCGAGCATCTCGGCCTGCCGGACGGCGACGAGGTGCATCAGGGCATGATCGCCTACCGTATCGCTGCGCATGCGGGCGACGTGGCACGCGGATTTCCGGGAGCCCGTGACCGAGACGATGCCATGTCGCGGGCGCGGGTGGCCTTCGACTGGGAGGCGCAATTCGGCTTTGCGCTTGACCCGGAACGGGCGCGGGCGCGCTGGCTCAAGACCCGTGTGTGCCAGGGTGAACACACGGATGATCATTGTTCCATGTGCGGCAAGGAGTTCTGTGCGGTGCGGACCTCCAAACGCATCCGCGGCGAGAGCGTTTAGCCCTGTTCGCCCCAGCCAAAATAAGTCAAATTACCGCTTGCTAGTTCGGCAGCTAATTTGATAAATTTAAACACGTTTTCAAGAGCGCCTCTAGCTCAATTGGATAGAGCATCTGACTACGGATCAGAAGGTTGCAGGTTCAACTCCTGCGAGGCACGCCATGAAAAACAATCCAGATTGCGGGGTGGAGCAGCCTGGTAGCTCGTCAGGCTCATAACCTGAAGGCCGTAGGTTCAAATCCTACCCCCGCTACCATATTTCAGCCTCGGTTTCGTTGGAAAACACCAATGAAACCGGGGTTTTTTTGTTTATACGCCCTGAACGTGCGTTTCGATGAAACACGGCGAACATCCTGAAATCCGGTGGCCGAAAACCAACAAAACCACCAACGGTTACCAACGAACCCACCAACAAGTACCACGCCGAATGCTGATGCGGGTGTTCGGAACGTTTGCGGCGGAGTGATCTTCGGTTGAAACCGAAAGACGCGGCACATTCCGACTTTCCCCCAAAACTCCTCTTTGAACTGGCATTGCCGGACACACCCTGCTACATTTTGAAACGTGCTGAATGCGTAAGCCGGGGATTATCCGGACGGAACCCGGATTAAGGAGAAGAAATCATGATGCTGCACGGTATAGAGATTCCGCGGGAGCGGATTGAGACCTTTTGCCTCGCCAACGGCATTCGCCGTCTGGCGCTCTTCGGCTCCATTCTCCGCGACGACTTCCGGCCCGAGAGCGACGTCGACGTGCTGGTCGAGTTTCACCCCGGTGTCCACGTTGGCTTGGCGTTCATCAGGATGCAGGACGAACTTTCGGCCATTCTCGGCCACACGGTGGATCTGAACACTCCCGGCAGTCTGAGCAAGTACTTCCGGGCTGAGGTGATGAACGAGGCGGAGGCGGTCTATGTCGCGGCATGACGACACCATCACGCTCCGTCAGATGCTCGACCACGCCGAGGAAGCGGTAGCCCTATCCAAAGGACATAAGCGTGCGGACATCGAGAGCGACCGCGTTTTCTTCTTAGCTCTGTTGAAACTTGTCGAGATCGTTGGTGAGGCCGCCACCCGCATTTCCGAACCCATGCAGGCGGCGCATCCCGAGATACCCTGGCGGGAGATCATCGGCACGCGCAACCACCTGATCCACGGCTATGACGCCGTGGATTATAATATTCTTTGGGACATCGTGACGGGGGACTTCACGCCGTTGGCCCGCAAGATCACGGCGCTATTGCCGGATCATCCCTGACGCCTCGGTCTTTCTGACGTGCGCCTGAATCTCGACCGGGCTCGATTATGGAAACACACGATCCTTCGCTCTTCGAACTTGTTCAGATCTCCGTCGACGGCGGTCTTTACTACGCTTTCAAATGGTGGGATGAACAAGAGTTGGGAGGCCGTTCTGTCCGGTATGTTGCCAAAGATCCTAGCTGTGATGTCATATCCTACATGCTGATCATTTGTGCGAACCGCATTCCATGCGGAACAGGCCTCGTTGCCGTAAAGTTTTACGAGGTTGCAGGTCCTGATGAAAGTGGCTACTGGCCCGCTGAAACCACCTGGGGCAATGGAGATGCCGACATAGAGAGCGTTGTCCGCATCTGCATGCCTAAGACGACGTTCCAGGCATACAGAGGGTTGCCGGGCGACCTTGAACAGATGATCCGTGAGCACAAGGCCGGCAAACGGCATGTGCAGCCGCCGGCAGGAAAGAAGGGGACACCGCTCGACGCCATTCATGCTGTGTGTGCTGATGTGCTTGATTTGAAGAGAAGTATGAGCCCTCTTCCCAGTGCCGTTGCTCTGCTCGGTAAGGGTGTTGAAACAATGCGTCTGAATATTGAGTCCATCGCGAAGAACGAATACGAACTCCGGCAAGAGAACGCGGAACTTCAGCGCCTACAGGCCGAGGGGTATCTGAAGTTTGCGGCGAAGATCAACGGGGGCGATTTCGCGGCCTTCATTTACATCATGGCGATGGGGAACAGGAAGAAGGCGGCGGACAGCCTCGGTGTTCCGTTCCGGACCTTTTACGACAAAGTCGATAACTGGAGGAATCAGGGACCTGAATACAGGCGTATGCTCCGCCTTGTGGAGTGGCGCAAGAATGTCGGCCGCCAACTTAAAGTGCGGCTGGAAGATTCCCTGCTGTCCGGCGAGCCCAACGGGAGGGCGGAAAATCCCGAGACGATCCGCGATGTTCTGACGCGGATGAAGGATCAGGAGGTGGACAGCCGTGACTATCCGGCGATCCTGCGCGAGATTCTTGAGGCCCTGAGTATCCAGAATCCGGCCAACTGGCGTGCTGTCAACAAGGAGGTCGTCGGAATCATCACCGAAGAGCTTCCGCAATGAATTCCGCAATTCTCCGCAATCGTTGCAATTCGTTGCCGTTCAAGGGGTAGCTTAACCGCTGCCTCTTTTTTTGTGCCCTTGACCGCAATTTCCAAGACCTCCGAAACGTGGTGAGTAGGTTTGCCACATAAAGATACAGGAGGCAACGAGTCATGGCACAGATGAATCAAAACGAACGTCTGCTGAAGTTTCTGCAGGCACCCCCCGAGGCGCAGGAAGCGATAGACCGTATTTTGGACGGCAAATTCCCGTCACGGGCCGAGGCCCCTGCAGGTCCCTTGCTCAGCGGGATGTCTCCTGCGGCGAAGTACCTGGGGGTCAGTCGCGCCACACTGTGGCGAATGATCCGGGCGGGGAGGCTTGGACGGATCGAAGTCCTTCCGGGGAGTTTCCGTGTGAGGCGGGCTGACCTTGAAGCCCTCGCCGCAGGGAAAGGCGGTGTCTCGTGAGCAAGTCAGTTGAAGACACTGATCCTATCAGTCCAAAACAGGTGTTTTCTGACCCGGAAACACTCCAAACGCGGCCGAAGCGCAAGCTGTATAAGCCGCGTCTCCGACTGCCGAAGGGGTTGATCGAAGCCTTCGGCCGTATGCCGGAACTGCGCCACAACCCGAGGCCCGACCTTCCATTCGACATCGGCCGGAGCGAATCAGCGAACTGGCTTGTCGGTACGGCTGTAGCTGATCCGGCATTTCGGCATGCGATTCATGATGTCGCATACAGAGCGGGCCTGATCGCCTATGACAGGGAACGTCATGTCTGGAAAGGGTGCAGAAATGGAACAGATTCCAATGGTTGATACTCGAGAGCCCGGTCCCGCCTGGATCGCCGTTGATGATCACCGTCAAACAGCGCAGCCCGGCAACGACGTGGCTGCGGCAACTTCCGTAGTGCCGGATCAGGCCGAAGGTGGGTGGACGGCAGTCGGCGACGCCGACTACGACGTCATCCGCAAGAAGCGCCCGGACTGCGCTCCCACACTGTTCGCCGTGTGGTACGTGTTGATCCGGGAGGCGCGGTTTCGTCGCAAGCTTAATTTCAGCCTGTCCGACGCCATTGTGGCGGATCGGGCGTGCTGCGTGAGACGGACAGCGATCAAGGCCAGGCGGACTCTGACGGAACTTGGGCTTCTGCGATGTTGGCAGAAGAGGTCTCATGAACTAGGCAACGAACCGACGGAATACTCGCTGAAGCCGTCCGTCTCGTCGGTCCGGGGAGGGAAAAACCAATGTGAAACAGATGCACAATCCCCCTGTGTAATTCACAAGGGGGCATCGAATGCACACACTCTTAGAGGACAGCTAGATGAAAATACATCTAGCTGTCCACGTAAGAGAGCCCGCTATAAACGCCCGTGTGACTCTGGTGGTCACACGAGCGTAAGCGGGCTGAACGAAGAGAAACGAGAAACTGACGCCGGGCCGATCGACACGACGGTCCCGGCATTTCTGAAAGGTTGAACAAGATGAATGCTCAAGAAAATAAATCACACTATGGCGAGTTACACAGGATCGACACGCCGGCATTAGGCCGGAGTTCGCTCACAGATGAGGAGGAGTGGAAAAAGAACCAGAGGTACTTACGTGGAAGAGTTTTTTGGCAATTTCTAGATAAGTACGTGCCCGAGTACACCCGCTGTGACAAGGGTAAGCTGTCTGACAGTGCGGCATTCGAAGCCGCGGTTTACGAGCCTCCAGAGGATCAAGATTGGGATCCCGGTTACAAAAGTAGCAGATACCTGTTCGGACCGACGGGTACGGGAAAAACATTGGCAGCTGTCGAGTGTGTCAAGCGGACTTTTATGAAGGATAACGAACAAGTCTGTTGGTGGTCTTCTTACGACCTGAAGCAAAAACTTTTCGCTTTGCGGAATGACGTAGACAGGAAGGAGTGGTTTATCAGTTGGCTATCGGACTATGACTGTTTGCTGGCCATCGACGATTTTGGCCTCCATATTTCAGAGAGCTGTCTGGAGTCCATGCTCGAAATCCTCAAAGCACGTAAATACGGCACTCTCATCGTTACTTCCATGTACAGTTTGGACGAATTTGTGAATCGATGCAAGGAAAAGGACATGAGAGAACTAGGCGAGGCCATAGCTCGTCGCCTGTATGAAAACTGCCAGTGCATTGAGTTCAAGCGCGGAAGGAAAGTGGTGATCACAGTGCCGGTAAATCAGGAAACCGTGCCCGCGTGTGCCGCAAAGCCGTCTGACAGCGAAAAGGCACCGGCTATGTAATCGAACGATAATGAAGTTAACGGCGACAGTTATGATCGAAAGGGATATGTTCGGGTCCGGGAAGTTCCGGACGGTGCATTCCGGCCGTCCGTCAGCCATGCTGAAAGGCTCGCTGACGGAGGGCACGTCACTTCTCCGGCCGTGAAAGGTGGTCGACCGGGGGTGCGGCTGGTTGCCGTGTCTATCGCTCAGCCTTCGCCTGCTCTTTTCAGGGAAATGCAGGCTTTTTTGAGCGGGAACACGAGGCAACAACGGTGCCGTTTGACATCGAACCAGAGGGGGCCGACCCTCACATTTTCACCTGCCACGCCCAGCAGGGCCACGCGAAGTTGAACCCCGCGCAAGGGACGCGGGCGGAGCGGCAGACCCTCGACGCGCGGCGGCAGGGCTGCTGCACCGGGAATCTGACAACGGCACCGCCGGACGCTTCTGACTGTCTGCCGGCAGTTGGATCGGCAGTCGGCTCCGGCGTTCCCGGTGCGAATTCGGCGGTTGTCGAGGCGGTGTGTGCCCGGGCCGCTTTGATCGCCAGCCTCCTGCCCCTGATCCCGACGGAGGCGGCGGCGCAGATCGCGGCGGCTGTGCCTCCCAGGCGCCACATGAAGTCGAAGCCGATGGACGACCTGGGCGCGTTCCCAAAGCCCCTGCCGGAGAAGGACATCCCGAGGGAGTTGTTCCGGAACGGCTGACCGGCGGAAGGAGTTCCACTATCCGCCGCCGCCTTGAAGATGCCTGCGAAAAAGGGTTGCTGACGTTCGATAAGGACGACGCTTCCAAGAAGTATTCCGTCACTGAGGCAGGGGAGAAGTTAATCGATGAACCTGTCAATTTCTAGCCGCCTTTCGGGGTTGGCCAATGGGCTTGGCCACAGCCCAACGGCCAAGGGGGGGGGTGGCCACTTGGCCATTGCCCCCAGGTACGGAGTACCTACCGGGGGGCCCAATGGCCAACCTGGCCATCCCGTTTCCCCCTGACTGGATTTTGTGGCCAGGGGCCAGCCCCCTTTCGCGCGGCGCCCCCGGGTTCCCGCCTTGTTTACCGCACCGGTGCCGCCTGCATTTTTCAGGGCGATGCAGGCTTTTCGGGGCCGGTTCGGGCTGGAACCGGGCAGAAAGTATGGGGTTTGGCGCGGTGAGTGGCGTTTTCTGCCTGTCAAAGGGCAAAAAACAACGGATTTTGAACGAGGTCAATACAAGGCCGTGAGGCCGGAAAGGTGGAGGACATGGCAGATAAGAAAACGGGGAAGGCGGCGGACGAAGATCCCGCCGAGGCGCTTGTGCGGCGGATGCCGGCGCTGCGCCGGGATGACGCGGTGGTCTGGCTGTGCCGGACGTTCGGGTTCGACCCGACGCTTCTGGAGTCGGCGCGGTCGAAGGGCTGGGTTGAGTTCAACGCGGCGGCCGGGCTGTGGGCCGGTGCCCCGGCGGTCGGGCAGGCCGGCGGGAGCGGTGGGGACGGCGGGGTCCTTCCCTTTGTCCCGGCTGCGGCCGCGGCGGCGTTCGACGACCCGGGCGGGTTCAAGCTTGTCTAGAAAGGCGGTGGAGAATGAAACTGAAGTTGAGCGAGATGAAGCCCGCGCTCAGGGCGCGGGTGGAGGCGGCCATGGCGAAGGCCGACGGGGTCGCCCGTCCGGCCGTTGACATCCCGGCGGCCGGGAAGACGGCGGGCGCGCGCCTGCCGAACAAGACCGAGGCCGAGTACAACCGGCTGTACCTGGGCGGGAAGGGCCTGTACGAGGCGCTGACGCTGCGGCTGCCCGGCGGGTCGCGCTACACGCCGGACTGGGTGACGCTGGACGCCGGCGCGGTGACGCTGCACGAGGTCAAGGGCCCGTACCGGTTCGGCAGCCAGGGCCGTGCGCTGACCGCGTTCCGCGAGTGCGCGGCGGCGTTCCCCTGCTTCGCGTTCGTGTGGGCCTGCCGGGGCAAGGCCGGCTGGTCGGTCGCGCGCCGCGGGGCGGCGGGGAAGGCGGTGGCGTCATGAGGTTCGGCGAGAAGGTCCAGTGCCGGCGCTGCAGCCGGAAGTTCAAGCCGCCGTGCGGCAGCAACCTGTCGTTCGCGGTCTGCCCGCGCTGCAGGAAGCTCGGCAGGCGGGCGATGGGCATCGCCAAGGCGGCGTCGCGGGGCAAGCCGCATGTGGCTGCCACGCGGGCGGAGTTTCATCCTTTGCGCGGGGACATCCCGGGCTGGTGCCGGGACGGCGAGGGGTTGGCGTGAGGCGTGAACACGGAAGGCGGTGGTTGAGATGGGTGATCCGAACTACAGGAGGACTACGGGCCGGGACAACCGGCTCGCCTGGCTGCCCCGGGCGGTCGGGAACATCCGCGCGTTCGCGGACGGGAGCAAGTACGAGGTCATGCCCAACGGGCAGTGGCGCAAGATCGGGAAGGTTTTGCCGGCGGCGGAAAAATCCGCCGCGGGCGCGGAAGGAGAGGAATGAGCATGGACGTTGACAAGGCGAAGGTTGAAGCGGCGCGCGCGATCGCGAAGGCGAGGCGCGAGGCCGGGAAGGCGCTGGCGAAAGAGAAAGGGCGGCTGATCCGCGAGAAGGAGAAGCTCGCGGCCGGACTGGAGGATGAGGACCCCAAGCGGCTCACGCGCTGGATCCATGACGGCGAGCGGGACGCGTCCTGCCACGCGGGCGGGGCGTCGATGCGCGGCGGCGACTGGCTGCTGGCCGAGTGCGCCGCGCTCAAGGCCAAGGGCAAGAAGGTGGGCGTCCGCAGGCACGCCTCGATGGCGGGTCACGCGGCGCTGTTTCTGGAGTAAACGAAAGGGGGGTGCGATGGAGTGCCATGCCTGTCCATGGAGCGGCAAAGCGAAACTCAAAGATGTGCCTTTCGAATCCTCGCCGTGCGCCTCGTGCGTTTTACATGAAGGCACGCCCCGCGACTGGGCCGCCGGGATGGTGGAGGCCGTCCCGGCGCCCGAGCCCCGGCGGCTGAAGGCCCGCGAGGAGTTTGTTTATCCGGAGCCGGGGAACGAGGTTTATCCGGCGGTCGTGGTGACCGAGGCGGTCCGCATGATCCTGTCGCTGCCGCCGCTGGGGTTCAGCGTGCTGCAGGGCCGTTACCGAGGCCTGTCCACGGCGGAGATCGCGGGGCTGCTGGGTCTAGGCCGCCGCAAGGTGGAGTACATCCTTTCGCGCGTGGTCGCAGCGAACCCGGTGTTGGCCGCGCTGTTCCCGACGAAACTGCGGAGAGGGCCGAGAGCAAAAAAAACGTGAGGAGGCTATATGGTTTGGACGCCGCGGGCGGACCGCCACGCCCCGCAGGGCCGACGCCGCAGGCGGAACCCCGCGAAGGAGGCGGGCCGTGCGCAAGCACGCCGGGTAAGCCCGCAGCCGGCGAGGGTCAAAGAAGGAAGAACCGAGAGAGAGCGTGTACCCGCGCGGCGCGGTTCGACGACTGCGCCCCGAGTTATCCTTTTTACTTTTTCGGGAGGCGTGGCCGTTCTTGCCCGTCCTGAACCCGTAGGGCGAGGCCGTGGTAAGTGCCGATGCCGCTGTCCCCCCTGCCGCAGCCCGCGACCATGGGAGCGGGTGGGCGAAGCCCAGCCGAAATGCCGCCCAACGAAAAGGCGGCATGAGAGAAGCCCCTTCCCCTCTTGGTACGTGCAATAATCCGGGGGGGTGCGGGGTAGGGGGTTCACCAAGGGGGAAGGGGCTGGCGGGGGGAGCGGGAGGGACGGGGCTCTGCGGGCGCT
>JANYBJ010000034.1 GCA_025360845.1 bacterium
CGTGGGTTGTCTATTCACCCCGAAGAATCCACCATGCCGCTTCGCTTGTCACGCGTCAAAAATGTGCAATGTCATTTTCCGGGAATCGGCGACTTTTCCCGGTCGAGATCAGGAAGTCTGAAGTTGTTGCTTTCCAAGACAACCTTTGAGGGTTTGCACCTGCCGGGATGCTATGCCCGCCGCAATTTTTGAGACCGAATAAGAATGTTCGCCAAAGAGATTAAGGAAAAAGAGATGGGGAAAAGAAAGATCAACGCAGGATGCGCAAGTGTGCTCGGAGGAATCGTAATTTCGATTGTGATCATTCTTATCGCCACGGCTCTCGGCGGAACAACAGGGGCGGTCGTTGGCGTGATCGTGTCGGTCATTCTTTTCGGCGCAATGAACTCAAAGAAGGATCGAATATGTGATATTTGCGGTAGTCCGATCCTAAAAGTGGGATACAACGGAACAATCAACGGAAAGCACTTCAGTAACATTTGCGCTAAATGTAAGAATCAGGTCACTTCCGCAAAACGCAAACAGGCATTAAAGGATATTCTTGAAAAGTAGGAGCGAGGTTACCCGATGATTGCGAACCAGTCGGCGTAGACAATGCCGCTCTGCGGCATGTCTAGCCTCCACCGTTCGGCCAAGAAGGAATAAATGACATTTCACCCGCAAAACAGGCTTGAAGAGTCGCTCGCGAAAGCGGCGGCGGACGCAGCGCATCGTCCACAGTTCTACAGGGACTTGGTGGAAAGCGATCTTTTCATCGTTGAGGAAGGGCCACAGCCAGAGAAGAGTGGACGCCGCGTTCTCACTGAAGGATACCAACTCAAAGTGCGCCACATGGATTGGAATGGAAAGTCCTACATCCCTGTGTTCACCTCTCTACCACGACTACAGGCCACGATCCAGCACGAAGTGGCATACATTGCTCTCAACGCCTTAGAATTCATGAAGATCACCCAAGGGGCCAATCTCCTGCTGAACCCCGGTTCTGACTACGGCAAAGAACTCACCAAAGAGGAAATTGCCTCAAGCATTGACGGCTCTATCTTCCGTCCGTCAGAGAGATACGTCGCGGAGAAGGAAACCAAGGTCATGATTGGGCAACCAGCCAACTACCCCAGAGACCTCGTGGATGCCTTGTCGCGACTATTCAAGAAGACAAGAGAAGTGAAGCGCGCCTACGTCGCACACTTCTTCAATCCTGAGCCGACTGGGGTCGTATCGCGACAAACGGACAAACTGGCTTGAAGCAGAAGTAGCCGCGAAGGTATGGGAATCGTATCGCGACTTCGCCGACAAACGGACAAACCGGCTTGCATTGGGATTGGGGAGTCTATAACATTCAAACTATGGCACGGTGGATCTATTTATCATAAATTTATAAATAAATATAATCGCCTTCCGCACCCTTCTTCAATCACCGGATTTGACAAAAGACAATGAAACACGCTAACGTAGTGCCTCGTCAGTCCATTCCCCCCTGCTTCTTATGAAGGTGCTCTGCTTACGGCTCTCCGATATTCGTGATACGGCGGCTTCCTCCACCCACCGGGTGTTGGCGGATCTGACGCTGACTGCCGCGCCCGACGCCGAGATCGATTTCGCCTTTCTTCCTCCCAAGCGTTCGCCCCGCGTGTCAGGCCATTTTTCCGGCCTCGACTGGACCGCCTTCGACCTTGTTCTCGTCACCAACTCCTTTGTTCAGGAGGCGATCAACCTGCCGTGGCTGCTGCACGCCAACGGACTCGCGCCCTGGGCCTCCGACCGGCCGGAGACATTCCCGCCGGTCCTTCTGGGCGGCTCGAACGCCTTTGCCGCACAGTGCCTTGCCCGTCCGGACGGGCAGGCTGTGCCTGACCTTTTCTTCTTTGGCGAGGCGGAGGAGGGCCTGCCCCTCTTCATCCGCCGCTGGATAACCGCCGCAGGCGGCAAGCGTGAACGTCTGCTTCAGGCGACTGCGGGGCTCGACGGGTTCTGGGTCACCGGCGCGATTCCCTCCGTTCCGGTGCGGCAGGCGGTCGCCCACGCCTTGCCGCCGCAACACATTCTCGCGCTGCCGCTGGTGGATGTCGAAACGGCCGGCACGGTCCGCGTGCAGGTCGGTTCGGGCTGCGCCGCGTTCTGCTCCTTCTGTTTTGAAGGCTACGAGCGGAAGCCCTACCGCGAACACGCGGTTGCGGACGTTCTGACGCAAGCTAAAAACCTGAAGATCCGTTACGGTGCGCGCGTCGCCGAGCTGGACGCCTTCAACCTGAACGCATACGCCGGACTGGGCGAATTGGTCGAAAAGAGCGTCCGCCTCTTCGACAAGGTCGCGTTCAAAAGCCAGCGTGCCGACGGGATCGCCGCCTGCCCTGAAATCATCGATCTCGAACGCGCGGCGGGCAAACACTCCTTCACGCTCGGCATCGAGGGCATCAGCGGCCGGATGCGGGCGTTCCTGTCGAAGTCCCTGTCGGACGAGGACATCGCCGCCGCGCTCAAGGCCCTGCTGGACCGCCGCGTGCGCGAGCTCAAACTCTTTTTCATCCTCACGGGTTATGAAGAAGCGGAGGACCTGGCCGCCTTCGGCGACTTCTGCCTGCGGCTGAAGGGCTGGCTCGCCCAGCCGAACATCGGCACGCGCGTGGTGTTGAGCTTCGGCCGCCTCGTGCGCATGCCCAACACGCCGCTGGCGTACGACCGCCTATTTCTGGACGAGGACGAGTGGCGTTTCGCGGTGGACGGCGCGGCGGCCGCCTGCCGCCGTGCGCAGATGGAGTGCCGCTTCGCCACTGACTGGCCCGACTATCTGGGCACGCAACTGCTGGCGGCCTGCGGTCACGACGCGGCCGAGGCGGTCGTCGCGCTGGCCAGCGAGGGCCTCAGCTATCACGGCCCTTGGCGAGCGCAGGAGGCCGAGCGGCTTGGCAAGGCCGTTCCGCTCACCGATGGTGCGCACGCCACACCACGCGCCTTCCCGTTTGTGACGCGGGCGGTGTCGGAGACCTTCCTGCAGAAACGCTGGGAGGCGGCGCAACGCTTTCTGGAGGGCGGCTACTGCCTCGGCTCGGACTGCCTCGGGTGCGGGGCCTGTTCAGATGCGGGCGAGCGCGAAAACGTCACCCGTCGCGAACGCTCGCCGCTCGTGGCGAAAGAGACGATCGCAGCGATCTCGCGCATCGAGGCGGAGAAGCGGCGGTTGGCACCGGTCTATCTGCGCGTCACCCTGCCCCCCGACTTCTGCGGCCACTCGCCGGAGTGGGTCTCAGCCCGGCTCTTGCAAGGCATTCTGACGCGCCACCCCGAACTGACGGAGAATCTGCTGGCTGTGGAGGAAACCCTTTTCTCAGCGGGCGAAAATGAGGAGCGGCAGATGATTCCCGCAGGGGAGACCGTGCTGAAGCTGAAGGCGTGGGACGCGAAGACGCTGGCGGCGACGGTGGCAACGGACATTGGCGACGGGCCTCGTCTCGACGCGTCTCTTCTCGCCGTCGAGCCCCGCACACAGGGCGTCCCGCTGCCGCCCGCCTTCGCGCCCGGCGTATTCGCCCGCGCCACCTGGCAGTTCCACACCGCAGCCGCGCCCCGTGAGGCTGCGGACCACGCGAGCGCGTGGCTGAAAGAACTCCGGCTGCCGCACACCTTGCGACGGAACAGGGAGCTGTGGCAGCTCGACCTGGCGGCCGCCGCATTGAAAAAGAAGTGCGTCTTCGATGTAAACGTAACGCCCGAAGCCGAGGGCGCGTGTGTAGCCGTATCCTTCTCTCCCAAAGCGCAGATCGTCGATCTGCTGTCGCGGCTGCCGGCACTGGCGAACCAGCCGCGCGCCCGCTGCACGGAGATCCGCTTTCAGCCTTAATGGTGATGGTGGTGGTTTTCGGCGAGGTGTGCCTGCAAACGATCTTCCGCCAGATGGTAGTGATGCACGATATGCGGCGTCTCCAGCCCGTGTTCGAGCATGAGCGCCTCGTCGGCGAGGATCGTCTTCATGTCCCCTTCCGCCACCAGCCGCCCCTTGTCCAAGACCAACACGCGCGTACACAGCTTGAAGATGAATTCGAGATCGTGGCTCGCCAGAACCTGAGTCAGCGGCAGGGCCTGCAGCAACGCAAGCAGATCACGCCTTCCGCGCGGATCGAGGTCGCCTGTCGGCTCGTCCAGCACCAGCACATCCGGCTCGCAGGCCAGCACACCCGCCAGCGCCACGCGCCGCTTCTCGCCGCCGCTCAGCTTGTGCGGCGCGTGCGCGGTGTCGCCGGCATATCCCGCTCGCGCCAACGCCTGCCGCACGCGCTCCCGCAGGGGCTCTCCCTCGAAGCCCAACTGACGCGGTCCGAACGCCACGTCCTCGAACACCGTCGGGCAGAACAGCTGGTTGTCGGTGTCTTGAAAGAGAAAGCCCACCCGCTTGCGGACTGCGGCCATCTGTGCGGCAGCCACCGGAACGCCGAAGACCTCCACCGCCGGCCGCGTCGCCGGCACCTCCGGCAACAGCCCGTTCAAATGCATCAGCAGGGTCGACTTCCCCGCGCCGTTGGGTCCGATGATCCCCACGCGCTCGCCCTCCGCAATGTCAAAACTCACCTCGTCCAGCACCCGCCCGCCGCCGGGAAACGCATACGAAAGCTGTGTGACCCGTATCGCCGCCGTCATGACCGCCACCCCCTTGCTTCCATCGCCCGGTAAATGCGCTCCGCACGGTCAGAACCCCGTGTGAACAACCGGCCCAGAACCGCCGCACGCGCCTGCCACCCCGGCGGTTCCGCGGTCAGCAACCGGCAGCGCCGCGCCAACAGCAACCGCTGCGACTCATCCCGCAACACAAATCGGTAACGCTCCAGCAGCGCCAGCGTGGTCAGCAGCGGCCCCGGCAAACGCGCCCGCGCCAAAAGCGCCAGCAGTTCCATGAACGACACCTTCTGCATCAGACCGCAAACCAGCGCGAGGCAGAGCAAGCCCTTGATCATCAGCACGCCAAAGAGACGCCATCCCCCTTCGCCGAACAGCGAGAACAGCGCCATCCCCGCGGTGACCGGCAGCAATGCGACCAGGTTCCTCGTCAGCCGCAGCCACGACAAGCGCTGCGCCCCCAGCCAGAGCACCGCCACGCCCGCCGCCCCTCCATGCCACATGAGCGCGGCACGCGGCAGCCACGCCACCGTGCATACCAGCAGGAGCGTCGCCACCACCCGCGCCGCTTGGGTGTGACCCGCTTGCGGATCCGTTCTGTCTGGCTTTTCTTCCATGTCCTTAACTTGCTATCGTACCCCGTCGCCGCACCTCTCTGCCACCAAAATGACACTTTTTTCGTTTTTGTCAATCCCCTGCTTGACTCTCCTTCCCGATTTATAAACAATACCAGTGCCATATGTGGTTCAGTCGGAAGGCCAACACGAGGTCTGAATGGGTATCGTCATCGATCATGAGGCGCGCCGACGCGCCATCATCGCCAAATCGATCCAGCTCTTTGCCGAGCAGGGATATGACGGCGTAACCTATCAGAAGATCGCCGACAGTTGTTCGATCGCCCGCACGACGCTCTACAAGTATTTTAAAAATAAGCGCGAGATCTTCAACTACGCCATTTGGGATGTCGCCAATATTCTGATCGGGTGTTACCGGGAGATCCTCTCATCGAAGGACAACGTGATCGCCCGGCTGGAGCGGCTGCTCGACGCCGTGCTCAGGCTTTTATTCAAGCAGCGCGTCATCCTGACCGTGATCCTCGACTACGTGCTCGCCGCGCAGCGCGCCGGCCACAACCTGGAGCGCACCATCTCGCGCCACACCATCGGCCTGCGCCGCATCATCCACCGCCTCCTGGTCGAGGGCGTCCGCAAAGGCGAGCTGCGGAAAGTCAACACCCGGCTCGCCACCGAACTGCTCTACGCGCAGATGGAGACCGCGATCCTGCGGCTGACCGTCAGCCAGAACGCGAACTACGACGAACTCTCGGCCATGCTCCGCCAGACCATCGAATCGCTCAAAAGCCACCCGCCGCCCTCTAAATCCCGCAACTGACACTCCCACTATGCTGCGCCCCCTCATCCTTGTGTCCTTCTGCGCCTGCTCCCTCGTCACCTGGGGAAGCGACGACGAAGTGCGCTTCAAACCCAAGTCCTACACGCCCAGCCAAACGCTGCGCGACGGCTCCTATCGCGAAGCCGTCTATACGCCCCGTACAACCGAGACTGTCGGCAAAAGCGTCGAGGCCCCTCGCTCTCCCAGCCGCTGGCGCCTGTTCGGACGCGACAAGACGCTGGACGCCAAGAAACTTACGGAAGTCCCCGTAGAAAAAGAAACGGCTTACAAGCAAGAGAAACAGATCTCGGTGGCCACCATCAAGGCTGACCCGCGCGACATTCCCGACAAAAAACCGTTTGAAGATGCCGGCAAGAAACTCACCGATACCAGCTACCAGAAAAAGGATGTTCCGCGCGAGAAGAACCCTTTGCTGGAACCGCGTCAAAGCATCAAAGTTCCCGAATAACCCATGCTCTCGCCCCTTCAAACCGCATCCACCGTTATTTCATCCGGATGGAAACGCCTATCATGAAGCCCTCCGCCTGGAGCCTCCTTCCCGCCGAGTGGAAACCCCTCTGCAAAGAGCTCGGCCTGCCCGCCTTCCGAGCCGACCAGATCGTCACCGCGCTCTACCAGAACTTCGCCCAGTCTTGGCAGGAGATCACGACCTTGCCGGCCGGACTGCGCGCCGCGCTGGCCGAACGCTTTTCGCTCGCGCCGCTTGAAACCGTCCACATCCACGACTCGCCGGACGGCGTTCGCAAACTGCTGCTCGCCTGCGGGGACGGCGCACGCATCGAGACCGTGCTCATTCCCTCCAAGGACCGCGTCACGCAGTGCATCTCCACGCAGGTGGGCTGCGCCTTCGGCTGCGCTTTCTGCGCCAGCGGCGCGGCCGGCCGCGTCCGCGACCTCAGCGCCGGCGAGATCGTCGGCGAGGTCATGGCCGCCTGCGCGCTCATGCGCCCCACGTCCGCCTCGCCGTTCGTCGTGGCGCCGCCAGGCGCTTCTTCCCCGTCTCCGTTCGTAGTGGCGCCGTCAGGCGCTTCTCCCGCCCTCCGCCCTTCCCCCGGCCCCCAGCCCCAGCTTCCCCGCCCGGGCAACATCGTGGTCATGGGCATGGGCGAGCCCTTCGCGAACTACGACAACGTGCTCCGCGCCCTGCGCATCCTCAACGACCAGAAGGGCGTCAACATCGGCGCGCGCCACATCACCCTCAGCACCTGCGGCGTCGTGCCGGGCATCCAGCGCCTCGCGGAGGAGGGCCTGCAGTTCGAACTGTCGGTCTCGCTGCACGCGCCCAACGACGCCCTGCGCGACCGCCTCATGCCGGTCAACACGCGCTGGCCCATCGCGACGCTGCTCGACACCTGCCGCGCCTACACCGAGAAGACCGGCCGCGTGGTGACCTTCGAGTACACCCTCGTCAAGAATCTGAACGACCGACCTCAGCACGCCGAGGAGCTGATCCGCCTGCTGCGCCACACACCCTGCAAAGTCAATCTGATTCCCCTCAGTCCGACCGAAGGCTACGAAGGCGAGCGCCCCGACGACCGCACCTGCCTCGCGTTTCTCGACGCGCTTCTCAAGGCCAAGATCAACACCACCCTGCGCAAATCGCGCGGCAAGGACGTCGACGCCGCCTGCGGCCAATTGCGGTTGCGCTATTCCGACTGCAAGGCCGCAAGAAACACATCGGCCTGAGCGATCGCGCTCTCCATATCGCGGACCAGTTGGTCGACGTTCGTCTGAACGCTAACCAACTCGTCGCTCACATGGACCACACTCTTAAACTGCTCCATCGCCGTGAGGAACTGTTTTTTGGCCTGATTCTGCGTGTCCCGCGCTCCTGCACGCGGTAACCTTCCCTCGCGCGGCGTGCGACATTCTTTAAATGCGAAGCGATCCTCGAAATCGCGGCATCGTTTGTCTTGCACAACCTAACCAGATACATCTTGTCGCGGTCAATGCCTGTCAGCCCGATAAACCGTATGCGCAGGGAACTCATGATCGCATGTCCTTCAGCTGCGGGAAAACCGGCGGCTCTGCCCGCCTCCCTGTTCAATCACTCCCGTCATTTCGAGGTCGACTGCTTCGCGGACAACCACATTTTTATTAACTGCTTGTAGAAGTTTCCAGCCTCATCGGCCAGACTCTTTTTCGGAATAAGCAGAAACAGTGACGGTGTGACAAAGACATAAATGGACTTTCAGGTCTGACAAACCGAAGCCACGTTTCGCAGATTCCACTCGCTCCTGTTCGCGCTGGTCGCCTCCGATATTTTCTCCTCGGTCACCGTAACGACGTGAGGCCCAAGATGACCTGCTTTACCACCCTTCCATATATCGTGCCACGTATGCATGACGCACACCAAAAGGATGAAGCACGCGCCCAATCCTGACAGAAATGACAACATCACGCCAATGACGAAAACCCTGATGGCAGCAGAATGGTTATGGTCCGCGTCGTGCAAAAGGCACAAACCGAGTGCGGCCAGTATTGCCGAGTTGCAGATTATGACGACAGGATTCCTTATCGTCGCCCGCGCCTTCCCAAAGGCCAGGTCTAAAAAAGAATTGGTATAGGTTATCTCCAACATCGCTTCACCCCCATGCCGGCCGCCCAGCCAACGTTGCCATCAGCGTTTCATAATCCGCCGTCCCGTTCAATCACATTCGCCCGATTCTCTCGGAACGCTGATTTTAGAGGAAAGCCCGCCCTCGCGGAGTTCCGGAAGCAAACGGATGGGTAACTTTTTCAACGAATGGTTCGAATGCATGGTAGGGACGGCTCGCCGAGCCGTCCGCGGCGGTTTCGGCGAAACCGCCCTACCGGTTTCAACATGGCTTACGTGCGACAAAATGGCCAAGTTACGGACGAGAGAACGGAGTTTTCCAAGACCCGCACCCCTTCTACTAACGACCTTTGTTGCAGATTCCGCCATCCATGGGCAAACAACCGCCGAAGTTGTCTACAGCCGTACCGACTCGGAAAAAGAGCTTATGCGGTTGATGTCCTTACCCGGGAACAAGCCGCACCACGCGGGCAAGATTACACGTAGGGCACCATCATGTACTTCGCCAGCAAGCTGAATGCCGACCAAGAATCTCTTAGTGAGTGACCCACTTGCTCCAGTCAATCGTGGTCTTGGTTTCATAGTCCCGCGGGTTGAGATTGGAAACCAGCCACGCCTTGGAATCGCGCTGGAACTCCGCGAGCTTTTGCGCGACCGCCGCGTTGCCGGCCTGGTTCTCCACGTCTCGCTTGAGCAGAGCCTCCAAGCGCTTCGCCACGACCGCGAACTGTTTTTCGTCGTTCTGCACCATCCGCGCATCCTGCGCGGCCAGCGTCATCAGAAAGTGCAGGGACTTCGCGCGGAGCGAACGCGACGTCTTCCACACGATCTCTCGCTGCGCGCGGATCTCCTCCGCTTTGCCGCCGCCGGCAGCGATGGCCTGGTCGTAGTAGCCAACGGCTTTGAAGCCCAGCGCGGAGGAATCCTCCAGCCGCAGACCGGCGTCCTCGAAAAGCCACGGGTGCGCCTTGTGCTCCTCGGTCAGCATAAAATTCGCGCGACGGTTGGCCTTCCAGATCGGCGTGTCCCATGTGGCGCTCGGAATGGTGACGGGCTCCCAGTCGTGTGACCCGTCCCAGTGCCGGTCCAGCGCCATCGCCCCAATCAAGTAGGTCGTATCCCACGGATAGGCCTCCACGGATTGCGCCGTGTATTCCCAAGCGTGAATCATCAGCGGAGCGGCCTTCTCGCCATAAGGTGCGGCGATTTCCTGAAGGAGCGTTTCGAGCGGCGCGCCGGGCGCTTTCATCCACGCCTTGAGCATGGCGGCGTTCACCGAGAAGGTGGACGGCGCAAAGCCATAATACTCCTTCACGCCGACCACGCCTTCCAGTTCCCTCCAGCCCTGCATCTGCTCGTAGATGAGGCGCGGAAAAAAATCTTCCATCAGATACAGCGGCTTGTAGAGCGTATGATCGAATTCGCCGACCACCGGGATGTTGCGCTCCTTCGCCAACTGCACAAAACGTTTCACGCCCAGATCCGACTTGAACGAGCGGTCGTTGAAGGGATACACCTCATTGCTGGTGGACGGATTCAGCATCAGCCCGAAGTGCTCCGGCTGAACCTTGTCGAGGATCGAAACGACCTGCCCTTTGGAAAGCTCCCAGGGCTTCCACCACAGCCGGGTATTGGGACGGCATTTTTGCATCGTCTCGTTGAGCAGGTTCAGGAAGCCCGGAAGCCGCTCGTCCAAGGGCAGGCCGCTGCAGCGCGGGCAGGGACCGAACTCGCTGCACAGCCACGCGCGCTGGTCAAAGGTGTAAACCATGACATCGTCGACCTCCGGAAAGGAGGTCATGAAGTCCGTGAGCAGCTCACGGTACTTTTTCTGAACCGCCGGGTCCAGGATGCAGGCCGGCCGCACCGGACTGTAATTGGTCATCCGCGGAATGCCGAACTGCGCGAGGGTCTTCAGCCCGTGTTTCTGGGCCTGCTTGATCCGGAACGCGAATTTCTCCCGCTGTCCGGCGTCCAGATCCTCCAGATTCAGCACCTCGTCGGCGGGTTTATTGCCCCAGGCGATGCTCAGTTGCACCATGTTCACGCCCAGCGCCTTGATCTGCTCCAACTCCTCATCGCTCCAACTGATGTCCGGAACGGAGGGATTGCCCACGATCCCGACAAAGTACTTGAATCCGCCGGTGGTGCCCGAGCCGCCGTCGCTTGCGGCCGGAGCCGAACCGGTCACTGCAAAGAGAATCAACATCGCCAGAACAGACCCTCTTCCGCCCGTCTTAACACTCTGTCTCGGCCGTTTAACGAACCCCTTTTGCGTGTCACTCATCATGCGCTCCTCTTGCTGATGTTGCGTTCATGGTTCGAATGTAAACTCACGTTTCCCTTTTGCCGGAAGTTCCGTTGCGGGAAGCACGGCCCACCCCTCTTCTATCCGCACGCCCCTTTCGGGACGGCGGAGACTGGCCGTGCCTTTCGGCAACCGCACGCGCAGCGTCCGTATACACATCCTGTCGGAGCGGTTCTCCAACAGGTGTCGTCGAACAGGGTGACGCCCGGCTGGATGAAGCGCCTGGCCCAGCGGCAGGCCTCGTCGCCATCGTGGAGCTTCGCCGCGACGACCCCCATCCAGCCGTTGTTGAAGGTGTAATTGCCGGTCTTCGACGTGCGGAACAGCGCGTAGCTGGCGCCGACGAGCGGATCGTCATCCGCAAGGATCCGATACCACCACAACGGGATCAGCCAGGTGGCGTCACCGGAATTTTCGACGGGCGCGGCGCCCGGTCCGACCGTCAGGACTTTCGAACCCTTGTAATCGGCTACTGGCAACAAAATTTTGTTGGCCAGTTCCTCCCAACCTTTCTCCGCGACACCTCGGCGGACCGACTCCCGCAGGCCGAACAAGGTTCCGGCCTGCTGCACCGTGGCGGGCATGTGCTTGTTCAGGTAGGCGTTGAAGTCGTCCCGCCATTGGAGATCCTCGACCGACACCTGGGTGGTCTCTTTGAGGATACGTTTCGCCAATTCGCCATGCGGGCCATCAACGTTCCAATCCACATCATTCAGCGCCATGAGCGCGGCGTTGTTTCCCGAAAAATCTTCATGCGCCCACACGCCCTCGCCTTCTGTCGGAGGCATGAGGATCGTGCCATCGTAGCCCATCAGGGGACCGAACTTTGCGCCGCCTCTGTACGTTACCGAAGTCTTGTGCAGGCAGAGGCCTTCCTTGGCATAACGCTCCGCACGCGGGAGCGCCCGGCCCAGCCAGTCCACGACCCGCCGCGCCTCATCGAAATGGTTCCCGTACAGGAGCGCCATCTGATCCAAAACCAGATCGTACTCGGGACAGACCGCGCCGGCAAAACTTTCGGCGCCGGTGCCGTTGCATCCCGGCGGCACAGCCGTGTTGCCGAAGAATACCCCGAGATAATACGAGGACCGGGCATACCAGATGGCCAGCTCACGGTCCGGCACACTCACCGCAGACCGCGCATAAAACGCCTGCCACCATTTCGCCGTCTCTTTGCGCAGGGCGTCATACCCGCGCACCTTCGCCGCCTCGGCCTTCTTCCAGGCTGTCGCAACCGGGTCGGCGCTCTCATAGGACGACCCCGGAGCAAGGTAAAAAGTCAGCGTTCCTCCCGGCTTCGCGGAGCCCAGCAGCAAAGTTTGCGAATCGACGAACGAGCCCGCGCCTTCGCAGATGATCGCCAGCGTGGCCGTGCAGGATCTCGGACGATTGGCCACGACAACCGATCCGTCTTGTTTGGGCACGCCTGTTCCGGCCCAGGGATCATGCGCTTTTGCGTAGATGCCCCCGTTCAGATAAATCCGGACCTTCTCGTTTATCCCCACGCGCATCTGAAACGGCGCCGGGGCCTCGGGCGCGTCAGTGACCCGGATCACCAGAACCCCTTCAGGCGTGACAAACATCTCCCGGCGGCTCTGGAAGGCAGCCTCCGCCTGACCGACACTGATGCCCAAGTCGATGGTGAGGAGCCCGCTGTCGATATCCAGGTTGTGCCGGAAGGCCGTCACCTGACCGGGCTCGAGGCTCTTGCCGTAACCGCCGGTCAGGTCAAAGGGGTGATGACGATGGGCCTCCTCGTCCCACCAATAGTGATACGAGAGGTAGGGAAGGTGCTCCAGATGCCCCATTTTGCTGATGCCGGGCGCTCCCGGCCTTGTCATCCCGTCGGGGCCGACCCGCATGACCGTACCCCCAAGTCCCAGGCACTCGTATTGATACTGGGGATTGCGAAAGCGCTCCAGCCCCTCTTTCACAAAGGCCGCCTGCTGGAGGGTCTTTGCCCACGCGACAGAAACAGCATCGGCTGCCTCCACGGTGCCAGCGGTGAGACTCGCCGCGAGCGCGAGTGTGCAGTTCAAGGCCTGATTCACAAACCGTCCCCCGTAATGGCATTCACGACAACCGGCCCCAGCAGACCCGACGGCGAGGCCAGACCGTAGTTGTTGTTCACCAGATTGCCGACGCGGATACGAAGGGTGTTCTCGCCTTTTTTGAAGGCCGCGGTGTCAAAAGTAAAAGGTGCCCATATTTTGGCGCCGACCGGCTGATCGTTGACCCATACCTGGGCGATGTGACTCACGGCACCCAGATCCAGTTGCATTTTTTGGCTTACCTCCGCCAGCGTTAGGGTGGTTGTGTAATCCAACAAACCGCTGAACCGCTTCGGCAGTTCGCTCCAACCGCTCCAGTCACTCAGCGTATGCATGACGCCATTATTGAGATAGCCCTCGGGAAGCGCAACCGGAAATTCCAGCACGGGCTGCACGTCTTTTTTCGCCGTGACCTTCCAAGGCCCTGTCGCCTCTGCGATCATCGTACGCGCCGGATGCGTAAATACAGGCGTTTTCAAGGGCTTTTGTTGCGGGTCAAAGACGAGCCAGTAGGCCTGGTTAGGCTCAAAGCAAATGTTAAGCTCACTACCTGTTTTTGCATCCTCAGAAGCAATCGCCGTGATGCTTCCCGTCTCGCAGTTCCAGATGGAGGCTTGGCCCTTAACATCGGCGACCCGTATCAGAGACTGCTGGTACGCCTCCGTGTTGTTAACAAGCCAGAAAAAATCGCGTCCGTCAACCCTGCGGTTCGTCTGAAGCATCTTAAAACCGTCTTTTACAAATGAAATGCGCGACTCAAGCCCGTCGGACTTTTTACTGATGGCATCGGCAAGCGTGTCGCCAATCGCGTGGAACGAGCCAGCGGCTTTGAGTTCCGACATCAGCGCCTGAACAGCCGGATCATGAAGACCGGCCTCGGGGGAGCCGGTCGGCAACGTGCCGAGCGCATAAACCGCTCCGCCCGCCTTTGCGAAGCCGACGAGCCTCTTGGCGAAATCACGGTCCAGCACCACCAGCGGCGGCAGGATCACGGTCTTGAAAGCCAAATCGCCGCGACTCAGAAGCTTGGCGGTCTGCTTCAGCTCTTGCAGATAATGGGTGTCGGCAATGAGATATTCGACACGGCTCTCGGTCAACAGTTCCATCGCCCCGCTGTAGAGGCGGTTCATCTCCTGCACGTCCTTACAGTACAGTCCGTCCAAATAGCTCACGTGCCCGGATTCAGGACTCCAGAAGATCTTTTCCGTGTCGCCGAGCAGCGTCCACACGCTCTCCTGCGGATGGACAATCAAGACATCCGGGACCACGTTGCCGCTTGAGCTGATGTAGGACGCGCGCGCCGTGAAATCCGACCAGAGATTGAAAAATCCGAACATGGGGTTTTCGTCATACCAGTCGGGCGTCCAAACCTTAAGCGTGCGCGTCATGAAAACACCGTGGTGCGCGATATGCGAGCTGCCGAAGGCGAAGGCGGCGTTGCTGCCCTGCTTGAGAATAGCGGTCGTGAAATGCTCCCAACCTCCCGCGCCCAGCAGTTCGCACAGCATGCGCCGCTTTTCAAAGGCGGCCACCGAAAACGACTCTCGATAATCGTGAGGCCGGAAGGTGTTCGGGCCTAGCGCATCCATGCCCGGCATGGAATAGGCCCGCTGTATGTCCATATAGGCGCCGACGCAAGACGCTTCGGATTGCAAGGTCTGCTCCCACACATGCCCCGTGTAATACAGGCCGTATTTGGCGAGATAGTCGCTGACACCCTGGAAAAAGGCGGCGTAGCACTCTGAAAAGGCCTCGTACCAGTCGCAACGAGCACGCGCGTACAATCCTTCCTCATCTTCATCCAGCATAAGCGGAAGCCACATCTTGACGTCGCGGCCCTCGCCGTGCTTCCGATAGGCCTCCGGCATATCCTTGGACCAGACCAGCCCGTTGCCGTTGCCGTAGTTGCCTTCCGTGTCGCAGAATGAGCCGATGATCGTCTTGCCGAACGTGGCGCCATAGCGCTCCTGATACGGGACATGCGCGATAGCGATAAAGGCCTTGGCGAGATCCTTGTTGACGAAATTGACCGAGCCTCCGTCATTCTTCGTAAAGGTGTAGACGCGCCACTTCTCGCCCTTGCCCGGCACGGTCCACTCCATATCGGCGTGATTTTCGGCAATGATCTGCAGGGTTTTGCTCCGGATGGTCGCTTTCCTGAACTTGCCTCGCGCCTCGGGCAGACGCCACGGCGAGGCGGAGGCGGAGCCGATGATCGCGGGCTTGTCCCAGGAGCCGTCTTCAAAACCCGGCGCGTACCAGTCATCCTTTTGCGCTTTGGCGCTTAATCGCCATCCGTCATCCCCCGTGCGGATCTTGAGCCGCTCGCCGGTTGCCAGGTCGACCACCAGTTCGCAGATCAGGGCATCCACCCCGCCGCCGCCGAACCCTTCCACGGCAAGGACATTCCTGCCCGCTTGCAGGCCCGCACCTAAGAGCTGATCCTTTTTATACGTGATCAAACGCGTCCAGGTCGCGGCGCTTCCAAGCTTGTTGCCATTCAGATAAACGGTATGACGGTCATCGCAGGTGATCCGCATTTCCGCATCGACGATCTCGCTTTTAGGGATTTCAAAGGGTTTGCGGAAATAGACGGTATGCCCCGTTCCGGGGTTCTTTTCCAGCCAGACCCACGAGGCGCTCAACACAGTACTCGCGGTGAGATAGCCCAGCCTGACCTCGCGTGAGACGGGAACGGGCTTGCCATCGGCGTAAGCCTCTCCCAAGGTGTACGTCTTGGTTGCTTTGCCCCACCACCCGAGCGTGTTGGCCTCGTATTTTCCCAAGGCTTTCACGCCCACATAAAGTGACGTGCCCACCGCGAGCGTTTCAGGGATGTCCAGAGAGATCCAGTCGCCAGGGGCAATCTGCCCTTTGACTTCGCGCTGTGCGACCAGACGCCCGGCCGGCCCGTCAATACGCGCCTCAAGTGTAAAATCAGCCTTTGCGGACTGTTTCCAGACCGCCGGATAGAGTGATACTGAATTGAGGCGCAACTTGTCGATCCTGACGGTCTGTCCCAGCGTTTTCCCGGTATGCTCGGCGAAATCAGTTGAGGTAAAGTCTTTAAGCTCCAGCGTCATGACCTCCTCGGGCTTGCTGAAATCCTGCTCGGGAGCCGCGCTGCCTCTCACTGCGGCAAGGCTGACGAAGGCGGCCGGCAGCTTGACGGTCTCGCCGCCGTCGACATCCTGAACAGCCCACTGGAGCGAGGCGTTCGCCAATTCGGGATGCTTTTGTATGACACGACCGGCCGCGCTGCCGACCGGCCACATGTACTCGTCGCAGTAACCCAGATAGCCGCCGGCTTTGACGGTTTCATCCAAGACGGCGTCATAGGCTTCGAACCACTCTTTGGACAACCACTGTTCCTTGGGAAGATCCAGCAACGGCGGATTTGATTTCTCGCCCAGCAGGGTGTCGGCGCAGATTCGCGCGTGCGGATAGCCGGGATTGATCCCTTGCTCAAGCATCTTTTTCGCCATTTCGCGCGGCTTATTCGGATACTTGCCGGGTGTGAGCGGCTCGTCCCAGAACCAAAAGGTAAAGGGCGCATACGCTTTGTCCGGCTTGGCGAAATGAGCTTTTGTCTGCCCGTAGTCGTCGCGACTCAAGGCGCCCCAGTTCTTGGGCAACCCATCCTGCGCCGCAAACGCATTCAGTGATGACAACACGATTAAACACACCGGTGAAATGAGTGAGCGGTCTCTCATAGCAGGCGTCCTTATGTTAACCAGAAGGCGCATTGACTTAATCTCCAAGTAACGGACTTGGCTCCAACCGTTACGACACATGATACGCACTTCTTTCGCGTCCGTATACAGCAAGACCGCATATGCCGTTCGCCACATCCCGAGTCTTTGGGATTTACAAAGTGACCGGATGTGTGAACAATGATGCCATATCACACTATCGGAGGATGTCATTTGAACATGATCAACATGAGTCGGCGCGGGTTTCTGAAAGCTGCGGGCGCGACAGCGGGAGCGGTCACCGTCGTGCCCAGCCATGTGCTCGGGCGCGAGGGCCAGACCCCTCCCAGCGGCAGGCTGAACATCGCCTGCATCGGCCTGGGGTGGCCCGGCTGCAAGGACACCGACGCCCTGGCCGGCGACAACAGCATCGTGGCGCTGTGCGATGTCGATTCCACCCGCGCGCCCGACTTCCGCAAGAAGTACCCGAACGCCAAGCAGTATCAGGACTACCGCAGGATGTGGGACGAGATGGAGAAGGACATCGACGCGGTCATTGTGGCGACGCCCGACCACACCCATGCCGTCCTGGCGATGGAGGCGATCAAGCGCGGCAAGCACGTCTACTGCGAGAAGCCGCTCGCGCATTCGATCCACGAAGTCCGCGAACTGATGAAGGCGGCGAAGGAGCACAAGGTCGTCACGCAGCTCGGCAACCAGGGGCATTCGTCCAACGAGACCCGCATGTTCTGCGAGTGGCTCTGGGACGGAGCCATCGGAAACGTACACACCGTCCATGCCCGGGCGCAGAGCGTAAACACAGGGCTGAACCGCTTGGCGGAGGCGCGGAAGGGCGCGCCGGTTCCGGAAAATCTCAACTGGGATCTGTGGCTCGGCCCGGCGCAGCCGCGTCCGTATTCACCTGCCTACCTGCCTGAATCGTGGCGTGGCTGGGTTCCCTTCGGCGACGGCACGCTCGGCGACTGGGCCTGTCATGTGCTCGGACCTGTCTTCTGGGGCCTCGATCTCGGCGCGCCGTCGGCGGTCACGGCGGAGGTCAAGGATTACCCGCCTGACGTGCGGGCCGATGTCTACCCGGCAGGCGACATCGTCACGTTTGAATTTCCTGCCAAAGGCAAGCGAGGGCCGATCACGCTCAAATGGCACAGCGGCACCGAGCAGATGCCGCGGCCTGCCGATCTGGAACCGGATCGTCAGCCGGTGGACACCGGCGCGATCGTCTACGGCGACAAAGGCACCATCATGTATGGCTCGCACGGCGCCGGCGGCCTGCGCATCTTCCCCGAGGAGAAGATGAAGGCCTACAAGCGGCCCGAGCCGACGCTGCCGCGCGTTCCTCACGGCGGCCACGAGCAGGACTGGGCACGCGCGATCCGCGAAGGCACGAAAGCCTGTTCCGATTTTTCCCTGGGCGGCCCGCTGACCGAGATCTCTCTGCTGGGCGTGATCGCCCTTCGGCTGGCCGGCACCAGGCTGGAATGGGACGCTACAAAGCTGCAGTTCACGAACTGCGCCGCGGCGAACCCATTCATCAACCCGCCGTACAGGGAAGGCTGGGCACTTTAACACCGGGAACATGAACAACGAGGTTATTATTGTCAGGTGCGCCGATTACGGTCCGGCCCTCGCTGAAGCGTTGGGCCGCCTGCTCGGCCTCACCGGCTGGCTCAATACCGCATCGCTCGCCGGCAAGCGGGTCTTACTTAAACCCAACCTGCTCACGGACCGCACGCCCGACCAGGCGGTCACCACTCATCCGGAGTTGGTGCGCCACGTCATCCGCCGCTTCAAGGCCGCGGGCGCGCAGGTCACCGTGGGCGACAGCCCGGCCAGCACAGCCAACTTGCGCCATGTGTGGGAGGCCACCGGCATGGCCGCGGTCTGTGCCGAGGAGGATGTGCCGCTGATCTCTTTCGAGCAGGCCGGCGTCAAAGCCTTCGTGCTGGACGGAGTCGCCTTCTCCGTCGCGCGCCCGGTATTGGATGCCGACCTCATCATCAACCTGCCCAAGGTGAAAAGCCACTCGCTCACCATGCTGACGGCCGCCGTCAAAAACATGTATGGCGCGATCCCCGGCTACTCCAAGACCACGCTGCACCGCCTCCATCCCAAGCCCGAGACCTTCGGCCGGCTGATCAAGACGATCTGGCAGGTTCTCCCCCCGACCTGGACGATCGCCGACGGCATCGTGGGCATGGAGGGACAAGGCCCGGCCAACGGACGTCCGGTCCGCCTCGGTTTCCTCGCCGCCGCCGAGAACCCCTTCGCGCTCGACCGCGCGCTGTGCGGAATGCTGCACATCGACGTCCGCCGCGTCCCCTACCTGTCCGCGCAGAGCGCGTCTGAGCAGGCATCGCCGGTCTTGTGCGGAGACACCGTGACCGTTCCGTCCTTCGAAGTCCCCTCGGGCGCGCACCTGCTGAGCCTGCTCCCCGACTGGCTGGTGAAAAGGGCCAGCAGCATCGTGTGGGTGCGGCCCGCCTTTTCCGAGGCGGCCTGCATCGGGTGCGGCAAGTGCGAGAAGGCCTGCCCCGTCCATGCCATCGCGTTGACTCCCGCCGCGCGTCGGCCCGTGCTGGACAGGGCGCTCTGCATCAGTTGCAGTTGTTGCCATGAAGTCTGCCCCAAAGACGCCATCCGCATGACGCAGTCCCGGATTCTGCGGCTGCTGAAAGTCTTCAAAGGCCTCGACTGACTCCGGGTGCGCCAGAGTCTTAAATTTATTTTTGTTCATTCTTGACATATTCGCTTGACATGACCGTTATTCTCTGAAACCATTGAACCACTTCACAAATTATTACTTATTGTTCAAGACGGTTTACAATTGCTTAATTTTTTGCGCTGTTCATTAGACCGGAACTCATTTTTCGGTCATTTTTATCCGTCTTGTCACTGGCCTGAGGTTTATGTTTGCTGCATCTTCTTCTTTGAGTTCGCTTAACGGTTTCTTAATGGAGGTGTGTCATGAACAAACTGCTCAATCCGCCCGGGCTCTTTCGGCACTGGGCGACACTTGTTTCGTGTGCGACCCTTGCCGCTGTGCTGGCGCGTGCCGGTGAGCGGCAAGACACGGTCGCCGGTTTAGGAAGCGACCCGCTGCGGGTGATCCACAAGCATTTCTTCCCGCAGACCCTGCTGCCGCCAGTCAGCGGCCTATACGTCCAACCCGAGGCGCAAACGGTGGCCTTTGCCAACGGCCTCCTTCTGCGCAACCCGGCGCACCGGCTCTTTACGGCGGGGGTTACGCCACCGGGACCGGGGGCGAGCGTGACGCACGCCTTTGGGTCCCAGGTGGAGATGGAGGTCTCGACGGATGGCGGCTCAACTTGGACACCCTACGTCGCCAGCGGCGCG
This sequence comes from bacterium, assembly GCA_025360845.1. Taxonomy (GTDB): domain Bacteria; phylum Verrucomicrobiota; class Kiritimatiellia; order RFP12; family UBA1067; genus JAHFSX01. The sequence continues at coordinate 20,002 of JANYBJ010000034.1, forward strand.
ACCCAGGTACACATCGTGAACAGCGGACCGTCGGGAGGCGACACCCTCTATGCGACAGAAATGCTGGCCCTTGACATCAGCGGAGGGACCTTGCCCGGCACGGTGCGGATCCGGGAGAGCCCGACCAAGGCTTCAACGGGCGAGACGCGGATCGAGACAATACCGGGCGGGTACATGATCGACAGCTTCTTCGATATCTGGCCCGAGGTCAGCATGGACGCAGGCTCCATTTGGTTCGCGGCCCTGCAGCCGGTATCCATGGAGCTGAAGGTCGACCCGGCGCTGATTCCGGCAGTAGCCGCGCCGCGGCCGGCCGAGCCGATGCCCAACGGGCAATACGTCTCGACGCAGCCGACATGGCAGGCCTACGCGAACGGAATCGTGCTGCGGGACGTTCGGGACAAACGGTTCACTCTGTGGATGGATCCTCCGTTGCTTGGCGGCTCGCAAACGTACACCTTTGACTCGCAACTGGACCTCCAGCTTTCGACGGACGGCGGGCTGAATTGGCAACTGGTAAGGGCGCCGGGCATGATGTCGCTCAGCACCAAGAATGTACGCGAGTTCTCTGGAGAGACGACTGAAGAGGAGGTCGTGACGCAGTTGAACATCTCCGGAGGGGACCTGCCTGTTGGGGTGTTGATACGAGAAAGTCCGACCAAGGTATCCGAAGGCGGCACAGCCCGGACAGCAGGTGGCGGCGGTGGAGCAGGCGGCGGCTACATGGTCAGCAGCTTCTTCGACATCTTCACCGAAGTCAGCACCGACAGCGGGATCACCTGGTCGGTGGCGACGAACGGGCCCGCGCATATGGAGTTGAAGCGGGTCGCGCCGGTCCATGAACTCACGTCGAACCTCCTGCCGCCACCTCAGGGGGAATACGCCGGCACTCGGCCTCGGTTCGCCTTCTTTGCCAACAACATTGTGATCAGCAACTTCGTCCATCGGGCATTCGTATCCTCGATCCCGCCGCCGCCGCCAGGTTCCGTAGTCACCCACACCTGCGGCTCAACGGTGGAAATGGATATCTTTATTCCTGGCGGCGGGGGCTGGTCACATGTGAGCGCGCCGGCCACGTCGACCCTACAGATCGCCGGACTTCTGGGAGGTGCGGGCGGCACGGAGTACTTTGACACGGAAATGATACAGATGGACCTTAGCAGCGGCTCCCCCGCCAACGTGCTCATCCGGGAATCTCCGACCAAGGCCTCCTTGGGACGGACCACAATCACCGACACGGGCTTGGGCGTTTACGACTGCGACAGCTTCTTCGACATCTTCATCGAGATCAGCGTGGACGGCGGCAACAGCTGGTATCCGACGCTGGCCGGACCGGGCACGGTGACGCTGAATCCGCTGGGGCAGACGTTCGATTTCGGCGACGCGCCGGATCCGAAGTATCCCACGCTGCTGTCCAGCAACGGCGCGCGGCACAAGCTTTCGCCGCTCTTCCTCGGGTTGCTGATCGACGCCGAATTCGACGGCCAGCCGACGCCCGGCGCGAACGGCGACGACCTGAACGGGTTGGCGGACGAGGACGGAATCGCGTTGCTGGGCATGCCGTGGATACCGAACTGCAGCGGAGCGATCAACTGCATTTCCAGCGGACCCGGCTTCCTCGACGCATGGGTGGACTTCAACAAAGACGGCGACTGGTCGGACGCGGGCGAGCAGATTCTGGGCAGCGTGCCGGTCGCTGCGGGCGTCAACGGCCTCATTTTCAACGTGCCCGGCAATGCCCTCGCCGGAGTGACCTACGCCCGCTTCCGCCTCTCCAGCACGGGCGGGCTGTCGTTTACCGGCCCCGCGCCCGACGGCGAGGTCGAAGACTATCTGGTCAGCATCGGCGAGCCCTTGCTCGACTTCGGCGACGCGCCAGACAGCGTCAATACGCCGGGCTACCCGACACTCCTCGCCCACAACGGCGCGCGTCACTATCTGCGCGGCACGCTCTACCTGGGCACGCTGATCGACAGCGAGGCCAACGGCCAGCCGACGCCAGCCGCCGACGGCGACGACATCGCCGGCCTTGACGACGAGGACGGCGTGATCTTCCTGACGCCGTTCTACCGGGGCGAAACCGCCAAGATGAAGGTGACCGCTACGGCCGCCGGCAAACTCGACGCCTGGATCGACCTCAACGCCGATTTCGACTGGAGCGACCCCGGCGAGCAGATGGCAGCCAGCCTGCCGGTCTCGGCCGGCGTCAACATCGTATCGTTCGTCGTGCCGGGCACGGCTGCGAAAGGCGTGACCTACACCCGGTTCCGGCTGAGCACGGCAGGCGGTCTGACGCCCGCAGGGCTGGCTGACGACGGCGAAGTCGAGGACTATGCTGTTACGATAGGGGACCGCTTCCCGCCCGTCGTCGGACCCAAGTGGGTACAACCCCCGGATCTGGCCTATGGCATCGACATCCCGTCGTGGCTCTACGTTCAGAAGGGGTACGAGCCCTATCTGGTGGCGGACGACTGGTGGTGCGACGGCCGTCCGATCGACGCCATCCGGTGGTGGGGCTCCTATCTGGGCTACGGCGGCGAGAGCAATGCCCCCGCCATTCCCGTTGACGGGATACGCCCCTCGGGATTCCGCCTGCACTGGTACACCGATGTGCCGGCAGCCGACTCGCAGACAGGCTACAGCATGCCGGGCGCCGAACTGCTGAGCAGGGATGCCCCGCTGCTGAGTTACGCACAACCTCTGGACTCGGCCGGCGCGGTCAAGGAGTTCTACGCGGGCACGGTCGACCTGAGCTTCCTGGGGCCGAATTACGCCGGCGTCAAGGAGCATAAGTTCAGATACGACCTCTACCTGGAAGACTCGTGGAACGAGAAGGCCGGACGCGTCTACTGGCTGGGCATCGAGGCGCTCTACAATTCTGGCGGGCCGAGCCTCTTCCCGTGGGGCTGGGCGACCACGCCGTACCTCCACAACTGGAACGACGACGCGGTGGTGCGGACAAACCTGATGACGGGCGTGTCTGTTTGGGGCGAGATGACCTACCTGCCCAAGGTGCCGCCTTACGCCACGCCGGATCAGCACCCGTATCTCGGCCGGTCGGTCAACATGGCCTACCAGTTGCTGAGCCGCGTCACGCCGCGCCGCGCCTACATCTGGCGCGCGCCGCCGGACATGGTGTACGGCACCGACCTTGACTCCTGGCGTTACGAGCCGCCGCAGCCGGGCGTCTTCCCGACACGCGCCGACGACTGGGTTGCCGAGGGGCGGCATGTGAGTGACGTACACTGGTGGGGCTCCTACATCAACTGGATGCATGACCACGTCGGCTCTGAACTCACGCCCGTGCCGCCACCTGTCGGAATCGGCAGCCCGCTGGGCTTCAACCTGAGCTGGCATGCGGACGGTCTGATGGAGCCGGGCGCGGTGATCACGAACCTCTTCGTGCCGCTCGAATACTGCCACCAGACATACTACTGCTGCGTCACGCAGTTCTGGCAGGGAGCCGGCGTTTACGAGCACGAGTACCAATACTACGTCGACCTCCTCGACCCTCGCGTGTCGGGCGTGCCGTGGAACGTGGTCGCCAACAACCGGTACTGGCTCGACATCCAAGCGCTCTTCGGGCCAGGTTTCTTGCCGGGCCAGTCGGGCCACGCCGGCTGGGGCTGGAAGACGACGCCCGAGATCCAGGGCAACCCGTCGGTTGTCGCCACCAACAGCCTGCCCTTCTGGTGGGATGTCGGCCGCTATCCGTTCAGGCATCCCAAGGCCCCGAACCCGGCGGACCTGGCATTTGAGCTTACGACCGACCAGGTCGGCACCAACCGCTGGCATGTGGCGCCAAACATCGTCGCTATCGTGATGCCGACCAACACGACCTCCACCGTCCTGGTGGCGAGCGTGGGAGATGTCCTCGCCGGCGAGCAGCAGCTGCGCATGGAAACGGACCTGACCAACGCGACATTCAGGACCACAGTCGACTGCCGGCCGGTGCCGTTCCCGCCGCCTGCCACCAACTGGTTCATCACCACGGTGGCCACGAACCTGTGGGAGTTCTACCGGGTCTATCAGCTCAACCCGTAAGCCTTCTGGGGTGAGACAAAAAAACGAAAGCCGGGAGGCGCTTCCGCCTCCCTGCGTTCGTTTCCACTCATCCCGCAAGAAGCTCTCGGGCCTCTGGCTTCGGAGCCCTGAGCGTTACTTCACTTCGCGCAGGCGCGCCTTCTTGCCGGTCAGCTCACGCAGATAGTAGAGCTTGGCGCGGCGGACCTTGGCGGAGCGCTCGACCTCGACCTTGTCGATGTAAGGCGAGTAGACGGGAAAAACCTTCTCCACGCCAACGCCGAAGGAGATGCGGCGAACGGTGAACGTCGACGTGCTGCTCTTGCCGCCGTCACGGGCGATGACCGTACCGGAGAAAGCCTGCACGCGCTCCTTGTCGCCTTCCTTGATCTTCACGAAGACCTTAACGCTGTCGCCGACCTTAAACTCGGGAACAGCCTTAACGTCAGTCAGTTTCGCCTTCTGTTCGGCATTGATTTTGTCTATCGCTTTAGCAATCATGGTCCCTACTCCTTCTTCTGAAAAAACCGTTCGCGCCCGATCCTTACTTCAGCAAGTCCGGACGCCGCCTCGCCGTCCTGTCCAGCGCCTGCCCCGCACGCCAGGCGTCCACTTCCGCATGGTTGCCGCCCTGGAGCACCGCCGGCACCGACATCCCTCTGTACACCGCCGGACGCGTATACTGCGGGAACTCCAAGAGGTCCTCGGTAAAGGACTCGTCCCGAGTCGCCTCTTCGCCGCCGCCCAGCACGCCGGGCAACAGCCGCACCACCGCATCCACCACCACCGCCGCAGGCAAAACCCCGTTGGTGAGCACGTAATCGCCGATCGACAGCTCGTCCGTCACCAGCTTCTCACGCACGCGTTCGTCAATTCCCTCGTAGTGGCCGCAGACGAAGATGAGGTGCCTCGCACGCGCCAACCGGCGTGCCTCAGCCTGCCGGAACGTCGTTCCGGAAGGGGTCATCAACACCACCCGCGCCTCCGGCGTGCGAACCGCCTCGATCGCCTCGAACCACAGCTCCGGCTTCATGATCATGCCGGGGCCGCCGCCGTACGGCCTGTCGTCCGCGGTGCGCCGGGCGTCGCGCGCAAAATCCCGCAAATCAACCGTTCGGAAAATCACCGCCCCCTGCTTGGCCGCCCGCTTGAGCATGCTCTCTTCGAGAAACCCGCGAAGCATGCCCGGAAACACGGTCAGCACATCAATGAGCAGGGGACCGTCCATATCGACCGCCCCAAAACCTTTAAGCCGTCACTACGGCTGCGGCGCTCTTCTTAGCCTTGCGGACCATGCTCGACACGGTCTCGCTCAACTGGGCGCCCTTGGACTGCCAATAGACCACCCGGTCCATGTCCAACTTGAAGTTTTCGCCTTCCCGCTTGGGATCATACCAACCGAGAATCTCCAAAAACTTGCCGTCGCGAGGCGAACGTTCATCCGTTGCCACCACGCGAAACGATGCATTGTTGTTACAACCTGTTCTGCGAAGCCTGATTTTGACCATTTTCTCCTCCGTGAAATGTAATACTGTACCAATATCCCGCCCCGCGATGCAAGCGCGATTTACCAATCACCGCTTTTCGCATTCTTCATGAGTAAAACCAAGGAAAAAGGCAAGGTTTCAAAAGTCCGCCGCGCCCATTTCCTGAAGGCTAATATGCATCGTCAAAGCATTCCTCAAGAAACCTGCCCCAAGATTCTCAATCGTGATGAAACCCTGATTACACGAGGTCCCCTTTGATCCATCCACGATTGGCCAAATGATGGCTCAGCGCGTCCAGGCTCACGTTCATCCGCTTCGCCAGTGCTGCCAAGCCCTGCTGGTCGACTTTCGGCAAACGGATATTCTCTGCCGCTGCGGCAGCTTGGACAAGGCTGTCCGGCATCAGCAGTGCCGCCGCGAACGCGTTCGCGCGCATCTCGATCTCCGCTGGCGCCCAATCACCTGACGCGAACTGCAACTCGACACCGCGACGTCTGTCGTAGAGCAGATGGCAAAGCTCATGCGCGAGCGTAAACCGGCGTCCGGAGGGATACTCGTTACGGAGATTCGTTCGGTTCACGGCCACAACGGGTTGCCTGTTCTCGCCCGCCATGGCCACGGCACCGATGGCCTCATCCGACAGGACAATCTCCTCAATTTCAACGCCGTGATCGAGAAGATGACGCTCGATGTCGACAACCTCTCCGTCAACCCCCAGACGCGCAATCTCCGCCCACTCCTGCGCCAGCGCATAGCCTTGCTCCCACGGCTTCACGTAGGGCTTGAGCGGCTCGGAACGTGCATGACTCCGAAGCGCGTCACGCGCCGCACGCCCGGAACTGTGCTTAATGAGCAAGCCGGCTAGGGCCAGTTCATCCTGTGGGCCAATCAAGGGGCTCACGGCGGCGAACATCAAGGCGGCGGTGCAGTCACCGCCGACGACGATCTCACTGACGGCGGCGGGCAGGAACAACTGTTTGACCAACGCCTTGCTTTGCCGGTACTGCCTACACAAAGCCGCGCACAAGCCTTCCCAGCGTTTCTGCCACTCTGCGGGAGAACGCCCCAACCCAGCCAAGACACTCACGCGCACGGCAGCGCGTTCTTGACACTTCAGAGCCTCCACGTTCCTGACCAGCGCGTTGAGCCGCGTCGAATGCGGGAGCGCGTCCCTCAGCGACATCGCCGCCTGGCACAAGACAGCATAGAGAGGTGCTGCAACCTCGTGTGGGGCGAACAGGCGAAAGCCGTCGCCGTTGCTGAATTGGAACCCGCGGGGCGCTCCGGCCGGTGCAGCAGCGGTCCACGAGATCTCGACCTTATCACCCAGACGACGCAACCAGACATCAGGAAACAGGCCGCCGTCGCGACATGTTTGCAGACTGTGGCGACGAACCCACGCGTCCACACTTTTTGCAGCCGACGAATTCCACCCGTCCTGTTGCCAGAAGGTCATCGGCGAGTTCAGCGAGCGGAGAGCCTGTCCCGCGTGCCCGGCCTCGTTCCGCACGGGGTAACGTTGCTCGTGAAGGATGTAGTCCCAGTCTGTGGCCAGCCACTCCAACAACGGCAGGAGTCGCCACGTCACATGCTCGTATTGAACGCCGTCGACGTAGTGCAGGCAGAGGTTCCGTCCCCCCGCCCAAATCTGGAAACGACCCCAAGACGCGGCCTCCTCCGGCGTCGCGTAATTCGGCTCCGGATCGCGCATAAACTCCAACTGCACGAAAACCTTCGCGCGGTCCCCCTGCCCGAACTGTTGCCCCAGAGCCGTGCGCTTACTGTTCATCGTCGCTCCGTTCCCAGTACCGGCTCAGATCGCGATGCTGCACCGCCCCGCTCTGCAAGAAGTGCTGCCGCACCGTTTCAGGCATCTCGCGCCACCCGGCAGGATACCCATGCCAACCGCCGCAGTTGTCGGCCTTCCCGACGAAAACGCGTCCGCGGTCCACTGCAAAACGCTGGCGCTTGTAAAGAAAGCTCTCTCGCAACAGGCCTTCCGCACGCTCAATCGCGACATCCTTCGGGCACAATGATCCCTTGCGCCCCGGCTGCCACGGCTCTTTGTGCTTGGGGTTCGGATGGTAGGTCAGTAAAGATCCCGTTGTCGCTTGTGCTTTCATCGCGTGATAAGAAAACGGGAAGTATGATGCCACACACCCCCAGTGATTGTCGAGCACCGGAAACAAGAAGCGGCATCATGGGGTGCGATTTTCTTCTGTTGAAGGGTGATGGCCGTTTTTGAGCGAAAAATGTGATTTCCCCTTGCGTATGCGGTTTTTTGTGGTTTAATAGGTGTCTCTTATGTAAGGAGACATCCATAATGGCACGCAAACCCGAAGAAATCGAGTCGAGGATAAGGGAAATCGGAGCGCAGATCGCGGGACTCGGCCCCGCCCTGCAGGGGACCGTCAAGAGGAACCGCAACCGGCGCGTGCGGAAGGACGGCAGCGTATACGTCTCGCCCGAGCACCACACGTTCGTGTACCGCGACGCGGGCGGGACCGAACGGTGGAAGCGGATCAGCGCCGCGCACCTGCCCGCGGTGGCGCGGATGATCAAGGCGGGCAAGGCCTACAAGCGGCTCGCCCGCGAGCACGCCCGGCTGACGACCGAGCTGGCGGTCGCGGCGATCGGTAAAAAAAACGCCGGTCGCTGAGGCTTCCCCGCCCGGAATGGGCGAACGTCGAGTCCGTCCTGCGGGAGCTGGAGGCCGCACAACCCGGAGCGGAGGGCGTCCCGGAGGGCGCGGCGCAGGCCGACGCGCGCCTGCTCGCGGCGGCGCGCAAAGACCTGCTCGCGTTCCTCGGCCTGCTCTTCACGCTGTTCGGGAC
>JANYBJ010000054.1 GCA_025360845.1 bacterium
CGCGGGAAGCCCGCGTTGACAACGCAGATCACCATTATGGTTTCGCGGCGGAATGCGCCCTTAAAACCGCGATGATTGGTCTGCCTGCGTTTACCACTGAAGAAGGGTTGCACGGGTCTTACCATAAGCATGTGGATCAACTGTGGTGCAGGGTTAGGCACCAGAGCTTGCAGAAAGCATTTCCAGGTCTCTATGCATTTCTGGGAGCGGCGAATCCATTTGTGTCTTGGAATGTGGAACAGCGGTATGCGGCCACAGGCGCGGTTTCGGAGGGAGACATGGCTTTGCACAAGAATGCTGCCAAACGGCTTCTCGGTTGCGTTGGTTTCTTGGGAGGACGTTCCGCATGAGTACGCTTCGCTTCGATCAAGCAGTCTCCTCCGTATCCGAAATCCTTGCGGAGTCGCCATTGGAACGCACTGGCGATATCACCATCGTACGGGACAGTTTGGGCGTATTGACCGTTGTTTTGCCGGATGACGCATGGGCTGACGCGGCAAAACGGAACACAGTTGCCGAGCGCCTGCATGACAAACTAGGCATTTACAGTCCTGGTGAAAAAGAAGTGCTCTTGCGACAATGCGACCTCATTGACTTGGACGATGTCATTCGTTCGCCGGATCGGGTGCGTTTGCCGGATGTCGCCAACACGTGGCTGGTGGATCGCCTGCTGACCAACCAAGACTGGTTACGCAAACCACTGTCCAGCACTCCGCCATTGCCAACGGCGGTCGCCTTTAGCATTAAGGGCGGTGTGGGGCGTACAACCGCATTCGCCCTGTGGGCCTGGTCGCTTGCCAGGGAGGGAAAGAACATTGTCCTTGTGGATCTTGACTTGGAAGCACCTGGTGTGGCTGGGTTGTTGCTCGACGAAACGCGGTTGCCTGATTACGGTCTAGCAGACTGGCTGGTTGACGCTTTGGTGGAACAACCGGATGAGGTGTTGTTGAAAGATTGTTTGGTTTCCTGTGCGCTAGCCGACGGCACTGCGGGAAAAATCCGGGTGTTGCCTGCTTTTGGTGCCAAAACCCGCGAATATCTCAACAAGTTGGGGCGTATCTATATGCCCACCTTTGACAGCCATTCCAATCGCTTTGTGGGGCTGGCAGAGCGATTGATGATGTTGCTGGAGCAACTGGCGCGGCTGCCAGACCGGCCTGATGCCATTCTGCTGGATGCGCGTGCCGGATTGCATGATATCGGCTCGGCCGCCGTGACCCGCCTGGGCGCTGAAGTCTTCCTCTTTACTCGCAACGATTCCCAAAGTAGGCAAGCCTACAAACAGTTATTTGAGCACCTGTGCATGGCACAAAGTGTCACCTTTGGCATGCCCGATGACGACCTGCGGTGGAAGCTGAAAATGGTCGGCGCACAGCAAAAGGTGTCAGCCAGTTCCGCCGCATCTTTGCGCGAAGCCTGCTACAACCTTTGGAGCGACACGTTGTATGACGACGAGAACTCTCGCCCGGCCGGTGATGATGCGCCGGTTGCCGCCACCTTTGGCCGCGCCGACGATAACGCGCCCCACCTTCCACTAGCGATCCAGTTTGATCCTCGCGTTGGTGACTTCGATCTACGCAACGAGGCAGAACAGCCAGACTGGCGCGTCATCGAAACGGCGTTTGGCGACTTCTTCGCCGGAGCGACCAAGCGTTTGTTTCCAGATCCGGTGGGTGCTTTGTCATGAATCAGCCAACCTTCCAATTTGACCCGACCCGGTTCCGCCAGGCATTGGCTTTATTGTCTTCGCGGCCAGCCTGGGAAAATCTAGACCCTCCGGCGTCCTCCGACGTATACGTGCCGCCCATGCATGTCAAGGCACTCCAGCCAGAAGTCAGCGTAGTTGAAGGGATGCGAGGCGCAGGAAAGAGTTTTTGGACGGCCGTGCTCGCCAATGACCAACTCCGCACCTTAGTTGCCACGTCCGCAAATTCGCCTCAACTGGCCAAGGCCGAGGTTCGGGTCGGCTTTGGTCTGGACCTTGATAACGCCCAGTTTCCCAGTGCTTCCATGATTGGCGGGCTCTTGAACAATGGCTGCTCTCCGGACACGGTATGGCGGTCGGTGTTGTTGCGGCATGCTCTAAAGACAGTAGACATTGCTCTTCCGTTTTTGGACGACGTCCAGGCGGCTGCCAGTTGGGTCCAGCAGTGCCGTGTGCAGGCGGATCAACTACTGGTCCAGGCAGATCGGGAATTGGCTGCGCGGGGAAAGACACTGTTGGTGCTTTTTGATTCATTGGATCGTCTGGCGGATGATAATAATTGGGACAGCGTGCGAGAGCGTCTGACTGCGGCTCTTCGACTCGGGCTTGAATGTCGTAGTCGCCGGGCCATGCGTTGCAAGTTCTTCCTGCGCCCGGACATGATTGAGGAAGATGATCGGATTTGGCGCTTTACCGACAGCTCAAAATTGTTGCATGAAAAGGTGGAGCTGGCATGGCGCCCTAATGATCTGTTCGGCTTGGTTTTTCTCAATCTGGCAAATGCGTCTGATATCGGCGCTGATTTTCGAAACGCCGTGACCGCCGGATGGCCGCGCGCGACATGGCTGGAGAACAACGACGTATTTACCCTGCCACCCGAGTTGACTGCGGAAGAGCAGCCGACTCGCGGCATCGTGGAGGCTTTGGCCGGCCCTTGGGTTGGACCAACAGCCAAACGGGGCTTCACCTACAAATGGATACCCTCTCATCTGGCCGATGCTAAAGGACGGTTAAGCCCACGAATCGTGTTATTAGCATTCAAGGAGGCGGCTGAGTGGACTTGTAACCATCGGCCTGACCACAAACTTGCCTTGCATTATGAGGGTGTGCAGCAGGGCGTCGTCAGGGCCTCTGCGACCCGCGTAGACGAGATGAAGGAGGATTATCCATGGGTGGGGCCGCTGTTGGCGGCCATGAAAGGCGCCACCGTTCCTCTCGATATGAATGAATTGGACGGTTTCTGGACCGCGGATTGCCTAGGCACGGCTCTGGAAAAAGCACAATCCGAGGGCCGTCTCCCGCCCCGACGCTACGGTGGCGATTCCGTCGGCAAAGGCCTATTATCGGCGCTGGTAGACGATTTGGTGGAATTAGCCGTTCTCTACCGCACTGAAGACCAACGGATCAACATGCCCGACATCTTTCGCGTCGGCTTCGGCATCAAGCGAAAAGGCGGCGTCAAGCCGCCGCGGGCATAGGGGCGGTCTGTCGGCCTACCTGAGTGCCCTAGGGGTCGGGCACCAGGCTCATCATAGTATGCTCTACACTTTCGGTTCGAAGCCTTCGCGCTTGAAGCCCTGCAGGAGCGCGGTCGCCTCGGGGCTGTTGCTGAAGACGCGCTTGTCGTTGTCCCAGGCGAGCTCTTTTCCGGGGAAACGCTGCGCGATGCACCCGAACAGGAGCGCCTCGGTCAGGCGGGCGGCGTATTCGAAGCGGCTGCCCGTGGCGTTGGGGGTGTGCGCCTTGCAGGCCTCGACCCACTCCTTGTAATGGTCGTACTGCCACTTGCCGGGATCTTCCAGCAACTTGTTGCAGGCGCGCTCGGCCTCCTTTGTTTCGGGACCGAACGGATGGCCGCCGACCGCGATGGCCTGCGGCTTGCCGGAATGGGAGCCGCCGAGGGTGGTCGCCTTGGAGCCGACAATCATGCACCCGTTGTCGCCCACGTCCAGCTTCGGATGCGAGCCGACCGGACGCTTGGGCAGAATGCCGCTCTCGTACCAGTAGACGTTGACGCCTTTCGGGCAGGCCGGCGAAGGCCCGAAATGGTAATCGATGGTCGAGTACGTGGAATAGGCGAGGTCGGCGGGCTTGTCGCACCACGCCTTGACGGTCTCGGGCAGGCCCAGCTTCAACACGAAGAACGCAGGGTCGAAATTATGCACGGCCATGTCGCCTATGGCGCCGCAGCCGAAGTCGCACCAGCCGCGCCACGCGAAGGGCTGATAGCCGTTGCCGTAAGGGCGCATCTTGGCCGGCCCGAGCCAGCAGTCCCAGTTGAAGCCTTCCGGGACTTTCTCTTCCTTCGGAAGGGCGGACATGCCTTGCGGCCACCACTTGCCTCCGGCGCGGTCCGTCCACGAGTGTACCTCCAAGATGTCGCCCCAGAACTGGCTCTCCATGAGCTTCTCGTAGCGGAAAACGCCGGGGTGCCCCTGGTTGCCCATCTGCGTCACGACGCCGTATTTCTTGGCCGCCTCCATCAGCATCTCGCACTCTTCGTACGAATGGGCGAGGGGCTTCTGCACGTAGACGTGCTTGCCGAGGCGCATCGCGGCCAGCGCGATGGTCGCGTGCGTGTGGTCGGCCGTGGAGACGCAGACGGCATCGCACTCTTTGGCGATCTTATCCAGCATCTGTCTGTAATCCGTAAAAGTCGGAATGCCCGGAAATTTTTTCGCCGCGCCGTCGAGGGTTCCAGGGTTGACGTCGCACAGACCGGTGCAGATGGCGCCGTTGCCGGTCAGCGAATTGAGGTCCCCGCCGCCCATGCCGCCGACGCCCACCTTCAAAAACCTGAGCTGCTGTCCGGGACCATCCTTCACGGCCTGCCCGAAAACCTTGCTCGCCGGGATGAAAAACCCCGCCATCGCGCTAGTCGCCAAAAAAGAACGCCTCGATACGCCCCGCTCTTTCATTCGTTTCTCCTTCTTGTTTGAGCCCTCGCGGGAAACTACCCGCAAGAACGTAATGTAGTATAACGAACGGAGGGAAAAGAGGGTAATGAAACCTGCACTGCAAACACGACAACAATGACTTGACAACGAAGATCATCAAAATCTAGACTTATGATGCTTGAATTATTTCATTTTGCTGGATAAGTTTGTGATCAGAAAACAGATTCGAAAGGAGACCAAGCAATGTTAGAAGTAATGCGTTGTTTACGGCGCTCTTGGGCGTGCTTGATTATTGCGGGGGCCTTGGTGAATGGGCCCGGCTCTGCGCTGGCGCTGGAAGTCAAGGTGGTTCCGTCCGAGCAGCGCGTATACGGTCAGGCGGGGGAAACAAGTATTGGCGTGTTCACCGTCTACAACTACAGCGGGCGTTCACTCGTTGTAGACCCTGTCGTGGTCAACTCGTGGCCGGGATGGGGTTGCATGGTCAGCCCGGTCACCCTTTCGCTGGGCATTGGGGAAAAGGCCGATGTTTACGTTTACGCCACGCCTCCAACCGATGCGCACAGCGGGGACAGTTCGTCGATGGAAATTCAGTTCTGGAACTCCGCCGGATACTATTATCGGAGCAATTATTTAACTACGCTCGTCGGTCTGAGCCCTTCTTCCCCAACGGTCATCACGTCGTTTCCCGGCAATGGGACCCTCGCGTGGACAAACAGCATGTCGGGCGGGGCCTATTGCGTGGAGTGGTCTCCGTCGCTGACGAGTTATTGGCGCCGGTCTTGGCAGGATTTGCAGTACGTGGAAGGACAAACCAATTACGCGTTCACGGCGCAGGTGCCCATGTTTTATCGGATCGTCCAGATCCCGTTTCTCCCGTCTGGCATGGTTTCGGTGGACAGCGGGGAGTTTCAGATGGGCGATGCCTACGCCGAAGGCGAGGCTTCGCAGAGACCGGTGCATACGGTGAAGGCGGACACGTTTTGGATCGAGCGTTACGAAGTGACTTGGGATTTGTGGAGCCGCGTCCGAAACTGGGGATTGAATAACAGCTATACGGATTTGGCGGTCGGGGTTAACGGCTGGAGCGGTTCCCACGCGAGTTCTGAACGGGGCCATCCGGCTGTGCAGCTGAGCTGGTATGACGCCGTGAAGTGGTGTAACGCGCGTTCGGAGATGGAAGCGCTGACTCCCGCATACTACACCACGGAAAGCCGGACGAGCGTTTATCGCACGGGCGCGATTCAACTGACAGACAAGTGCGTGGATTGGAATGCGAACGGGTACCGGTTGCCAACCGAGGCCGAGCGGGAAAAGGCGGCCCGCGGGGGCCTGGTCGGAAACCATTTTCCGTGGCGGAGTTTCGGCGGCAGTTATGCCAACCACATCGAAGGAACCAAAGGCAACTATATCGGCAGCGGCGATCTCTACGAAGCGGGCACGACCCGGATCGGCTATTACAATGGCAGCCAAGGCGTGACCAACGGCTTGGCCGCATACCTGCCCGGCGTTGATATGGCCAACCCGTTCAGCATCTATGACATGGCAGGCAATGTGGGCGAGTGGTGCTGGGACTACTTCCAATCCGATTACTACGGCAGTTCGCCTGCGGACAACCCAAGGGGGCCCGCCACCGGCTGGGACCGGGCGATCCGCGACGGATCGTGGAAAACAAGCGCGGTTAACCTGCGCTGTTCGGCTCGCTTTTCGAGTGATCCCGGCAATTCGAGCACCGATGTGGGGTTGCGGTGCGTGCGGCATTAAGGTCTAAATGCAGCGCGGCTTTTTTCAGCTTGGGCATACCCAAGGATGCCAGCCAAAGGAATAGGTGATTTGACATGCGGGCCTTTTTGTTGTCCCTTCTGCTTCTGGCTGACGCGCTCCCGTCCGCCGCCGCGCCGCGCTGGGTGCTCAATAACGGGCGGGATGCCCTGAGGCTGGCGGCCGGCCAGGCCGACCTCGCGTTCAAGCAGGGCCTGATCACCATCACTCCGACCGGAACCGACGCCACCCTGAGCATCCCGCTCGCGCCGGAGGAACGGTTCGAGGCGGCGCGGTACCCCTTTTTCGCGTTCCGCTACAGGTATCGCACCGCCATCAGGCAGGCGGGCCTGTTCTTCACCACGGACGGACTCACCGATCTCTCCGACCGCAGTTACTCGCCCTTCCCTGTGGAGGGGGATGAGAAGTGGCATGACCAGATCGTCGATTTGCGGGCCTATGCCCACTGCAACTGGAAAGGGACCATCACCGGGTTCCGCATCGACC
The DNA here is from genome assembly GCA_025360845.1 of bacterium. Lineage (GTDB taxonomy): Bacteria > Verrucomicrobiota > Kiritimatiellia > RFP12 > UBA1067 > JAHFSX01. Next base: position 6,871 of record JANYBJ010000054.1, read on the forward strand.
CCACCAATCCGAGCGACACGAACTCGGTTCTGGCGATCTCGCGCTTCGGCTTCTTCCCTTCGGAGCCCGGCGCTCGGAAGTTCCTGGGCGAAGCCGACGACACGCCCGATCCCGCCAAGGAAACGCTCTTCCCGAAGTCGGCCCCCGCCGCCGTCTCCTATCCTCCAGAACATTTTTCGCGCGACCGGATCAGGATCGGAGCGTGGGGCAATTTCCGCCCCGTTGACCTCGACGAGGCGTACATCCGCACCTATGCGAGCTGCGGGTTCGACTGGCTCATCGCCATGCCCGGCATCTCGGGCGGTCTGCTCCGCGAGCCCCTCCTTCAATGGTGCGACCTAAACGGGATCGAGGCCTACATCGCCGACGACGGCTACCTCGACCCGGTCGCGAGAACGGCCTCCTACGCCGCCCACCCGAGCTTCCTGGGACATTACGTCGTCGACGAGCCGGGCGCGGACGACTTCGACCGGCTGGCCTCCCTCTGCAACGGCTACGTGAAACTCACGGGCGGCAAGGTTCCCTACGTCAACCTGCTCCCCATGTACGCCAACGCGGCGCAACTGAAATACGGGGCCGCGGCGGACGCCATCCAGTACTACGACGCCGACCCCGCGCTCTTCCGGAAGTACTGTGACGCATTCTGCACGAAGTTCGATGTCGGCTATATCTGCACGGACATCTACCCGCTCGACTGGGTCCAGGGACGGCGCGCCACCTACCGGGACTACGTGGAGTCGATCAACGTGATCGCGGCTTCCGCCCGCGAGCACCGCAAGGATTTCTGGTGTTTCCTGCAGACCTTCGCCTGGACGCCCTCCAAACGCACCCCCACCGAGGCCGAGTTCCGCTGGCAGGCGTACTCCCTGCTCTCCTTCGGCTGCAAGGGAATCCTGTGCTGGACCTACGCAGGCACCGAGCCCGCCTGTCCGTCCCTCGTGGACGCGTGCGGCCGGAGGACCGACTCCTGGTATGACGCGAAAACCGTGTTCCAGGAAATCCGCCGGCTCTCGGACCTGTATGTGACGTACGCCAATCTGGGCGCCTTCAACCACAACTGCACCGCTGCGGTCCCCTACCTGCGCCTGAGCAAGCCGTACACCGGTTTCGATGCCATCCAAGAGATCCGATGCGACGCCCCGCTGCTGGTCGGCTGCTTTTCGAAGAAAGGCGGCGCCGGCAGCGCCTTCACCGTCGTGAACATGAGCGAGCTTGAAGAGGTGAAGACCGCCGATGTCCGCCTGAAGCTCCGGGGCCGTACATTCGTCGCCCACCCCAGGGGCTTCCCGACCGAACTTCAGCCGGACGCGCAGGGTTTTGTCCGGCTGCTGCTCCCCTCCGGAGAGGGCGTCTTCGTGACGGTCGACTGAGCCTCCCGGCGTTGAGAGTTGAACATTGAGCGTTTTCGTTCCAGCCATGGGCAACGCATCAGCGCTGACGTTTCAGCGCCATGCGCTGATGATAATCGGGACGGCTGGCGAGCGCTTCATCCACGGTGAAGAGGTGTCTGAGCCCGAGAAGGGGCCAAACTCAAAAGGACACCCTGTTTCGCGGGTTGTTGCGCATTCAACTCCTAAATCCGCCTTTGCTTTATTCAGCAATTTTGCCTCGCCTCCATGCGGCGGAGAGCATACCCCTTACACGTTCGCAAAGTGACGCCGCAACCTCCGACCGAAAATCAGCAAAAACACCAATGAAAACGGGGTGTTTTGTGATTCTTTCAACACGCAACGGCTGGCGCTCGCCTTCCCATGGGTGCCTAGTTTTACCCTGTTGAATCCTGTTTTTTTACAACAGTTTTACTACAGCCGGCAGGTGCAGCCTGGTACGTCCAAACGACGGACTTACCCGCGTTCCCTCGCAGGAACAAGAACACGGGATGTTTTCTTGCCAGCGTCCGGACACGCATCGACACGGCCGCCCGCGTGATTCCCGACGTGCGCCCGATGTCTGCCATGTTCTCACCCCGCATGAGGCGGCGCACAAGGTCGAACTCTTCGGTTGTCAGCTCGGTGAACACAAAGGCGAGTTTGCGGGCAAGGTCAAGCGGGCTGTCGGGCTCGGGTTCGGCTCCGTGCTCGGGGTCGGATGTCGCCAGCCCGGCAACCGGATCAGCGGCGGCGGCTTGCGGATCACAACCGGCGGCGGGTTCAACCCCCATGCGTTCAGCCGTTTCGAGCGCGGCCCTTTCACCGTCATTGTCGAGGTCATAATCACCGGCGGCGGCATTCATGGCCGTGTCGAGGTCAAGCGCGTCCGTGTCCACCTCGCGCGGCGGGTCTTCGTTGAACAGTCCGCTTGATACCGCCTCACACTCTCCCAACGTTTGGCCACGTTCCCGCCCCGCGTCGAACGATACGAACGTTTGCCCTTTGTGGTTCGTCTCTGACGGCCCCTTGCACTGAAGGCAGCCCAACCAACTCAACCCGTTCTTGCTACAAGAATGGCACTCCGGCATAACCGATCACCTTTCCCCGCTGGCGTTCACCGGCCTTCAAGAATCGCGTTCAATTCCGCATCAGACATTTCAGCGACAACACCGACGCCGACAACCGGCCCGCCGTCGCGCCCGGTAATTTCCTGCCTCTCGACATAGCCCCGACCTTTTCCCTTGCATTTCAGGTAGAAGCAGACGGCCCAAGCCTCGCCAGCCTCTACGGCTTTCATCAACGCCGATTCGGCGAGGTCAAGGGACTTGTCGGACGCGGATCTTACAGCCTCTTGAAGCCGTTCGGATTTCAGAACCCGACGCGAAACGGTCGATGCTGTCACCCCCAGCCGTGCCGCGGCAAACGAGTAAAGCCCGCCCGTGTTGGTTATGGCCTCTTCAATCTGCGTGTCCGTGACACGAACGGCTTTCGGTCTATTGCTCATGGTTCTGTCCTTCCGTTTTTATTACAAATGGCCGTGAGGGTTTCCCGACCGGCTTTTTCAGGCGTGCATTGCGCACATGTTTAGTGGTTCATACGGCTGTGAAGTGGGGGCACTCCCCGCGCCAATCGGGGGAAGGTCGGTCTTTCACGCCAGCGGCGCAACCGTGCTTGACGCCCCAAGGTTGCCAGTTCCAGCAGTCACGGCACCGACACGCCTCTTTGGTCTCAAAATCGCTGCATGGCGCCCCGACTGTCGCGTCCGCAGACTCCGGCCCTCCGCTGGCACGGGTCAGAGCCGAACGCAATGGCGGGGCCTCTACGCACGTTTTCCGGGGGGTGTCGGGTTTTTCGCAACCTCCAACATTCTCCGACATCGCGGCCCCCCCGCCGGCCAACCATAGCAGGGACTGGACGCGGCCCTTGTCCGTCCTGAAAGCTCCCGGTGTACGGGTCAGCCGGTCGGGGTTCTTGCAAGCCCGGTCGGCCTGATGCCCCTGCGGCGCGTCCGGATGTGCTACGGCGAAAAGCAGGGAGTCAATCGCCCTAACCCATTCGGCGTGGTCTTTCGCGCCGATCTCGATTAGCCCGTGAATCGACTTCCCGCCGGAATGGGTCAGGGAGCGCAGGGGGAGCGTGCCCTTTGCGCTTACCCCGGCCCAGAATGCGGCCTGTTCATCAACCGGCATGGCGTCGAACTCCACCAGCGCGAAACGAAAGGCGGCGACACATGCCCCGCAGCGGCGCGACGGCTTGCCTTCTCTGGTTAGCCCCTCGGCTCCGGTCAAAGGGTTGGCAATCACGAACGGCGGCGGCGGCACCGTGTCGAACGCCCCGCGCCACACTGCGGCAGTCCGGATAGTCGCGCCGGGCACGCCCTTATCCGTTGCCCCCCCCATGAACAGGCTTTCCCCGTCGGCGTGCATCACGGAGAGGAAAGCCCGCGCCTGCCCAACGGGGTCGGCCGGCACCGGCAGGGGGGATGTCGATATCAGCGAGTCGAGGGAAGCGCCCCGGCCCCTCGCGATCATGCGGCCGACAAACCCCTTTGCGCCCGTGCCGAGAGGGTCGGGCTTCGGCGGCGGCGGCACCCACTCCTTTTTTGACTGCGTCCTGTCGGTCAGCGGCACGGTGTCCCGGTGCGCCGTTCGCAGCGCGTGCCCTATCTCGCGCTCGGACAGGGGAGGGGTGCCCGACGCGGCCTTGACCTCGGCTATGATACGGTCATCACCAAGGCCCGCCATGATGCCCAGAGACGCCAGCCCAAGCAACAACGCATTTCGCCGCCCCTTCATCCCGGCAAGGCTGGCGAGCGCGTCACGGTACCTGCTAACGGCGCGGTCTTGGGGCGAGTCTTTTTTAGGCGTGGACATAGAAGACATTTCGCGGTCTCAACTTTTTGCCGGATGTTCGGATTTGTCAGCATTCGCCGTGACCGCCCTCGCCAGCGAGGGAAGGTCGGTCAGTCGGCAGGTGACAAGCCAAGGCGTCCGGTTCTGTCGGTGAAGCACGATAGGCGCCTTGCCCTCGCCCGCGTCGGCTATGGCCTGTTCAACGGCCTTGCGGATGTTCAAGGCTTCAACCCGCTTGACCTCCACATGGACGCCGGCTATCCCGATCACGTCGGGACTGTCGGCCCCGCCCTGGTACTGCACCCCCCGGCGGCAGTCCGTCCCAAGAACCTCGTTCAGCGCGGCGGCGGCTTCCCGCTCCCCCACTTTGCCCTTCGTCTTCGATCTCTGTCCCATGGTTGCCTCTTTCTCCGTCTACGATGGTTTGTTGCCGCCGTGCTCTGGCGTGTATGCCCTTCCCGTCCATAAGCCGGTCGCTCGGTCGTACACGATCACGCCCGAATTTTTGGCTCGGGTAAGGATCAATGATTGAACCTCTGGAATGCAGGCCAGCGCCTTGGCTGTCTTTTTCCAGTCCCCAGGCGGCAACCGCTCGGCTTTCGCGGCGGCGGCTTTAGAATCTCTTCCACTCAGTTTGAACAGGTTGTGAACGCTCATGCTCTTTACGCCCTTTCACACTTTCCGCCACACTTTCCGGCTTCCCTTTTTTCGGACTCTCTCACACCCCCCAAAGTGTCACCCTTACACTTACACCTCCCAGGCCCCTTGATAAAGGGGGCTTGGGAAGTGTGGAAAGTGTGGGGTGTGGTACACACTTTTAACTCACACTTTCCGGCACACTTTCCGGCTTGGGAAGTGTGGAAAGTGTGGACTTGGGGAGCATCAATTCAAACGCCCTTTTTGAGCCGATCAGCTTTTCCCGCTGTCCTTGCCGACGCTCTTCAAGCGCCCCGCTTTCCAGCGACTTTGAAAGAAAGGCATCTCGGGCACCCTTCGTTCCTCCGAACGCCTTTATCGCCTCGCGGTATTCGGTTTTGGTCATGGTGCGGGACTCCACAAGGGCAAGCGCGGCGTCTTCAGAGAACGGCTTTACCGGTACGCCAGCGGGTGAACCGGCAGGGGTTCGCGGCCTCATTGACGTGGCCTTGCACGGTACGCGGGAGGGGTCGGCAAAGAACGCGCCCGAGTCGAAAACAAGGGTAGATTCCGGCCTCTGGGGAGAGTTGCGGGCAAGGACTTCAAGCACGGTCAAGCTGTCGGCTTCCGCGTCGTTGCGGTCGCCCCACGGTGTCAGCGCAAGCGTGCAATCCACATCCCGGTTAATGATGCTTGAACCGGCCCCACGGTCTCGGATGTCTCGATCACCGGACTTTCCCTTGCTGTCATGGTGGACATAGACCAGTGCGGCTCCGGTGGTCTCACCCATCTTCTCCAGCCTGCGCACAAGGTCTTTTCTCTCGCCCATGTCCGATTCATCCGCGCCGCCGTCCAGTTTATAGAGCGGGTCGCAGATAATGACCTCGGCACGGTGTTTGACGGCGGCGGCTTCGATCTGCGGCAGGTCAACGCCCTTGCCCCGTCCGTTCATAATAACCAGCCGGTCCCCCAGCGCCGACGCGGGCAACGCCAGCGCCTGGCACATGGCCAACAGGCGGCGGTGTTGCCAGTCGGCGGCGTTCTCCAAGTTGGCAAGGATCACGCGCCGCGCCCGCGGCACCGCCATACCAACAAACTCCCCTCCCGACGCGACGCACAAGGCCAGTTGAAGCGACGCAAAACTTTTTCGTGTCTTGGAAGAGCCTACCAGCAGAACGCGGCTTCCTGTCTCGAACGCTCCGCAAACGATGTAATCGGGCGGGGGTGGCACGCGGTCCAGAAGAAACGCGGCGTTGACCACGATGTCAACGGGCTCGCAGTCAGCGGCCAACGCCTTCAACGCTTCCGGCACGGGTTCAAGCGGTGCCGGCGCGGCCGGCCGCCGTGACCGCCCTTTGTGCGTCCCTATTTCCCCATCCCATGGGATAACTTCGTCCGGATCATTTGCCATACTCACGCGATCACCTCCAACTTGAAGTGGTCGCGACAAACCTCGCAAACGACGCCGGATGTTGTGACCGAGTGGTTCCCTCTGTACTCTCCGCATACGGCGCATTGTGCTCGCCCCTCGTTCAGTTCCAGCATCTCGCGTTCCAGTGAAATAAGCTCCCCAGCAAGCCGGACGTGTTCCAAGGCGAGAAAGCATTGTCGGGGATTGCCGTTATAATTTTCAACGTGACACCTCCGATGCTCCACGGCTCTCTTCCGTTCAGCGTCAAAGGCCCGGCGCAGCCCCTCCGGCCCGCTCATGAATGCACCTCGTAGACGTGTTTGGAATCGTCTTGCACGTCCGAACACTCGAAACAAGAGGAACAGTAGAACAGGCCGCAACATTCGCGCATACGGTCGGGCTTGTCGGTCTGCCCGCACAGAATGCAACGGCGCTTTTTAGAGGTTCCGGCCGCGTGCCGGTCGGTATCCCACAAAACCCGCTTCACGCCTTCACCGCCTCGCCACGTCCGACGCTTTCCAGAAGCCGGTCAACCTCGCTCGCCAGCACTCCCGACGCCCGCGAGAAGCCCGGAAACTTTGCTTTTCGGATCACGCCGCGCCGTGCAAGCAGGTGAACGCCCTTTGCCGATCTTCCCAGCCGTCGCGCCGCCTCTGCAAAATCAAGAATCTTGTCGATAGGCTCGTTGTCCGTTTTCCCCTCGGTCAGCCCAAGGCAGCGGATCAGGGTCTTTCGATCTTCAGGTGTGCGGCATGGGTCAGAATCGTAAACCGCCCGTAGCGCCGTGAGTGTGGGAGTCTTCATGTTGTGGCCTTATCAGACAACGGCGGGCTCTGTGTTAAGAACCTTTAACGCCGTTGTATGCTAATGGCCGCCATGTAAGGACGTTTTAGGGTGTGAACTTGTCACCCATTGGCGTCTGTGGTTGCAAAAAAGCGATATTTACCAATGTTTCAGCCCGAAAATATATTTCGCGGTGATGTGCGAACTTTCGCTTATGCCAAAAGCCGGCTAGTCGAATTGTCCGGTCAGCTCCGGTATTTTTGCTTCCACCGATTTGACCATCAAGGCCACCGCCTGGCGAGAAACATTTCTGATTTTGGCATACTGATTTTGATTCTTTCTGTGGATTAGCATGAAAATCACGAGGTTCCGTTCTCTCGCGGTCAGCACTCTCCGAATATTCAGAAACAGCATGAAGACGGATTCATAAGCGGCAAAATCAACGGGGCGTTTAGCGGCCCTCATTTTGTCGCGTTTGGCTTGCGCCCTTGCCCTTGCTTTCGCCAGCCTTACGGGTTTCGTTAGTGGTACGTGTTTCATGCCTTCACCCTTATCGCGCGGAACGCGCCGCCCGCGCCGATCTGGACGCAGGCGGCGCCAGCTCCGGTTATCCCTCGCCCCTGTCACACCGTGCGAACCTCGCAAGCCAAGCGGAAGCAACCGCAGGTGCCAACTCCACGCACTCGGCACGCTCAACCGCGGCCCTCACGGCTCTTCTCCGAAATGCGCCCGCGCCTGGTCAAGCTTGCTGTCCCGTTCGGAGTTTGTCATGTCCATACCGCCTGTCACCATTTCAACAACATCCATAGGTGTCTCGGTCATACCACAGTAGAACTCGTTTATCAGGTTGTCGGGTGTCTCGCCATCGCCGAAAAAGTCGGAAACCTGTTGCAAGAGGCGGGCGTTCTCTGGCGAGAGGATCACAGCCCGACCGGGCTCCGTCTTGCGAATCACCTCCATGCACATGGCGTGGATCTCTTTGTAGTTCTCTGCGGTCTCTTTGAGCCGGTATACCGAAACCGTTGCCTGTGACGCCAGCCACTGGCCCGGCGTCATTTTCGCCCTGCGGCAGTAGTACGCAAGCTTTTGTGTGTCGCCTAAGCCCAGCGTGACACGGACGTTGAAAGTCCTGTTCTGGGGGTTGTGCTCGCGTTTCGGACGCTTCGTGAGGATCTCGTTAAGATACGCCGTGACCGCCTCAACTGTCAGCGCGTCATGTTGCTTGCCCGTCCGTTCAACCGCGCCCTTGCGGACGCCCGCCGTTTTCGTTACGCTCTTCTTCATGCGTGATTCCCCTCCTGTGGGGTGTTGCGCTAGGGGTGGTCGTCGGCTGTTTTCCGATCTCCACCCCGCTTTGTTTCTGTCCCTTGCGTCCGGATCACGGCACACGCCGCGCCGGAAAATCCTCTATGCCTCTCCCCGTTGCGCGGCCCTCATGCGCTTGTAGGCTTCCAAAACGTCGCCAGCCCGACCGGGAACGGGGGGTGCCTGCGGCGGCTCGGACGGGATCACACGAGGCGGGTTCGGTTGAAGGGTGTCGGCAGTAGCGACAACCTTTTGATTACCCTCGGCAGTAGCGAGGGTAATCGGAGACTGTACGCGGGACTTTGCGGGTTCCCGGTTACGCAGCTCGTACACCCTCGGCTTGTCCCAATAGGGCGAATGGCACTTTGCGCAGCCGGCCGGACGCCCCGGCGTCCTTGGATACCACGTCGACCCGCAGCGTGTGCAAGTCTTCTGCGTTATGGCTTCTCCGTCTGTCTCGCTCATGGCCTTGGTTCCTTTCGTTGCCGCGTAAATTATCATGCCAACTCGCTGTTTTAAAGTATGAAGTGAAACTATTTTTTAGTTTACATAAGTACTATTATGCGACGTTACACCCCGTCTTGACTTGGCACGCCCTATGCTAGTCCGTTTCACCCTTCGGAGTGGCGAGCTGTTTGAACAATTCAAGCAGCTTCTCACGGCATTCCTGCCAAGTTTCGGCTGTCATTCCCTCCACAATCGCCAGCATGGCCGTTTCCCGCCTCTCTGGCGCGTCCGCAGGTTCTGGGGGTGCGTCGGCAGCGGCCATGCCTTGCAGCGCCCCCACTGCGGCCCGCGCCGCCTCTGCGTTCTGGTGAACATATGCCTGCGTCATTGCCGTGCCGCCGTGACCGACAAGCCCCCGGATCACCTCCAGCGGCACGCCCTTGCTGGCGAGCTGGGAAACGATGGTATGTCGCAGCGCGTGGAAGCCCGCAACCGATACGCGGTTGCCTGCCCCCACTCGTTCAACGGTGGTTTCAATCCCGCAAGCTACGAAATGCCGGTGAAGTGTGCGGTTCATCGTGTAGGGCGCTCTTCGGTAAATTTCCGACAAGTCGGGCAGCACCGGCCCCGTGCGCTTTTTCGGGGGAGTCCGCAGAAGAGCGGCGCATAAGGTGGGGTGAATTGGCACGGCAACAATCTTGCCCGTTCTCGCCAGCGTCTTTTTTGGCCGCAGGGTGATTGTCCCGTTGTCCAGGTCAACAGAACTCCAGCCTAGGGTAGCGGCGTCCCCCAACCGCAGCCCTGAATACGCGCCGATAATCAGCAAAGTTTGCAGCTCGCCAGACGCTTTTTCGAGTATGGTTTGGAGCTCTTGCGCAGTGAAGGGGCGTCGGCCTTGCGAGTTGCGGCGCTTGCGCATGATCTTTGACCACGGGTTAGACGCCAGCCGCGCCTTGTCTGCCAGGACACGGAAAACCATTTTCAAAAGGTCAATGTGCATGTTGAACCTTCCGGCTGACAAACCGGCGGCCGTCAGGTCGGTGGCATAATCGCCCGTGTCTTGTGCCGATACCGCCCGCAGCTCGCCCCCGGGCCGGCGTGCCTCAATCCATTTCTCGAACCGGTTCCATTGGAAGAGATAGCCGCTAAGCGTGACCTCGCCCGCATCGGATCTCTCCGGAGAGGTTAGAAAGGCGTCCCATGCGTGGCTCACGATCAAGGCCGGAAGAGCGTCAAGCGCCTTTGTCAATTTTTGGTCGGCTGTCTGGATTCGCTCATAGACGGCCTCTGCCCGCTCCTTTGCGTCGGTCAACCGCATGGGGTTAAATTCCCTGTCACGCACGGCCCGCGCCCGGTCAATGTCAGTCTCTCCGGTGGACTGGATAACCCGCTTGCCCTTGCGCATGGCCTGAATCCACCAAACGTTGCCACGCTTAAAAAGGTTCTTGGTATCGACTACCGCTTTTTTTGCCACGTCATACCGCCGTTTCTTGTTGCTCCATAACGCACCTAAAACGGCCTTAATGTAGCATTCAATCGGATGATTTAACAACAGTTTGTTTACGGAAAGTCTAAATCGCTTGATTCTATTGGGTGTGCTACGGAGAGCATATCCTTTGCACTTCATTTTGGAATAATAATCCGTGTGGAGGGATCATGATAAGTACCCGTAGGGAATTTGTGTGTCGTATGGCCGCAGGCGCCGCAGCGGCGGTTGCCGCACCGGTGATTCTGCCGTCATCTGCCTTTGGAGCCGCCGGGCAGAGTGCGCCGGGCAACCGGGTCGCCATCGGGCTGATCGGCATGGGCAAGATGATGTGGGGGCATCTGCAGGGCTGCCTCGGCCGCGAGGATGTCCAGATCGTCGCGATCTGCGACGTCGAGCGCAACCGCCTCAAGGTCTGCCAGGACCTGATCGCGGAGACCTACTCCAAGCGCTTCGGCCAGGCCTACAAGGGCGTTGCGGTCCACCGCGACTTCCGCGAGCTGCTCGCCCGCCCCGACATCGACGCGGTCATGATCGCCACCCCGACCAACTGGCACGCCATTCAGGCGGTCGAGGCCATGAAGGCCGGCAAGGACGTCTACTGCGAGAAGCCGCTGGCGCTGACCATACGCGAGGCCCAGGCGATCGCCGAGGCGGCCCGCCGCTACGGCCGCATCTTCCAGGTGGGCAGCCAGCAGCGCTCCGACTACAACTTCCGCTTTGCCTGCGAGCTGGTGCGCAACGGCGCCATCGGCAAGCTGAAGGTGGTGCATGTCAACGTCGGCGGCCCCGCCGAAGAGTGCTATCTGCCGGCGCAGCCGGTGCCGGAGTCGCTCGACTGGGACATGTGGCTGGGGCCCGCACCCATGCGGCCCTACAACGCCGAGCTGGCGCCGCAGGACAACTATGCGGTCTTCCCCAACTGGCGGCACTACCGCGACTACTGCAACGGCGGCATCTACGACTTCGGCGCCCACCATTTCGACATCGCCCAGTGGGGGCTGGGGATGGACGGCAACGGCCCGGTCGAGATCCGCCCGCCCGCCTTCAGCGAGCATAAGCGGCTGACGTTCGTCTACGCCGACGGCACGCCCATGACCCACGGCGGCGCCAGCGGCCAAGCGGCGGTCGAGTTCGTCGGAGAGAGCGGGACCGTCCGGGTCAACCGGGGCTTTTTGGAAACCGACCCCGCCGAGCTGATCCGGCACAAGTGGGGGGCCAATGACCTCCGCCTCTACGAGTCGCTCAACCACCTGACCAACTGGCTCGAGGGCGTGCGCACGCGCCGCCCCTGCATCTGCACGGCCGACGTCGGCCTGAGCACGATCACGGTCTGCTCGCTGGCCTCCATCGCCTACCGGCTGAACGAACCGCTCAAGTGGAACCCCAAGGCCATGAATTTCGTCGACAACCCGTCCGCCGGTCGCCTCCTGTCGCGCGGCATGCGCGCCCCCTGGTCACTCACCGTCTAAGCGGGCGGAGCCCAAATGGCGCTCAGATAGGAGGACGCTTCAGTCTTAATCATAATCTTGCTCATAATCATAATCCGCACACTGACAAGGATTACGATTACGATGAGGATTAAGATTACGAGTGAGATAATTCTGATCTGCTTGCCAGTCGGGTTCGCCCCCAGAAAGAAACACCGTTATGAAACAGTACCTTTCCCTTTCCGTCTTCGCCTTAGCGCTCGCGCTGAGCGCGCCGGCGGCCACCGAACTCAAACCGCCGTCAGCCGAGGAGACGGCCCGCATCGAGCAGGCCGCGCCTTCGCATGCGACGGCGAAGCCGAAGCGCGAGCGCCGCGTGCTGGTCGTCAACCAGTGCGAGGGCTTCGTCCACACCTCCATCCCGTACGCCACCCTGGCGTTTGAAATCATGGGGCGCAAGACCGGAGCGTTCTCAATCACCGCCGTGAACGACCTCTCAATCCTCGAGAAGCCGGAGTTCGACACCTTCGACGCGATCATCATGAACAACACGACCCTGCGTCAGCCGCTCCTGGACGGCGCCGACGAGGCGCGGGAGGCGCTTGCAGAGCAGCGCTTCCTCGACTTCGTGCGCAGCGGCAAGGGGCTTGTCGGCGTTCACGCGGCGACCGACTGCCTGTACACGTGGCCGGCCTACGGCGAACTGATCGGCGGCTATTTCGATGGCCACCCCTGGAACGAAGAGGTCGGCGTCAAGCTGGAGGATCCCGGACACCCGCTGCTGGCCGCTTTCAAGGGGCTGGATTTCACTGTGGCGGATGAGATCTACGCCTTTCGGAATGACTCCCGCGACGCCCTGCATGTGCTGATGAGCCTGGACGTGACGAAGACCAACATGAGCAAGGAGAATATCAAGCGCAAGGACAAGGACTTCGCCGTCGCCTGGGTTCATGAGTATGGCAAAGGGCGCGTCTTCTACTTCTCGCTCGGGCACCGGCACGAGATCTTCTGGAACCCCGCGATTCTGCAGTGCTACCTCGACGGCATCCAGTACGCGCTGGGCGACCTGCCGGCCGACGCGACGCCCAGTTCCCGGCTGACGGAGGGGTATCTGCAGCAGTCGCGCACAGCGGCCTTCGCGGCCGGGATGGAGCGCATGCTGGCGGAGCTGGCCACCTACAAGCTAAGCGTGAACGACGTGGTGGCCAAGCAGGTCGACGCCTTTGTCGACGAGCACCTGCGCGACCCTCAGGCCAGCCGCGAGGTGCTCTCCCAAGGATTGGCGCGGGTGGCGGCTGACCCGCAGGCGACGGCGGACGGGCGTGCGCTGGCCTGCCGCAAGCTGAGCCTGGCGGGCACCGACAACGCCGTTCCCGCACTGGCGAAACTGATCGACGACCCGGCTCTTGGCAGCTGGTCGCGCTACGCGCTCGCCCGCATGCCCGGCAAGGCAGCGGACGAGGCGCTGGTGGAGGCGCTCAAGCGGACCCGCGGGGCGGACCGGCTGGCGGTCGCCGCCCTCACCGGCGCGCGCCGTCTGCCGGCGGCGCTTCCGGCTCTGGCCGAGCTGGCGGCAACGGGCGAGGCCGCCGCGGTGGTGGCCGCGGAGGCAATGGGAAGCATCGGCGGCAAAGAGGCGGCGCAAGCGCTGTCGTCGCTGCAGGCCGGCACCAAGGGGGCGGCCCGTGCGGCCGTCGACCGGGCGTTGCTGGCCTGTGGCGACCGCGCGCGGACAGACGGCAGCGGCAAGGCGGCTCAGGAAATTTATGCGCGCCTGCAGGGCGCCGAGTCGGCCGAGCATGTGCGGGCGGCGGCTTTCTACGGCAGCAACCTGTCGGCTGGATCCAAGGGTGTGGACGCAGCCGTCGCGGCGCTCAAAGGCGCGGAGGTGGAGCGTGCGCGCGCCGGGGCGCGCCTGGTCCGCGACTTGCCGGACAAGGCGGTCGTGACGGCGGCGGCCGAAGCGCTGCCGGTCCTGCCGGAGCAGAACCGCATCCTGGCGCTCGGGGCGCTCGCCGGACGCGGCGACCGGGCGGCGCAGGAGGGCGTGTTGGCTGTGTTGTCGGGCTCGAGCGTCGAGGTCTCTCTGGCGGCTCTGCAAGCTTTAGAGACGTTGGGCGACGGGCGGGCCGTGAAGGCCGTGATGGCCGTGGCATCGTCCGCCGAGGCGGACCGGGAGCTGCGCAAGGCGGCCGGCAAGACGCTCGGCGCGATGAACGGGCCCGGCGTCGACAAGGAACTCGTGGGCCAGATGCGGACGGCAGAGGTCAAGGCGCAAGCCGCCTACGTCAAGGTGCTGGGCGCCCGCCAGGCGCGCGGCGCGCTGAAGGAGCTTTTCGCCGCCGCCCGCAGCGCGGACGCCGGCTTGGCCGAAGAGTCCCGCAAGTCGATCAGCCTTATGGTGAGGGCGGAGGATCTTCCCGAGGTTGTGGCGCTGCTGGCGGACACCGGAGATGCCGCAGGGCTGCGGGAGATGGAGCGCATCGTGGTGAAGGCTGCCAAGACGACCGAAGACCAGAAGGTGCAGACGGCTGCCGTGCTCAAGGGGCTTCGGAAGAAGCTGCCCGCTAGCGCACGGGGCGCGCTCCTGTCAGCGCTGGCGCAGCTGGCCGTGCCCGCGACGCTGCCGGAGCTGCTCGCCGCGGCCAAGGAGGCGGACGTGGTGGTGCGCCGCGCGGCTATTCAGGCCGTTGCCGCGTATTGGACGAGCGCCGAACCGCTGCAGGCGCTGCGGGAAGCGAGCCTCAAGGATCCGGATGAGGCGTGCCGCGTCTCGGCCCTGGGCGGCTACGCCCGCCTGCTGGCGCTGCCCGGCAAGATGCCGGTCAAAGAGAAGCTCGCCCTTTACCGCGAGGCGCTGGATCTGGCGAAAAACACCAAGGAAAAGCGGGTGCTGATCGAGGGGCTGGGCGCGCTGGTGCATCCGGACGCGCTGGCTTTCGTGAAGCCCTTCATGCAGGAGGGCCAGCTGTCGGCCGACGCCTGCCGGGCGGCGCTGAAGATCAGCGAGGGGCTGAATGGCGGCGCCTTTGTGCTGACCGGCAGCGTGCGCGGAGAGGAGCGCAACGCGCTCGACAACGACCCGAAGACGCGCTGGACGACCGGCGCCTCGATGCGCGGCGGCGAGTGGTTCATGGTCGACCTCGGCTACGAGGGCGAGATCCGGACGATTCTTCTCGATGCCGGCCCGACGGGGAACGACTACCCGCGCGGCTACGAGGTCTATGTGTCGATGGACGGGGCGCAGTGGGGCGAACCGGTGGTGAAGGGCGGCGATCCCAAGGAGCGCGTGTTCACCATCACGGTGCCGCCGACAGCCGGACGCTTCGTGAAGATCGTGCAGACCGGCAAGGACGGCTCGTTCTGGTCCATCAACGAGATCCGCGTCAACGGCGCGCCGGACGTGAAGCGCTATCCGCCGCTGGACCGGAGCGCGTTGAAGGCGGGCGCCTTCAACGGCTCGACCGGCCAGCATCCCGAGTACGCGATCGACGGCGACCTGACCACTCGCTGGGGGACGGGCGCGGCCATGAAGCCGGGCGACTGGTTCGCGGTGGACCTGGGCGCACCGCACACGGTGCACGCGGTCGTGATGGATGCGGCCCAGTCCGGCGGCGACTATCCGCGCGGCTGCGAGGTCTACGTGTCGATGGACGGCGCCGCTTGGTACGGTCCGGTGGGGCTTGGCAAGGGCGAAGGCGCGCTCACGGCTATCCCCTTGCTCCCGCTCCAGGCGCGGCACGTCAAGATCGTTCAGACCGGCAGCACCGAAACCACCTGGTGGTCCATCTACGATCTGCAGATCCTCGGCGAGTGAGGCCAGAAGAACGCTCAACGTTCAAGGTGAACAGAACGATGAAAAGATGGATGGCACCCATGGCACCTAGGACAAGCACCCTGCCTGGCAAGGTCGCCCTGGTCTTGGGGCTGGGTTGTCTTTTGGGAGCGCAGGGCATCAAGGCGGAAGCCCTGAACACCACGACTCTTTGTAACCGGGCTCTCAATCCCAAAAATTCGGTTCATGGTCTGTGGACGCCGGTGCAGCACTATCGCGGCAAAACTTTTTTTGTGGCGCCGGACGAAAACCTTCGGCCCGCGGTGAGTGAAATGGACGATGCTACGGGGGAGGTCACCACGGTTTTCATCGACCCGAACCCTGATTTTATTGCGTACGCGGATGGACACAATCGCTTTACCATGGGCATCGATCCCAACGGCTTCATCCATATTATCGGCAATATGCATGGCTACGCGGAATTTTCGAGCATCACGTTCGTCAAGCGCTACCAATTCCAGAACATGTTATACTGGAGATCCAATAAGTCATTGGATGTTACGGGCGGCTTCACCTTTACCGGGGGGGGCAGATGCCGCCTCGCATCTTCCCGGTGTAGAGTGGGGAGGCGACAGCCGGATGTTCAACGACAGGAACGGCGTTCTCTATTATTCTTCCCGCGTAAGAGCGTTCATGGGCAGCAGGCTCAGCGGCAGCGAGCCCTTTATTGCGTATGGACTCTACCGTTACGACCATACAACCGGCATTTGGACCGCGCTAGGCGGCACCGTCGAATCGGCCGTCCCTGACGCCTTTAACTTCAACAAGGTTCTCTATTGGGATCACACCACCTCCTTTGAGGCGTTTCAGACCTCTCCTCGGTTTGACACTCAAAATAGACTCCACTTTGTCATCTCCGGACATACCGACGATCTATCCGATGCGACCCAGATCTATGCCCGCTCCGATGATCAAGGCAAAACCTGGAAAAAGGCAGATGACACCGTTATTCCCGGCCTCCCTCTACGTGCAAAAAAGGGCGAACGCGATCAAGGCCAGGTGCTCATTGTCACACGCGAGAATGGAATGTCGGGGGTTAAGATCGACAAAGACGGCAAGATCGCCACGATGATTCATTATGTGTGGAACACCTGGAATGGGACAGCGTGGGTGCCCATCAAGGGAGGCGCGGGCATTCTCGGGCCCGACGGCATGATGACAGGAGAAGAAGGCGGGGCCGCGATCACAAGAATGGCCGGAATCGACCAACCGATCACGGCATACGAGGTAGAACTCAATTTCAACCTGACCGCCACAGGCCAGAATCAAAATATTGTCCTGACCTGGCTTCCCCTGTGGCCTCATGCAACCAGCTACACGATCAAACGTTCCGCCACTCCCGGCGGGCCTTACGCCGTAATCGCCAAGGGCGTACCCGGCCTGACTTATACCGATATCAAGTTAGCGAACGGTAAACCGTACTATTACGTCGTTAGCGCCTCGAACGAGGTCTGTGGCGAAAGTGCCAATTCCCGCGAGATCAAAGGCACTCCTTTCCGCTGGACGCGGCTCCTTCAATATAAGAGCCTGGACACGGAAGACACAGGCACGGTTTCCGCCAGCGCGGAGAACCCTCCGAACGAAGGCGCCGCCAGAGCTTTTGATGGAGATAGAGGCAAATGGCTCTTCTCGGCAAGTTCTGCATGGCTACAGTACAAATTTGCGGACAAACCGGGGCCGGCAGTAACCCATTACGGGATGTATTCTTGTTACGACTACACCGAACGCGACCCCAAGGATTGGGAATTCCTCGGATCGCATGACGGCGAGACTTGGGAGACGTTGGACGTCCAAAAAAACCAGACCTTCGACGAGCAACATCGTTTGGCCGAGCACTGTCCTCGATTGGAGGACATAGCAAAACAAGCTGCCGTCGAGCCCAACACCTACTCGTTTGAAAATCCGAAGTGTTATCAATATTACCGGCTGAACATCACAAAGACTCGCGGTGGCGGCCTCGGCTCTTTAATCGAATTGGTTTTATGGGCAGACGGTGTCGTTTACAAAACACCCCCGCCATTCACACCGTTTCCTTCCGCCAAGCTTAAGACGCCAGCAAGCGTTCCTTCGCCCCTGGTGCGAAAATAATCGCTATACTGTCGCAAACAGGGCGGAGTGCCGTTCTCCGCCGGAGGATGACACGAAGACCGTGCTTCTCCCGCATTCCCACTTCTACGTTCGGCGTTGGACGTTCAGCGTTGAGCGTTTCTGTCCACTTGAGCGTTGAGAGTTGAACATTCAGCGTTGACCGCCTATCGCGCTTCCTGGCTTATCGCGCTTAACTCGCTTCCCCCGCCCGCCTATCGCGCTTCCGCTCCTCTCGCCACATTTCATTGACCGGCTGGACAAAGGACTTATGCCGTGGACGCGCTCGGCTAAACGACCGCAGTCCTGCCACAGTGTTTAGATTCGCTATATCTTTGTACACAAATCTGCCAAAACAACAGCAGGAGCTTCTATGCTTTCGGCTTGTCAGCACTTTCCGACTCCGTCTCTTCTTCCTTCGGCTTTCCAAGTAAGTGTTCCTTGAAAGTTTCCTGATCAAATTGAGCCGTCATATTGGCTTGTAGTCGTGCACTTTCGTCAACACTCAAAAAATCAATTCGTCCGTTTGGCAGATATCGCACCCGTGTAAGACTGTCAATAATATGCAATTCTGAGCCTACATGGAATCTGCCATCTTTGATCAGCTGATGCATCAAATGGAAATTGCGTTCGAATTCCGCACGAGTACGGGGTGTTTTCATGCTGTTCATTAATTAGCCCAGTTTATTGTTATGCTCATCAACAAAGGCGACTATGTCCCCATTAAGCCTAACAATCCACGCCAGCTTGAATATTGGCGGAATTATTAAAGCCTTTCTTGCAATAGCTAGGAAGCATCCTTCACTCTCGGCATGACCAAAGCTACGCATCTTGTTTTGCCGTGAATAACGCCAGTTTTGTCGAACAAAGTCGGCGTCACTCGCGCCAACAAGTTTCTTGAAGAATGGTAATGGCATCGCAGGTGTAAAAGAGCCAAAGAAAACGACCTCGGGCATAAGTTGACAGCACGTTTCTAAGGAAATTTCAGTCGTCGGAATCGGCGGCAGTTCAGATGATCGGAAGACATGTTCGGGTTCTGGAACGCCCCCACCAACGCGCTCTGAAGAAGGCCGAAGCAGGCAGAGTACTTCCACATGACAAGCTCCGTCCCCTGTCGGCCTTGTGGCCATGCCATGGAAACTGAGTAAGACCATTGTATTCGACGTTAACGCAGAGGAGTAATCACCGGAGTCGATTGCTGCCAACAGTTGGTCGGTAATCGAGTTGTTTGGGCGCTGCACGGTCTCTCCGTAGACCTTGAGGATGATTACACATCCAGACGATAAAACGAAATAATTCGACGCCTGGACTTTGCTCGGGCTCACTATCAATCAGAAAGCCAAAGTCCTTAATCTCCTTCGTTGCGTCTCCTACCATCAAGCGGACATGCTCGATCACTGAATCAATTAACTGTTGGCTCTCAGCTCCGGTTAACAATGATCCAACCTTTCCGATCAGATGCTGCAACGGTCGCCATTTCGGCACATGGCGTTCAGCCTCAAGTAATGGAGCGTAGAAGCGGATAACTTTCGTTGCATTCGTTTCCCCCTCGAGCAACATTGCTTCTGCCAGCCGAGTGCTGTCCGAAAGATCGCCCCAAATGCCCCATTCGCCGTCCTGAGCAATCAGCAGCGTCTTCACGGCTTGGGTCTTTGCGGCCACGCGATTGCCCAAAGCCCATTGACGTTCAGCCTCCTCCTGGGCCTTATCTGCGTCCCGCAATGCCTTGTTATGCCCAAAGATTCCCGGTTGAAAAATGACATGTTCGAATTCATCATTATTGTCCGCTTGTTGACTTTGAATGGGGGCTGGTGGTTTGGGCGGGGGCAGGCCCGTTAGTATCATCTCAAAGGCTGCGTGCAATTCCGGTTTCAATGTACTACGGAACGCACACAAAAAGGCCGCCCTGTCCCCCTTGCAAGTCTCTGCTTCGGCGACCATGGATGTGCGCCGAATGAGTTCCGGAACAGCGCCAACTTCGTTCGCGATCTTAGCAAAAGCCTCCGCATAATCAGTCAAGTGGCGGTCGTCGCCACAGTGAAAGATTTCGAGCAAACCCCAGCGCAGCGCCCATGGGGTTCCGCCAGAGTTTCGCACTAAGGCTAAAGCGGCCGCCTGATCATCCAGTGCGCCACCGGGGAAGCGGTTTCCCCGCAACGTACCAACCTTGTCGATCAACCCATGTTGTGCTTCTGCCCACAATTCCGCCGTTGAACCGCAACATTGCCGACGAAAGTATGCCACGGCTGCCCGAATTTTCCCCTGCCTCGCAATTTCTCCAAGCAGAATCGATTTCTCGACCCGGACGTAGCGTTGAAAGGTCATTTCGCCAGAGGCCTTTTCGAGGTAGCCCGCGACTTGCGGGAGGCGCTGCTGCACCTCATTGCAAACCGGAACATTTCGAAGCACGTCGTTCATTAGGCTAAGTTGATCTTCTTTGTACCAAGATGGCCCCATGGATACAGACAGTAGTTGCTGATACAGCCGTTCGGCCTCCTCATGTGCTCCGAGACGGGTAAAAAACGGTATTAGCCGAAGTAATTCCGGAACGAGTTCGTGCCTATTCTCAACGCCTTGCAGCACATGGTCTCGCCAACTCTTTAACAACCGGAAAAGTGGAGGCGCGACATCAGTGGGTGGTTCTTCCCGTGTCACTTGTTCTAGCACGTAGAAAGCCGACATCCGAAAACCTTCGGAATACATGCCCCACTGACCGTCAGCACTAATTGCCAAGTCGTCCAACCATGTCGGCAGTTCTTCGGGAAAACAATCGTTGATCACCTCGGCCAATTGTCGATAGACTCCGGGCAACACAGTCTCTGGGATGGCATAGCTGTCGCACCAACCGGCCCGTTGCTGCAAATTGAAACGCAGCTTGTCTACCACTTGCGATTTCAGTTGGTCTCGGCAGGCGAGCCGAACTTTCTCGCTACCTTCGGCTTTGGCCCTTCGGGCCTTACCATCGTACCAATTAAGCTCACAGATCAGACGTCCCAGAGTCTCAACCCAATCGGATCCCACGATAACACCTAAGATGGTAGTTGGAGGATGAAAATTGGAGTCGAGGAACGCCGCAACGCGCCAAAGGCAGAGACATTCCTGCAAATCTTCATGGTTTACATCGACTCCGTTCTTAGCTTTGAGTTGCAACGGCCTAACCGGCTGAAGGCTGCCTTTCGCACCGAAAAGCTCCACGACACCTGCTGGCGCACCAAAGCGCACCAAAGTATCAGTAACAACACTGGCCATAGGTGCATCCAGCTCATCAGTTCGAACCAGCTCAGCAAGGTCAGAGAAAAGTTTGGCCAGAGATTTTCTATTCTTTGACAGGTGATAGTTATCGACAGTGCTTTCATATTTTAAAAGCACCATGCAAAGAATCGGCAGGTATCGTGGAGGAAAATCGACAACACGCGTCTTGAGCTTAGCCATCTCAATATATGCGTCTCGAAAGCTAAGATAATAGGTGGCCATCTCGGCATTTGACGACCAAAGATAGTGATCAATTCTCGAAGGGGCGTCCTTTAAGGCCTCCTCGCAGGCGTGTCTTGCCATTTTCATGACTGTAATGACTTTCTTAATCTTCTCGACACCTGCCAACTGCATCATAAAGAGGGTCTGGATGTGCCGCGAACAAAGCTCAAGAAAGTACGGCAGTTCCATGTCGCCGTAACTTTCCACGATGCGCTGTTGAATCAGGCGAAGCAGCATCAGCGCATCGTTATCATATCCGTATTCGTGCAATAGGAATCCGATTTGCAGCGCGTCGGTAGGCCTTACAATGAGGGTCTTGAGCCTCAATATATGGTTGAGTGCCTCTTGTGGTCGGCCCAAGGATATAAGCGCTTCTGCAATCAAACGCGCCGATTGGGCAAAGAGCGAGTCATAACGGAAACTGATCCGTTGTGACAATAGGATCAGACGGAAGGACTCGTCTACCGATGCCTCCAACACTGCGTGCTTAACTACCGCATCAACGTCTGCAATGAGAGCGTCCGGCTCTACACCGAGCGTTACCGACTCATCGACCCATTGCTGAATGCAATCTGTAAAGACGGAACGATCGCCTGCCCGCAGTTGATGAAAGATCCTATTTAAGACGCAATATCTCAACTCCGGTTCTTTCTTGCAGAAATCAGTCAGGCGACGGTAAATCAACCCATCAATATTTGCTGTTTGCTTGATAATAAAACTGGCGAATGATGCGTGATAGATCTCGGAATTATCTTCTGCTGTAAGCAGGTGGCGAATACGACTGATGACCGAAACAAACTGTATCTGTTCGGTCCGATCCACAGCTTTGGCAAAATCCGCCAACGGCAACCCCCAACGCAGCCGTGCCATTAATGCAAGCAGATTTACGGCCCCTTCATCCGGCAACAGCTTATTCCAGATACCGAGGTAGTATTCTTCAATTGGGCCCGTCAAGACAGGGAAGTCGTCTAGGGCTTCGTCAGTCGTCTGGTGGTTGGCGTATTCGATTAGATAACGCAAGTAAAGAGGATGCCCTTTGGCTTTTTCGCAGATTCGGCCGATAAATGCGGACGATCGTCTCTCGGGCTTCAATCTTTGTCGGCAATAGTCAGAACATGCCGAATCCGGCAGAGGCGGCAGAGAAAAGACATCGTTGTTCTTCACCCTTCCGCCCAACGATGCCGTGATGCTGGCAAAATTAGGGGCAGTCAGCACCACCGTAATCTGAGACGGCAATGTGCTGGGTAGAAGCCCTATGAGCTGATTCAGAAGTTGGCCTGTGGGAATCTCGTTCAGCCCATCGACGAAGAGCACTCCGCGCCGTTCGGTCTTCGCGCAGAATTGGGAGAAGGCTTCAAGATACTGAGCTGTCAGTCGTATTTGATCTGCATAGTTAATCTCTTCTTTTCGAGGCGACTTCCCGGTGATTAGCACAGAGATAGTAGTGGTCAGCCATTCGAGGAAAACTTGGGGCTGAGCTCGATACTCCGCACCCAGTGCTCTGCCTGAGTCTGAGAGACAATAGGCTCCCAAACTGAGGAGCGTTTTGTCATCGGTTTCAAAATTGGCGCAAAATGTCGATTTTCCGTAACCATGTGCTCCTTCAAGAAAGAGATAGCTCCCGACCTTCGACTGTACTGCTTTGGTGAAAGTTTGGGTGAAAGCTCCTCGGTTCGCTAGCAATGGCACCTCATGTACAGAAGGGGCACTCGGGAAAGTGATGCCATTTTCGAACAAAAAATGTTTCATTTGATGCAGGCTCAATGCTGCCACAGAGCCATCGACCTTCAAGCGAATCAGACCGACGGCGTTGCCATTGCATACAACGGCTGCCCCTGACATGCCGTTATAAGCTTGCAGCGCCAACTTAGGATCGACGGAAAGATCGAGGTCGACCTTCAGTTTCGGGGTGCCCAACACCTGCTCAACTGTTCCTGACAAACGATGCCCAAGAGTCTTTTTGCTCTGCGGATACCCAAACGTCTGCCATGCCTCGCCTTCACGCGGAAGTTGCAAGCTAACAGGTAATGGCGTGGCATCTGTCTTCTTCTCGAAAGACAAAAGACATGCGTCGTTTTCTTCAGATTGTGCGATGATCTTGCTGGAAACAGCAAGATCTCCAGTGTCAGGGAAAAACAATTCGACCGGCTTGCCGTCGTCTAAGCCTGCAAGGACGCAGTGACGGGCGGTGATGATACGATCCATCGCTATCAACCAACCGGTCCCTGATACATCACCGCATGAGATGCGGCATGTCGCTGTTTTGATGACATGTTCAATCATGGCGTATTTTGGCCGCCAAGCGCGACCCACTCCGTTTGACCTTCCATCACCGCGAAGTCTGTACCGGCTTTGCCGGAATAAGCTTTTAAACGGCGCGATGAAGCTGTGGCGTAGTTGAAGTGTATCATGCGGCGGAATGCCGCTGGCCGATCGACGATGGCCTTGAGAACGGCAAAGTCCGGATGTTGGTGACCTTCGCCGTTGGTGGAGATAAAATAATGTGGGCTGTCGATAAGTGCGAGCAATTCTTCGCTGGTGTTACGCGCACTGCCGTGGTGAGCAATCTTGATCGCGTCAAAGATCGTCGTTTCCTCTTGTTTTAGAGCCGTGACGATTTCATCGGCCCATGCATCGCTGAGGAACAGAAGCTGACAGTTTTCAACCTTCAGGAGCAAGGAAATCGAACTGCCATTAGTGACCGATTCATCTGGAAGGTGGGTTTTCGCCAGATCGGACTCCGCTGAGGCGAGCATTTGTGCGCCAGGATCAACCACTTCGTGAGCGCAGAGAAATTCAAAAATGTCATCGAGTTCCGCCAATGAACCAACCAAACCTAGGCGACGGATTTCCGATACCCACCACTTCTTGAGGGCATCCAACCGAGTCTGACTTGGACAAAGGACTTTGATTAGGGCATTTGGCAGACGCAACTCACGCAGCCCGTCTCCGCCAACTGAAAGAGTCCCATCGTGGGTGTTCCATCGGTAGCCGCCATCTCGCAACAGTTGCGTGAGCGCGTTGCCTTGGCGTGCACTAATTTCCTGTTCGAGATTCACGGGTGCGGTTGGCAGAGGATATCCACGCTGGCGTATTTCCTGCAGCAGAGCGGCATCATCCGGTCGCAGTGTGGTCTGCCCCTGTGGAGGCGACACCAAACTGCGAAGGCTGTTGTGAAGAACCTCGCCCACAGGAATGATTCTCGGCGTTTTGGAATAGCCGTTTTGGCGGAAGAACGTCAAGAGTCCAGAAATATGATCGGCATCGACGTGGGTTGCCACTACAAGGTCAAGTTGGTGGCCGTTGGCCGCGAGACCCACCAAATCCGATCTAATGTGTGTCTGGAAGGTTTCGGCATATCCGCCATCGATCAGCATCAAAAACGGCCGATCCGTCGAGTTTACGAGGAAAGCGTCACCGGATTCTGCGGGATAGCTTTTTATTCTAACCATACTGTCTATTTCCAACTGGTGAGAAGGCATTGGGGGTTGGAACATCGAATACTGGCTACCTTCTCTTCTTTTCTCATAGGCTTCGCTCGCATCGCTTCATCCCCTGCCGCTTAACGCGCGACCGCTTTGATTCCGCAAACACTTTCTTCATCCTTGAATATCATCTTATCACGCCACGAGGCGAACCACAGCCTTGTATTTCTGGAGACGACGGGGCATTTCAAACAACGAAAATCACGAAAGGCGCGAAAGCAATAAGCTGCCTCTGCGTCCTTTTCGAGTCTTTCGCGTTTTTCGTTGTTATCTCAAGTGTCGGTCGACAAACCGAGGGCTCGACGACGAGCGGACGTCGATCTTGAATCGCCCGTTTTCTGCGGCATAGACGAGTATTTGGCCGTGCGGCTGCGCCGCGCCCGCCGCCCCTTTGTTCTTATCGCCCATATTTTTAATATCCGCCTCGTTCGGACTCAGCATCTTGACGGCAAGACTGTAGACAAAAGCTCATGTCGCGGCAAGCGCAAAGCGGCGAGGTGTCGGCGAGGTGGCCGGACGCTTCCGCACGCCCCGCCGCCCGTCACGGTTCGCCGAACCGGCTATTTCGCTTTGCAGCAGTCGCCAGAGCCTTTGACCTGCCCGCACTTCTTGCACAGGTCGGCGGTCTCGAGCGTCTCTTTAGCCTCTTTCCACCCCGTGATTCCGCCCGAGAAGTGCTTCACGTTCGTGTAGCCCAGCTTGGCTGCAGCCTCCGCGCCAGCCTTGTAGGCGCCACACTTGGGGCCGCCGCAGTAGGCCACCACGAGCGCGGCCTTTTCCTTGGGCAGTTTGTCGGCGAGCGCCGCCTTGGCGGTCTCGAAGTTGAGCGCGCCAGGAATGTGGCCTTTCGCGTAAGACTCGTTCCCGTTGCAGTCGAGCAGCGTGACGGTCTTGTCCGCGATCGCCTGCTTGAGCTCTGCCAGGCTGATTTCCGGCACGTCAGCCTTGGCCTTGTCCACACCGGCAGCCTTGGCCTGATCCGCGCCGGCAGCCGCCGTCTGCGCCATTAGCTGCCCCGACAAAAACGCAAGCGCCAGTGTCATGACTCCGCAGAGGATCGTCTTCATTCGCTTCTCCTTCCGTGGCCGTGGCCACGTGTTGTCTTTTGTTTACAGAATCGCCTACAGGCACACAGTGCCGTTATTCGTTATGGGAATGGTACCCCTCGGTCAACTCCCAAGTCAAATGAAAGGAGATGGGGAAAAGTCCTGAGCTTGGGGTTGTGTCGGGGCATCGATACACGAGACGCCTTCTCTTCTTTTCTCATGCCATTTCGCAAGCATCGCTTCCCCCCCTGCCGCTGAATGCGCCGCCGCTCTGATTTCGCATACACTTTGTGCATGCTTGGTGACCATGATATCACGCCACGAGGCGAACCACAGCCTTGTTTTTGAAGACGATGGGGCGCACGGGCGTTTCTAATACCAGGAACGAGAATCATTTAGCCCTTAATCTATTTCGCGCAGAGAACGCCAAGCGCGCAGAGGTGTGGCCAATTGCCTGATTTCAAAATACTCTGCGGTCTTTGCGCACTCTGCGCGAACTCTGTTTTAGTCCACATCTTTTTGACATTGGCATAATTGACCTTTCGACGCATATGAACGGACGGCCCAGCGGTCCGTCCCTTTCGACTCGGCCCCAGAAATATTCAGGTAGGGCTCGACCGCTGGGCGAGCCATCGCGTGTCGAACCGGCGGCTCGCGAGGACGTTCGCCCTCCAGATTGTGATCGCTGTCATGGTCTTAATCGTAATCCCACTCGTAATCGTAATCTATACCGGGAGAAGGATGAGGAGGAAGATTAAGAGCAAGATTACGATTAGGATATTTGTGCAGAATATCTCGCCGTCCAGATGCGATACTGTATCGGATTGACATTCGGGGCGATTATAAACATAATTCACCCGTTTTGTAGACAGTATTTGTCTAAAACATGGGTCATAAATGAAAAGAAGTGCTGAAAAAAGGTTGTTGGCGTGGTTGTCTGACGCACGCCGCAAACCGCTTGTCCTGCGTGGCGCACGGCAGGTTGGAAAATCTACGCTGGTCCGCCAGTTCGCGGCGGACAGCGGTTTGCTTCTAAACGAAATCAATCTCGAGCGCCATCTTGCGCTGGAGCAGACGTTCGCGTCGCTGGACGTGAAGAGGATCCGCTCGGAATTGGACGCGCTTGCGGGGCGCTCAATTACCGCGCCTCAGTCACTCCTGTTTCTCGATGAGATCCAAGCCACTCCCTCGGCTTTGCAGGCGCTGAGGTATCTGTATGAGGATCTTCCAGACCTTCCCGTGGTCGCGGCGGGATCGCTGCTGGAGTTCACCCTTTCGAAGCATACGTTCTCCATGCCCGTCGGACGGATCGAGTATCATCACTTAGGCCCGATGCTTTTCCGGGAATTCTTGGAAGCCGTGGAGCCTGCTCTGTGCCCTTATCTTGACAGCCTCACCCCGGACACGGTCCTTCCGGAGATGGCACATCGGAAACTGCTTGAACGGCTGCGGCACTATTTCTTTGTCGGAGGCATGCCGGAGGCGGTCCAGGCATTTGCAGAAAGCGGGTCGCTGGAAGGGGCGGCGGCTGTCCATCGCCGGATCATCAGCACCTACGAGGATGATTTTTCTAAGTATGCCCGGCATCGCGATTTGGCCTTGCTCCAGCAGATCTTCCGCAAGATACCCCGCATGGTCGGCGAGAAGGTGAAATACGTGAACATCGCGCGTGAAGAGCTTTCGCGGGATGTGAAGTCGGCGCTCCGTCTGCTGAATCGCGCGCGGGTCTGTCATCTGGTCTATAGCAGCACCTGTTCCGGGGTGCCCTTGCAGGCTGACGTGAACGAGACCGCCTACAAGCTTCTCTTTCTGGATGTCGGCCTAATGAATGCTGCCTGCGGCTTGGACTGGATCGCGCTGAGCCGCATGGAGGATGCCCGGCTGGTCAATGAGGGCGCGGTTGCCGAGCAGTTTGCCGGCCAGCATCTGGCCTATCGGGCAGGCGGACTGGAAACGCCGGAAGTGGTCTATTGGCTGCGCGAGGGGCGAGAGTGCAACGCCGAAGTGGATTACGTCATCTCGCGCGGAGCGGACCTCTTTCCGATCGAGATTAAAGCCGGAAAAAGCGGCACGCTGCGTTCCTTGCATCAGTTCGCGGCACACAAGAATATGCAAACGGCAGTCCGTTTCGACATGAATCAGCCCAGCCGGCAGACGGTCACGTGTCGCCTCGCAACACAGGGTCATGACGCGTCTTACCGGTTCCAGTTGCTGTCTCTGCCGCTTTATGCGGTCGGCGAAATCGGTCGCCTGTTGGACACCGAACGGCAAGCCCACACAGGGGATTAATCCGGGAGGAGAGCCATGTCGATTCACTCGAAAAGCCTGATTGACGGGCGCACCGCCCGCGCGTTGTTCCGCGTTTTTGTCTGCGCGGGCTGGGCGCTGCTGGCCGGCGCAAGGGAAACGCTGTTCCGCGTGGATTTCGGGCAGGAGGGAACGCCGTACACGTTCGAGAAGGTCGGACGCTTCCAAGGGTCGCTGCCGCCGAACGTGCACGAGAATTACGCCTCATGGAACGCCTCCGTGGCGCGGGCGGAACGCCTCACCGAGAACGGACGCGCGTTTCTGCGGATCCACGCGGACAAGGTCGACTCCGCCACGCAGTTCTGGATCGACGGCGGGGACATCGCCCTGCCCGGCGTGTTCGAACTGGTCGTGACGGCGCGGCCGCAAACCGCCACCCTTCAGTTCGGCTTGCGCCAGATCGGCGCGCCCTATAGCGGCTTCGGAGACGCGGACTTCCCCGCCTCCAGCGAGTGGAAGGAGCGGCGGTTCCTCATCCAGACGCGGGAACACAGCGATTCCAAGGTGGCGATCTTTTTCTACACGGGCGG
Organism: bacterium; assembly: GCA_025360845.1. Lineage (GTDB taxonomy): Bacteria > Verrucomicrobiota > Kiritimatiellia > RFP12 > UBA1067 > JAHFSX01. The sequence continues at coordinate 35,353 of JANYBJ010000054.1, forward strand.
AGGCGACACGGACATCGCCTCCGTTGAGCTGGCGCGCCTCGGCAAAGAGGACATCGCCGCAACCGTGCCGCGACCGGACGCCTCGGTGAAGAATTTCTTCCGCAACAGCCGCTTTCCGCTGGGGCTTCCCTGCGGCTGGAACATCGACCGCGACAGCCGGACGGCCACCTGCGGGGCGGACGCCAATCACCCCGGCGAAGGGGGAATCCCCTCGCTGGAGATGAAAGCCGAAAAGGGCTTCGCGCTGTATTCCGAGCCCTTTCAGACCAACCATCCGGACAAGCCCCATACCGTCGCGTTCGCGTACCAGTGCGCGGACGCGTGCCGCGTTGACGTGATGTGCGAAGGACGGCCCATTGCCGGACAAGTTCTGGCTCCCGCAAAAGAGTGGCAGACGGCAACGCTGACTTTTGTGCCGTCCGGCGAGGCGCTGTGTTTCTGCCTGCGGTTCACCGGGAGCGGGACGTTCCGGCTGGATGCCCTGCGCGCGGTTGCCGGCGCGGCGGACGCTGCCTCTGCGGACCGCACGTGCGAGGTGGCGCTTGCGCCTGGCCGTTCCGAGATCGCCGAGACGCGCATTCAGTTCGCGGACGAACGGGCCGAGGTGCGCTTCTGCGTGACGGGCGATGCGGGCGGCGCGGTGCTGAAAAGCTGCGTGACGGACCTGTATGGGCAAAGCGTGGCTCTTGCCGACCGCCCCGTCCCCGCCGGCAAGGGGCGGTTTGAGGGCAAACTGCGGTTCGACGTCTTTCCCGCCCGTCCCCTCGGACAGTTCCGGATAGAGGCGTGGGTGGAGCGCGACGGCAAACGCGTCTCGCCGTACAACGAAATCGTGATGACGCGCCTGGAGCGTCCGGTTTTCTGGAACCAGGACGCGCCGGACTCCGCTTTCGGGTGTCACTTTATCGCCTTGGAGCCGACCATCCGCATGATGAAAGCCTGCGGCATCAACTGGGCGCGCCTGCACGATGCCGGCACGGAATATTGCGGCTGGTGGAACCTGGAGCCGGAAAAGGGCCAATGGACGTTCATGGACGACGATCTTTTGCGCTACCGCAAAAACAAGATCAAGATCTTCGCGCAGTTGGGAACCACGCCCGCATGGGCCTCGCACTTCGGCGAGCTGGGCTGCAAAAACATGGGATACTTCGAGAAATTCCTCCGCCCGAAAAACAACGGGGATTTCAACGCCTACGTGAAGACGCTCGTCGCGCGCTACAAAGGCGTGATCGACGAGTACTTCGTCTGGAACGAGCCCTGGGGCAACTGGTGGGAATCGGGGCAAGACGCTCGGTTTTTCGGAAAGGATGACGCGAAGCGTGATTTCGCGGAGCTCTGCCGCGGCGCGTACCAGACCGCGAAAGCGGTCGACCCGTCCGTCAAAGTCGCCGGCTTTAACACCACGAGCGGCGGGGTCGGCACGCAGTGGACGGCGGGCGTCTACGCCGCCGGGGGAATGGCGAACTGCGACATGATCGACTTTCACCTTTACACCAAGAACGCCACCTGTCTCGACGATGACTGCGTGCAGCAGGCTACCTGCGATGCGGTCGGCGAGATTTTTTCAAAGGTTCCGAACGCGGGCGGCAAACCGATCTACATGAGCGAGGGGCAGGGCGCCAGCACAGGCTCTTCGGGGGTCGGATGCCGCATGACGGGCCTGTATAAGCGGACCATCACTTGGCAGCCGGAAGAGGACCTGGCGGGCTTGGCGGAGAAAAACTGCCGCTACACGGTCAGTCTCTTGGCGCAGAAGGTCGCCAAGGTGTTCCTTTACACGGCGCACGGCTATTCCTCCCTCGCCCAGGCGCCGAGCTTCACGGTGCTGCTGGGCGCGGACGGATATCCGCATCCGAGCCTGGCCGCCTACGCCCACCTCACGCATTCGCTGGAGGGAAAGCCCTTCGCGCGGAAAGTCGCGCTGGGCGAAAACCGTTTCGCCTATCTCTTCGCGGGACGGAGCGGGACCTGCGCGGTTCTCTGCGGCGGACGCGATGCCAGGCTGCCTTTCATCCAAGACCCCGCCATCCGCTGGACCGATCTCTTCGGGAACCCTCTGACCGCTTCCGCCACGCTTCCCGGCACGATGCGCTACGCGGAGAGCGCGCTGTCGCCGGAGGAACTGGAAAACCGCCTGACGCACCCGTAGCAACGGCTCTGACCTTTAACCGCATCGGGAAGTACGGCTACCTCGCCATCCGACTGTTCAGAGCTGGTCGAACGGGCGGCTCGCGAGGACGCCCGCCCTCCAGAATGACATCGCTAAAGTCTATTAAGGGACAGACCATGATCACTATATCCAATCTTAATCTTTAGCATCCCATACGGGGCTAGAAACTGACACACCGCCCCCTTTCCCCCTTGGATTCATTGGGCTTTTCCGTGATTCCAAAGGCGGTTCCGGAAGCGCGTTTGCCGGCGGCTGCGGCGGGAAGGCCTGGAATCAGGGCTATTTTGAGGGGTGCTATCCCACAGGCACATTCGAGAACCGCTCAAAACCCTTGAAATACAGGTGTTCCGCGACAATCACGGGCCGCCTGGGGCCACCCGCTGTCCCATACTTCCGCAGCGCGTCGAGCAGGTCGATCTTCATCCAGACTGCGGCTTTGACGGTTCCGGCGAGGCGGGAGAAGCTGAGCGCCCACTTCGAGACGTGCTTCAGGAAGCGCAGCGGCAGATGCGCCAGCAGCCCGGTCCAGACCTGCCATTTGACCGCCTTCTCGTTGTAGCCGACAAAGTCCCGAAGCTGGAGCGTCTGCTTGAGTTCCTTGAAGAAGATCTCGATCGCCCAACGCGCCCTGTAGAGCTCGGCGACCGTGCGTGGACTCCAGGCGGAATTGTTGGTGATGAAGGTCATCTCCCTGTCTTTCCCGTCCACCTCCACGACGGCG
>JANYBJ010000159.1 GCA_025360845.1 bacterium
CGAGAAGGGTGTGGCTTGCGGGCTGGTCGGCGTGTGGTCGTGCGTGGAGTCGTGCCGGACGTTCCGCGCGGCGTTCGACCCCGGCGCGGGGCGCCCGCGGCTGCGCCCGGAGCACGGCAAGTGCAAGCACCTCTACTTCTAACTATAGTAAGCATTATATACATTGTCAACAGTTGACGCTCAGCAATTCTAATTTTGACAGAAGCCGCACGGTGAGAAGGCCCTCACGGGCCCACTACGAACGGAAACGCCTCGGGTTCGTAGGTTTGTAGTGGCGCCGTGAGGCGCTTTTAGCCAAAATTAGAATTGCTGGTTGACGCTAAATCCGCCACGGCTCACGCATGACGGGATTCATCAGGCGGTTGGCCTCGTCGTCGCCCACGAACTTTTCCGCGACCGGGTCCCACGTCAGCTTGCGCTTGAGGCGCATGGCCATCATGTTGACCAGACAGGCCGTGCAACTGCGGTGACCGATCTCCACGTCCGCAAACGGACGGCTCCCGCTTTTGACGGCGTCGATAAAATTCTGCTCATGACTCGCCGTGCGTCCGAGCTTCACTTCGAACTTCTCGGGGTCGAGTTTGAGCAGCTTCTCGTCGGACGCCTCCAGCGTGCCCTCGTGGATGCGCAGGAAGATCCAGCCTTGATCGCCCTCGAAGCGCACGCCCCTCGGCTTGCGCGTGGTCCCGCCGAGCATCTTGACGCCGTTGGCATACCGGTTCTCGAACTCGAACGACATCGGCGCGTTGTAGAGGCCGTGCTGATCGTCCCAGCCCTTCGCCTCGATCGTGACCGGCCCGGTGTCGTCGCTGTTGTTGCCGAGCTGCGCGATGTCGATCACGTGCGCGCCGCGATCCGACATCTCGCCGCAGCCGAAGCTCAGGTTGAAGCGCCAACTGCCGGGGTGGAGCCCGCGGTAGTACGGGATCTTGGGCGTATGACCCAACCAGAAGTCGTAGTTCAGCTCCGCGGGCGCCTCCGTCGCATCCGGCATCGCGGTTTGCTTGCGGACATTGTCGTGGTGGCCCTCCTCGGTCGGCAGATGGATGAGGAGCGTGTGCAACTTGCCGATGAAGCCGTTGCGAACAACCTCGCAGCAGTAGCGCGCAGTCGCCCGCGAACGTTCACAACTGCCGGTCTGCAGCACCACGCCGCAGGCGCGCACCGCATCGCGGAGCGCCTTGCTTTCGCCGATCGAGTTGGCCAGCGGCTTTTCGCAGAAGATGTGTTTGCCCGCCCGCGCGGCCGCGATGCTGACGAGCGCGTGCCAATGGTCCGGCGTCGCGACGGTCACGGTGTCGATGTCCTTGCGCGCCATGATCTCGCGGAAGTCGCCGTAAGCCTGGCACGCCGTGTCGCCATATTGCTTGTTGGTCTCATCGACACACTTTTTCAATTCGCGCGAATCCACATCGCACGCCGCCACCACGCGCACGTCGCCCAACTGGGTGAACTGCCGCGCCAGATGACGTCCGCGCCCGCCCGTACCGATCACCGCCATGGCGAGCCTCCCGTTGGCCCCGAAGGCCGAGGCTGGCACGATGGACGGAAACGCGGCGGACGCCAGAGCGGCCTTCAAAAAACTTCTGCGTGAACTGATGATCCCCATGGCAGGCTCCCTTTGTAGAAATTGGCCTCTATTAAACCAAATTATCGGGAAAGAGACGATGAGAGAAACTTGTAAAATTATATCAAACTGCGCTTGCCGCGCCCAGCCGCTTACACTATGATTACCCTCAAAACCGAATGGTACGAATGATGCTTACACACTGTAGGCCCGGCTGTTCGTTTGGATGTTCGCATGGCAGGCCCCTATCTTAGTCTGAGTCAGCAGCAGCGTCAGGTGATGACGCTCGCGCCGCAGTTGCGCCAGTCGCTGGAAATGCTCCAGATGCCGGTGCTGGAACTGCGTGCGGCGATTCTGAAGGAGATGGCGGTCAATCCCACGATCGACGACCTGAAAGACCCTGCCGAGGTGATCATCTCCACCGCCCTGCCGGTGGTGCAGCAGCATCACGTCACCGACAAAGGGCTAGATTTCAACCCGGATGTGGACGCCATCCTCCAGCAGGACGACGAGTGGCGCGATTACTTCATGCAAGGCATGGAGAATGCCTCCTCCAACGAAGACGCGGAAGAAAAGCGTCAGTACATGTTCGATTCGGTCAAGCAGCACGTCTCGTTGCAGGACCATTTGATCGAGCAGCTCACCCTAACCGACCTCCCGCCCAAGGATCGCGAACTCGCCATCAACCTGATCGGCAACGTGAACGACGACGGTTACTTCACAGGCAGTCTGCCGGACATCATCATGATCTCCGGGCGCAGCGAGCGCGACGTGGTCAACGTTCTCAAGGTGATTCAGTCGTTCGATCCCCCGGGGGTCGGCTCCCAAACCCTGCGCGAGTGTCTCTTGCAGCAGCTCGACCTCGTCGAGGACTCGCCCTGGGAGGACGAGGCCCGGCTGGTTATCGGCAAATACCTGGAGAAGCTCGGCGCGCACGACGAGAAGTACCTGTGCAAAGTGCTGGGGTTGACGCGCGAAGAGCTGAACCATGTCACCGCCCTCATCCGCTGCCTCAACCCGCGCCCCGGCCGCTCGTTCGAGAGCGAGAGCACCGAGTATGTGGAACCTGAAGTGTTTGTCGTCAAGGAGAAGGGGCGCTTCGTCGCCAAGGTGGACAACGACCAGTTGCCGCACATCCGCATCAGCAAGCATTACCGCAAGCTGCTCGAAGACAAAAGCGTTCCCGCCGAGACCAAGTCCTACATCCGCGAGCGCATCCGCGTCGGCGCGTTCCTCATCCGCAGCATTTACCAGCGGCAGGAAACCATCCGCAAGATCGCCCAGGAGATTGTGGACGCGCAGACCGATTTCCTGACTCTGGGCGTGGAGGCGCTCCGTCCCATGACCATGGCCGAGGTCGCCCTGAAAGTCGGCGTACACGAGACCACCGTCAGCCGCACCGTGGCCAACAAGTACATGCGCACCCCGCTCGGGCTTTTCGAGATGAAGTATTTCTTCACGCCGGGTCTGAAGAACAAGGCCGGCACCTCGATTTCAAACCGGTCGATACAGGACCAGGTCAAACGGCTTGTGGAGGCGGAAGACCTCGCCGCGCCACTCTCCGATCAGGCCATCGAAGAGCAGCTTTCGGCGCAGGGCATCACCGTCGCGCGGCGCACCATCGCCAAATACCGCGGCATCCTCAAGATCCCGCCTTCTCACGAGCGCCGCAGGACGTAAGTTAACGTTGAGCGTTCAACGCTCGCCCCCCAATCACTCGGCCCGAGACAACGTCGCGGCCTGCAGACGGAGCTGCGCCCGGAACGGGTTGGGATCCCCTGTCAGCTTCCATTCCACGCGCAACGTCTGCCCGTCGGACGCCGCGCGGTAGCGCACCTCGTAAACGGACGAGAACGCGCCGGGCACAGGCGACCAGCCGTTCGAGCGGTTGCCGTCCCACGCGTCGTCCTTCACCTCCGGCGCGGAGCCGTCCGAAAGCGCCGCCGAGAACTCGCAGTGCGCCCCCTCGATGCCCGCGACATAAACTCGCAACACGCGCTCCTTCGGATCCGCCGGAGCTGTGAACGTGAAGCCGTTGCCGACGCAGTTGCCCCACAGCCCCGCGTGTGTGTCCGGTTCCTGCTCGTGTCCGGCGCCATCTTTCCAGGTCAGGCTGACCGGGCAACCTGCCGTCACCTCTCGCCCCGTTCACACCACCGTCTGCGTGAGCGTCGCGACGGCGTCCAAGATACCGCTCTCCCGGATCGGGTTCTCCTCCGCCGAGCAGTGGCGGACCGCGTGAAACGCTTTGACGCCCAGCCAGTCCAGCATCTCCTGATAGCGGGCTGGAAGGTCCTGGCAGCTCTCTTCTCCCGCGCCCTGCGAGAGCAGCAGCACCGCGGTCTTGCCGGCGGGGAGGCGCGATGTGAACGAGTCGTCAACGAGGCCGTGCCAGCGCTCGACGAAGCGGCGGAGCGACACTGGGATATCCAGCCACCACACCGGCGCGGCCATCAGCAGCACGTCCGTATCGCGGAAGGCGTTCAGCACCTCGCCGACCCCGTCCTTCAGCTCCCCGCGACTGACGTCGGGATGATTCCGTTGCGCTCCGGCCCCATCTGCTGCACCCAATCTGCCTCATCTGCGACGCAGGCCCAAGCCGGAACCAGCAAGGCCGCGAGCATAAAGACTGCTTTTCGTACCGTCTTAAGAAATCTGAAATATTTAATGCGCCATATCTTCTATTCCCGGCGCACATTCATTCCGCCAGCGCTTGAGGAACGCGAAGCCGAGTGACTACTGCCAGACGCACACGGTCGGTTTCCGTCGACACCGATATGAAAGCGCGCCGCTGTTTTTGGTGTGCTTGACATCCTGTCCACGCTTCTGGCATGCTTTTGATATGAATACGCTGCTTCATATCGGTTTAGGCATGTGTCCCACCTATGTGGGCCGGTGCCGGCCGAAATGCGGTTTTTCATCAATTATATTGGCTGTCTTTCTGGCAAGTGCCTTTGGCGTGGCGGCTGCCGCCGCGGAAACCCCGAGGAGCTGCGGCTGGCGGGGAGACGGCTCGGGCGTATTTTCAAAGGCCGCACCGCCCATCGAGTGGGACGCGGAGGCGAAGAAGAACGTTCTCTGGTCAACCAAAGTAGGCCCAGGCACGTTCTCTTCGCCCATCGTCGTCGGGGAGAAAGTCTTTGTCCTCGCCGAACCGGCGGAGCTGCTCTGCCTCGACGCCAAGTGCGGCAAGGTTCTTTGGCAGAAGTCCAACGGCTTTGCCGAACTCACGACGAAGACCGAAGAGCGGAAAATTCAGAAATCTCCCGGCAATGTGACGCCCATGCCCGTCAGTGACGGCCGCCAGGTGTATGTGTCCTTCGGCAGCGGCATCGTCGGCTGCTACGACCTCGACGGCCTCCGGCAGTGGCTGGTGTTCGTCGACCAGCCGCCCGGCACGCTGCACGGACGCAGCGCCTCTCCGCTGCTGGCGGGCGATAAGCTGATCGTCAGCTATCATCACCTGATCGCCCTGGACGCGAAGACGGGCAAGGTCGCGTGGCAGAACGAGAAGGTGCCCGAGACTTACGGGACGCCTGCGCTTGCCAGAGTCGGCGCGCTGGATGTCGTGCTGGCGCCGTCGGGTTTCGCGGTGCGGCTCAGCGACGGCGCCTCGCTGGGCACCGTGCCGCCGCTCGAGTATGCCAGCCCGCTTGTGAAGAACGCGGTGATCTACTTCGTCGGCTCGACCACCACGGCCCTTGAACTCTCCGCGCCAACCGCCGCGACTCTCCAGACCAAGGTCCTGTGGGAGTCCGATCTCGACGGAACATTCTTCGCCTCGCCGGTCTGCGACAACGACCTGTTATTCGCCGTGAACAACGAAGGCTTCTTCTTCGCGCTCGACGCCCGCAGCGGCAAGGTCCTGCTCACGATGGAACAGGAGATCCCCAGTGCCGCCGGCCGCAACAACATGCCGCCGGCCAACATGTACCCGAGTCTCTGCCTGGCAGGCGGACGCCTTTTTCTTTCCAACGACATCGGCTACACCGTCGTGATCGAACCGGGCCGGGAGTATAAGGAGGTCTGTCGGAACCGGCTGTTGGAGGGTTCCGGCGGGACGCCGGCCTTCAGCGGCAGGCGCCTGTTCGTTCGCGATGGCCAGCAGATCCTCTGTATTGGCGGGGAAGGAGGGACAGGTCAATGAGATTGCGATTCACTCGCGAGGGTCGGCTGCGATTGTCCGGCGTGGGACTGATCCTTGCCACACTTCTGGCGGGCAGCGCTTCTGCGCAGACGGCCGTGGGTTGGCGCGGCGACGGCACGGGCCGTTTCCCCGACGTCGACGCGCCCGTCACCTGGGGCCGCGTCAGTGCCGCCGTCAAGGGACTGCGCTTTCAGGCTCGCAAGCCCAAGAGCGCGGAGCCTGACGGCAAGCCGATGCCGGATGGCGTCATCCGCGAGTGGCTGGTGCTCGGCCCAGTCCCCGTGCCGGACGTCCCGAAGGCGGTCGAGTCCGATACACTCCCGAACGAATTGCAGCTCGAGCCCGATGAAGGAGAAAAGATCGGAGCGCTCGCTTGGAAATCCGCCACGGCGGATTCCGGCACGCTCAACTTCACGGCGCAGATCGGTCGCGGCACGCAGGCCTTCGCTTACGCTCACACATACGTCTACGCCGATGCGGACGGCGAGTTCACGCTGCCGTTGACGCACCGGAGCGGCGCGCGCCTGGTGGTCAACGGGAAACCGGCCTACGCCGGCACGGTCACGGGCGGGACGCGAGTCGGCGTGAAGTTTCTCAAGGGCTGGAACAGGGTGCTCCTGAAGGTGAGCTCCGACGACGCACAGTGGTTTGCGGTGCCGCTGCTTCACGCTCACACGCCACGCGGGTACGACGAGACCAACATTGCCTGGATGACGCCCCTGCCGGGAGCCCATGTCTATCAGGCCACTCCCGCCAGCCCCGGTGGCCCGATCGTCGTCGACGATCGGATCTTCGTCCTCTGCGAACCGCACGACCTGTTCTGCCTCAACAAGGCCGATGGCAAGGTTCTGTGGGTGCGCTCCAACAGCTACTTCGATGCGCTCACCGACGCGGAAAGGAACGCGAATCCGGCCTTCAAGGAGGTGGAGCCTCTGGCGGCAAAGTGGAGCGGGATGAATGCCGAATACGTCGCGGGCGGCGCGGCGAAAACAACGCTGGAGGAGCACGAAAAGCTGGAGAAAGCTCTGTACGACGCGCTGAAGGCGATCGACCGGAAGCGCTTTGCCCGCCCCGGCAGTCAGGACGTCGGCTATGCGGGTCTCACGCCGACCAGCGACGGCAAGTTCGTCTATGCGTGGTTCGCATCAGGTGTCACCGCCTGCTACGACCGCAACGGAAACCGCCAGTGGATCCGGATCGACAACCACCAAACCGTCGAGCACGGCTTCAGTTCGTCCCCCACCCTGGCCGGCGATAATCTGGTGGTCTTCATGCGCGAGCTCATGGGGTTCGACGCGAAGACCGGCAGGGACGCTTGGCGCATCCCGCTCGTTGAACCAACCGGACTGAACCCCGCCAACTACTTCCACGGCTCGTGCGTCCATGCCCGCCTCGGCGGCGTGGACATCGTCATCCTGCCCAGCGGTGGAATCGTTCGCGCGTCCGACGGCAAAATCCTCTTCACGGATCCGCGCATCGTCAGCAAACAGCAGGTCGCATCACCCGTCCTCGACCACGATCTCCTCTGCGTCATGACCAGTCTGGGCGAGACGCTGTTCATCTTTCGCCTTCCGCCGACCGCGGATGAACCGGTGAAACCGACGCTCCTGACCGAACTGAAGATCACGACGACGCAGTTTCCTTACTTCTACCTGGGCTGGCACATCGCCTCCCCTCTCGTCCACGACGGCCTGATTTACCTGATGAACAACAGCGGCGTGCTGACCGTGGTGGACGAGAAAGCCGGCTCGATCGTCTACCAGAAGATGCTTGATCTGGACCACTTCGAGAGCCCGAACGAAGGTGCGGCGCGCGGGCACGGCATCAGCCCGGTGCTGGCCGGCAAGCATCTCTACTTCTTCGGCAATTCCGGCGCGACGGTGGTGCTCGAGCCGGGACGGCAGTTCAAGCAGGTGGCGAAGAACAAGATTGAAGGGCTGGCCATGGCCGGAACTTGGGGCGAGCGGCAGGATCGCGCGGTTGCATGCCCCGTGTTCGATGGCAAGCGGCTCTACTACCGCACAGAATCCGGGCTGTACGCCATCGAGGCGAAGTGATCCGTTGCCTAACGCGGGCTCTGCCCACAACCCGGAATTTCCACCACAAAGACACCTCATGTAGTGTCCCGCAAATAACTAGACAGTGTACCTTAAATCCTATTGACAGGATGGCAGGATGAAACAGGATGAATAACGAGTTAGTCCT
>JANYBJ010000134.1 GCA_025360845.1 bacterium
GGCGATCCGGCGCGACATGCTTACCACCATGCCCTTGCCGACGAAGACCTCCTGCCGCGCCTCAAAGTGGCTGACGACATCTTGGGCGATGTTCTTGATACGCGAATCGCTGCCGATCAGCGCTTCCATCTTGGTCCATTTGGCCTTGGCTTTATCCGCCGCGGACAGGTCTTCCCCCTCAAGATCTTCGTCCATCTCGGCAATCAGCCTCTTGCCCTCATCGCTCAAGCCCACCTTGGCGAGCCGGCTCTCGTAGAAAATCCGCACCGTGGCGCCGTCCTCCACCGCCTGCGCGATGTCGTACACGTCCACGTAATTGCCGAACACCGCCGGGGTGTTCACGTCGGTCTTCTCAATCGGTGTGCCGGTGAAGCCCAGATACGTGGCGTTGGGCAAAGCGTCGCGCAGGTACTTGGCAAAGCCGTACACCACCTTCTTGCCGATCACCTCGCCGCGCCCGTTTTTCTCGTCGATGGTCTTGGCCTTAAAGCCGTATTGCGTGCGGTGCGCCTCGTCCGCGATCACCACGATGTTGCGCCGGTCCGAAAGCTGATCATACACGTTGCCCTCTTCGGGCTGGAACTTCTGGATCGTTGAGAAGACCACCCCGCCCGAACCCACCTTCAGCAACGCCTTTAACTGGTCCCTGCTCTCGGCCTGCACCGGATCCTGCCGCAGAACCTGCTTGGAGGCCGCGAAGGTCTCGAACAACTGGTCGTCCAGATCATTCCGGTCGGTGATCATCAGCACCGTGGGGTTGTCCATGGCCAGCACGATCTTGCCTGTGTAGAACACCATCGAGAGCGATTTGCCCGACCCCTGCGTGTGCCACACCACGCCCGCCTTCTTGTCCCCCTTGGGCTGCTTGGCCACACCGGGCAACCCGTAGCTTTCCGGGCTTTCCCAAATCCACGCGCCCGCGCCCATGTCCGCCGCCCGCAGGGTGGAGGCCACCGCCGCGTTCACCGCGTAGTACTGGTGGTACGCCGCCAGCTTCTTGACCGTGGTGATGCTGATGACCTTGGTTTCCGTGTCTTCCTTCTTGTTCTTCTCGAAAACGATGAACGACCGGACCAAATCCAGCAGCGTGGTTTTGTTCAGCATGCCCAGGATCAGCGTTTCCAACTGGCTCACCAGATGCGAGGCTTCCGCCTTGCCGTCCACGCTTTTCCACGCCATGAAGCGGGTATAGCCCGCCGAGAGCGAACCGGCCTTGGCCTCCAGCCCGTCGGAGATCACCAGAATCGCATTGGAGGTGAACAGGCAGGGAATCGTCTGCTTGTAAGTCTCGATCTGCTGGTACGCCGCTTTCACCGTGGCGTTCTCGTCGGCAGCGTTTTTCAGCTCCATCACCACCAGCGGGATGCCGTTGACGAACAGCACCAGGTCGGGCCGCTTCTTCTGATGGTTCTCGATCACGGTGAACTGGTTGGCCGCCACAAAGTCATTGTTCAGCGGTTCAGCAAAGTCGATCAGCCACACCCGGTCGCCGCGCTCCGCGCCCTCATCCTGATAGCTCACCGGCACCCCCTCGGTCAGCAGGCGGTGGAAGGCCTCGTTGTTGGCCAGCAGGTCGGGCGAGCTGACGCGCAGCACCTCCTTGAGCGCGGTTTGCAGCACCGCTTCCGGCACCTCGGGGTTGATGCGCCGCAACGCGGTCTCCAACCGTCCGGTCAGCAGCACATCGCCATAATTGCGTCGTTCCGGACGCTCCCCGTCCGGCGCGATGTCCGGACCATAAACGGTCACGTACCCCAGCCGCTCGAACAGCTTGAGCGCGAACTCCTCGATAGCGGACTCGGTCATTTGGCTGGCCATTTCACTGTTTCCCTCTCATAAACTTCTTCTAAATAACGCCTCGTATGTGTGCGCCTATTAGACACAAACATTTTTCCTGCAAAGGGTTGCAACTTGACTGTCTTTTAAGTCCTCTCATAACCCCTTTTTAATCCCCCGCATTTATTAGAGCCCAAAGCGGATGAGCGTCGCTCCCCTGATTGGCAATCTTCCGCTTCCGGCTCAACTCGCCAATCAGATTCGACACCTTAATCTTCCTCTGCTTGTCGGTCATCCAGTCTGGCAACTTGTTCCACAGCAATTCGTCGATGTCCTTCCGCGTCAGCGAATCGTGCTCGCCCAGCGCCTTGCAAAGCAAATCGATGTAGTACTGCTTGTCGAACGCCCGGTTTTTGCTGTATGTCGCCTTCTGCCCCGTCTTCTGCGCCACACGCTTGGCGATGTAGTAGTTCGGCTTCCGTCCCTCGATCAACCCCTTGGCCTTCAACAGCGCGACTTCGTCTGCGTCGAGTCTCTGGCGCTTCTGCACCTTGTCCAGCGCCATGATCTCCCGAAGTTCCAATTCGCCGTTGCTGGCCAGCAGCCGGGCGTAGTCCATATCCAAGACCTTCCCGTTGAGCGTCAGCTTTACCCGCCCTTTTGTAAGATCGTAGTCCGGCAACGGGAAGAATCGCTCCTGCTGGTACTGGAACATCTTGCGGATACCGCCCCCGGCCGTATCCACCATCTTCAAATTGAACATCGCCGTGGCGAGGAACCGGTTGCGGTAGTGCTCCTCCGGCGCGTCCTCCATCACCACCCGCTGCACGTCGCCCGGCACGAAGCTGCCGAGGTTGGTGAAGGTCAGCGACTCGTCGCCCTCCACCACGTTGATGCGCCCGCACAGCGTGTAGTCCTGATGCGCGATGCAGTTGTTCACCGCCTCGCGGATGGCGTAGGGCTCGTACTGGTCCACCTCTTCCGGAAAGAGCGTGCCTTCGCGCATGTACCGGTATTTGAGTTTGCGGATCTTGTTGAAGACCTTGTCCACCGCCAACAGCAGCGGCAGCCCGAACACCTCGTAGTCCCGGTCTTTGCCGTCGCGGTCTTTGAGCAGCCAACGGATCTTGGAATCGGCCGGTGTCAGAAAATGCTCCGCCTCGTCCTTGCCGAGCAGCAGCAGGGTCGTGCGGGTCAGCTTCCCCTTGACCGTCAGCTTGGCCTTGTTCAGAAACGTGCGGTCGTCCCACGCGTCAACCTCTCCGGCCTTGTCCGGAAACTTGCTCTTGAAATTCTTCCGCGCCACCCGCAGCGCTTCCGCGTCCAAGTCCCCCAACCCGGCCTCGGGAACAACGGCCGCGCTCCAGTCCTCCAGTGCGGCTTGGGCGCGGATGCGCTCGATCTCCTCCAGGTTCAACGGCGAAAGCGCCTCGCCGTCGCGCCCGTAATAGTGCCCCTCAAAAGCGACCGGCAACCCCTGCGGCGCGGCCGGAATCTCGAACAGCACCACACGCCCCTGCGCGTGCGCGACCTCATGGATTTCGATGAAGGTGATCCGGTTGGTGGTCTTGTTGGCGATCTCTTCTTTCAGGTGATCCAGATCCGTGCGCGAGGTCCGATACGCCGACCCCACCACCTGCCGCGAGTTGTTGACACCGAACGCCAGCCACGCCGCAGGCACACGCTTCAGGTTAGCCTCGTTGCTCAACGCCGAGAAGTACTTGCCGAGATCGGCAAAGGAGTAGCTGTTCTTGGCCTCCTTGAACTCCACTACCTCGTTCTCGGCGGACATTCCCAAAAGTTCACTCAATTTTTGCGTTACGTCCATTGCCTGCCCCGTCTTTCCTGCCGCTTCATGGCGCTTCAGCCACCGCATTGGGTTCTCCATCTGCTACTTCAGGTTCTTCTTCCTTGAACGCATTGTATTCGAACTCATAGGCCTTGTAATCCATATTATAAAGGACCTCGCTGGCGTCGTAGGAGTATCCACCCATTACGAACTCGCCGTAGGCGTCATCCCAAAAGGCGTTGAACGCTTCAGACTCGTTGTACTTGAGCCTTTCTGCTTGAGCATCAGCCGCAGGCAGTACAACAGCATCTTTGCGCTCCTCAAACGCCCGAATCATGAACACCGCCACGATCACGGTGCTGTCCATCAAGAATTCGCGGGTCAGCACATCGACCTTGCTGTTTCGCTCGCGCAGCTCATCCAGCGGTTTGCCGTGCGAGGTCGCGCTGATTTCATTCCGGAGATTGCCAAGCTGATGACCGATGTTTGCTAACGATCCCGATATTTGGCTGACCAGATCGTCGCCTGAATAACCAAGAGCGCGAAAAGCATTCTTCAATACTGCGTTAACGCTTGAAGTGGCGCTTAACTCCACCTGCTTGACCTTGCATATCTCTTTTCCGATGCTCTCCAGTAACGCCTTCGCGTTCTCAACCGACACGCTGAAGTCCCCTTCGCGATGGCCTTCCATTCTGTCGATGAAAACTTCGAGGGCTTTCCATCGGCTGAACTGCTCGATTGTTGAACGGAGTCGCTCCATTAGTAGTCCACCCTCACTTCGCCGCTCATGAGCTTCGGCAACAGGTCATCGCGGAGTTTTTCGAGAGTCCTGATCTGCTTGGCTAGTGCGATCTGTTTGTCCAGAAGAGGCCCCATTATTTTCGACATTGTCTGCATTTCACCCTCTGACGGTATCAGCACCAGCGCAGCGTCTAAGTCTCCCCTTTTGATGTGCCCCATCGTCGTGGCATGGCTCGCTGAAATGGAAATGAACTCCGCCAAATGACGCTTACACCACATCAGATAGAACCACTTCGGGAACTCAGCAGCAGTGACTTTGAAAAGATGCTGATTCAGCACACACTTTTCGCCATCCCAAACTTTAACCATCAGAGAGGCCGACCAAGCGAATATCACATCGCCAGCGTCAACGATGTATTTTTGGTCAACCTCACTTGTTGCCCAATCTGATGCGTCGGAAACACCACTGCTAAGTTCTTTGATCTTCAGCACCGGCAACTTGTTCAGATCATCAGCAGGTGGATACTTCTGACAAGCAAGGCCATTTAGAAAGTCAGCTATTTTGCTTAGCGGTCTTTCCTCCCAGTCCGTCTTCGCCTCCTCCACGAACCACTGGCGGAACAGGGTCTCGGCCATGGACTCAAGCGTCGTGTTCTGGCGGTGCAGCAGGTCGATCTTGTCATCAAGGCTGCTGAGCACGGCGGCTATGGCTTTTTGTTCGGGAAGAGGGGGAACCGGAAATCGTACATCTTGAAAAGTGCCCAAATTAATGTTGTCTTGGACCGACCCTTCACCAATGTGCTTCAGTTCACGCTGAAAATGAGTCAGCGTGTAGTAGACGAAATCCAAATCGGCTATTTTCTCGTCGGGTAAAAATCCAAGTACGCTGTCTGGAAAACAGGCATCAAAAGACAAAATTGCCAACTCAGCAATATTGGCCGCGATGGTGATACAAAGCGTTCCTTTAGGCCACAATTTACTTTGTTCTAATCCCGCTTCGTTGTACGTCTGATCAAACTTTCTAATGTACTTACGTGCTTCCCTTATTTCTCCCGTCTGAATAAATGGGTACTTACCGCCATACAGATGAAAAGCGTATCTGGGCCGATGTCTTGAGCGACCACGCTGAAGAGTTCCAAGCTCTTCCAATTTGTATGGTTTCCAATCACTCACCCCCGCACTCCCGCCAACTTCCCGGCAAGGGCATTTATCGGCCGGCTTCTCACGCATGGGCGTCCCCCAGTTCGGCCTCGATCTCCTCGATGCTGGGCAGGGAACTCTTGAGCGCGGCGGGCAGGTTCCGGGTGATGGCGGCTCGATAGATTGGATCCAACCGTCGATAGTTTATCGATGGTTGGCGCTGTCGATAGATTCGGCCGAAGGTTCGATAGATTGTCGATAGATTCATTTTTCCTCTGACCTCGGTTCATACCGCGTTGCCCGGCCCTTGCCGGTCTGAACGAGAATCTTCTTTGCAACGAGGTCGGACAAATCGAGGTAGGCTGTGTTGTATGTTACCCCGAAAGTCTTTTTACACCATCCGCTGGTCACATGCCCTTCAGTCAACGCCTGCGCCATGATCTTCTTCTGTCTATCGTTCAGTTGCGCTTCAACCGAAGGAGAAACGAGCCCTTGACTGGTGGTTGGGGAACGCAACCGGGCGAGATCAGAGCCCGGCCCCTTCAGCGTCACCCGGAAATAGCCGTCGACCAGATCATATTGCGGTTCAGCCAGGCCGTGGTTCAGCATGGCCGACTTCATGCGCCCGATCCCGCTGCCGCGTTGTTCCATCAAGTCCAGATGGTTCAGATACTGGCCCAGCACGGGATTCCGAGAGCACGGCTGACCGTTGCCCTTCCGCAGCTTCGCAAGTGTCAGCGGACGCATCAGGGCTCCGGGGCTGAACACTTCCAGCCGGTCGGCGAAGAGCTTGACCAGAATCTGCCGCGCTGAATCCTCGTAGTTTCGGTGGGCAATCGCGTTTACGACAACTTCACGTATGGCCTCACGCGGGTATTCATCCAGCGCGATGCGGGACAAACCTACCACGCGCATCGGGTGACGCGTGTTCTTCTGAACAAAATCCCACACCTGTTCCACGAGCAAGGAGGCCGGGCCGGACAACGTTATCTGGTCGGCCGGCGTGCTGTCCGTCACTTTTCCCCGGAACGCGTCCGCAAAGATCCGGCATTGCGGAAAGCGGAGCGATGGATCCCGCCCGAGGAAAATTAAACCAGAGGCCTGTGCTTGGAAGCCAGAACCTTCCTTTCGAACCAACCCTTTTTGTCGCAGCGCATTAAACAGGGTGTCTTCAGAGTGCCACGAATCCGCACCTGTCGCACAGACAGCCTGGAGCCAAGCACGTGCGGCCACCGCATCCAGTTCTTCTGCCGCGACATCCAGCGCCTGCAACTCGAACATCGACGCAGATTCTGCCGTCTCGGAATTTCCGGTTTCATCATCGATCACAACTGTGTCGAACGACTCTTTAAGCACACGGCGCAAGGCTCCGCGAATTTCAGGTCGCAGGTCAACCCGGTCGTGGAACCGGCGGTAGGTATTCCCGTCTGCCTTGATTTCAGCCAAAAACTCCTGTGTCTTTTTCTCCCGTTTTCCATCTGCCATCCCTTTAATAAAGACTAGGATCGGCAACTCGTTATCCCTCGCGAAACGATATTCCTCATGCGTTGCGGAAAACTCAGGCGGATTTCCATACTCGCAGTCCAGAATCAGCAAATAGATCTGACAGGCCTTCAGACATTCCAAATACGGCTTGCAAATCCGCCTGCCGGACAACGGCTCCTTTTCAAACAGAACAACCTCGCCGAATTCCGACAGCTGCGAATCAGCCGATACCCAACCGGACAACGCCACCCGTTCAACTTCCAGCTCCTTCTGCACTGAGCTGACAAATATCCGCAGCTTTTTCACGCCTTCACCCTCGCCAGATTCGCGACAATCGCTTGGTTGAGCACAGTCTCTTCCTTCAACTGTGCCTCGAACTCGGTTTTCAGTGCGGCGAAGCGCTCGGCAAAGTCGAAATCGTCCTCCTCGTCCGGCAGCCCCACATAGCGCCCCGGCGTGAGCACATAGTCCAGTTCCGCCACGCGCTTCAGCGGCACCGAGGCGCAGAAGCCCTTGATGTCCTCATACGGGGCCTTGCCCGTGCGCCACGCGTGGTAGGTGTCCGCGATCTGCTCGATTTCTTTAGGCGATAGCTCGCGGGTGCGCCGGTTGATCAGGTGCCCCAGATTGCGGGCGTCGATGAACAGGATCTCGCCCTTGCGCGGGTGCCCGCCGGTGCGGGCGCGGTTCATGAACCACAGCGCCGCCGGGATCTGCGTGTTGAGGAAGAGCTTGGCGGGCAGGTTGACGATGCAGTCGATCAGGTTGCCCTGCGCGATCAGCGCCTTGCGGATATCGCCCTCGCCGCTGGTTTTGCTGGTGAGCGCCCCCTTGGCCAGCACTACGCCGGCCTTGCCGGCGGGCGAGAGGTGGTAAATGAAGTGCTGGAGCCAGCCGAAGTTGGCGTTGCCCGCAGGCGGCACGCCGTACTGCCAGCGTCCGTCTTTGCGCAGGAGGTCGCCGCTCCAGTCGCTCACGTTGAAGGGCGGATTGGCGATGATGAAGTCGGACTTCAGGTCTTTGTGCGCGTCGTTGAGGAAAGAGCCCTCGTTGTTCCACTTCACCTGCGAGCTGTCGATGCCGCGGATGGCCAGGTTCATCTTGGCCAGCCGCCAGGTGGTCTGGTTGCTCTCCTGCCCGTAGATCGAGATGTCGTTGACGCGGCCCTGATGCTGCGCGATGAACTTCTCGGATTGCACGAACATGCCGCCTGAGCCGCAGCAGGGATCGAACACGCGGCCCTTGTAAGGCTCCAGCATGGCCACCAGCAGCTCCACGATGCTGCGCGGGGTGTAGAATTGGCCGCCCTGCTTGCCTTCGGCCAACGCGAACTCGCCCAGAAAATACTCGAACACATGGCCCAGCACGTCGGCGCTGCGGGCCTTGGCGTCGCCCAGCGCGATAGTACCCACCAGGTCGATTAGGCCGCCGAGGCTGGCCGGGTCGAGGTTCTGCCGCGCGAAGACCTTGGGCAGCACGCCCTTGAGCGAGGGGTTCTCCTTCTCGATGGCGTCCATCGACGCGTCGACAACCGTGCCGATCTCCGGCAATTTGGCCTTGGCCACCAGAAACGACCAACGCGCCTCCGGCGGCACGAAAAAGACATTCTCCGCCTTGTACTCGTCCTTGTCCTCGGGATCGGCGCCGGCTTTCTTGTCCGCCTGCAATTTGGCGAACAGCTCCTCAAAGGCATCGGAGATGTACTTGAGGAAGATCAGCCCCAGAACCACATGCTTATACTCGGCGGCGTCGATATTTTTGCGCAGCTTGTTGGCGGACTTCCAGAGCTGCGTCTCCAGCGGCTCTTCTTTGACTTCTTTGTCGGCTTTTGCTTTGGCCATGACTCCCCCAAATTCTCAACCGTTTCATACACTGAAACGCCCCGAAAGCGACCGGGCGACCTGCTTGCGGAAACGGCAGCGGATGTCTTACACAATCATTGGGGGCTACATTACGCTAGAGGCCCCACCGTGTCAACCGCCAACATGATTGGGTGCAGGGCTACTTAAGCTGAGGAAATAACTACTTCCCTTCCGCGTTTAAGATGCGGCGATAGAGGGCAAGCCCCTTCAGTTTCCCTGTGAACTGATACGGCTTTTCATTCTGCGCCGTGTACTGGCCGACGTAGAGCTCCTGGCTATAGACGGGCGGCACCGTAGGCACCGCCACTTCGGCAACCTGCTGTCCGTTCTGATACAGCCGCGCCGTCTGTCCGTCGTAAACACCGACCACCCGCACCCACTCGCCCATAGGCACCTGGCCGCCATCGCACGAGACGCCCGACAAATGGAAGCGCCACAACCCGCCGATCTTCTGCAGGAACCAGCCCGCGCCGTTAAACTGCCCGAACCCCAACAGCACCGGCATCTGCCCCGGCGCATCGAAGAAGACCTCGGACACGAAACTGAACGGACCGTCCACAAGTCTTTCGGGCGTCGGGGACAGCGCCGCGCTGCCGCCATCCGGCACCTGCAACACGTCGCCCTCGAAACGCGCTCCGCCCCGCGGCTTCACGCCTTCGGCGGCTGCGTTCAACACGAACACCGGCTCCATGCGCACCGGCAAGGGGCGCGCAGAGACCCACAGGTCCTCGCCCGGCACCGCGGGCTCCGCGCGGCGCGGCGCATGTGCGACCACCGCGTAGCGAGCCTCCTGCCCCTCATGAAACGTCACGTCCGAAAAACAGGTCTCACGCAACGGCGCCACATTGAGCTTGCGCGGCGCGCCGGCCTGACCGCTCAAACGGCCGAACACATCGTAGGTCGTCACCCCGGGAGTCCCCACCGCGGTCCAGCGCAGAACAACCTTGCCCTCGCGCGGCGCGGCGTCCGGCCTCGGGACCTTCAGCGCGGGCATCGCCTTCGGCACGTCGGCCGACACGCGCACCGGAGCGCTGCGCTGCGGCGCGAAGGCCGAGAGCGGGCAACGGCCGCCAGGCAGCGCCTGCACGCCGGGCTTCTTCTCGTCGTGCTGGTAGTCGAGCACCGCCCCGCTCTTGCACGTGCCGCAGGTCTCGGCCGGATCGGAGACGAACACCACCGCGTAATGCACGTTGCCGGGCGGAGGATTGGTGTCGCAATATCCGAAGAGCTCCGTGCGCGCGACCCGCGTTGCCTCGCCCGGCACGAAAGCCGCGTCCGCCCCGCGGTGGATCTCCGCAATCAGCCCGATCATCCGCGCAGACGACTCCCATCCGATCCGCACGAAGCCGTTCTCGTCGAGCGCCGCACGGATCTTCGGCAGCGGCTCCGGCAACGCTTGCGGCAGGATCTGACGAGGCCGCCCCGCGTGGATGCCGCCGCCCACGATGTCCGCACCCGGCATGTCCACTCGCGGGTTCTCCAGTTGCGCGATGCGCTCCTCACGGATAATTCCCAATATTTTCTGATAGTTCGGGTCTTTGGCAGACGCGAAGGGCGTCACCGGCTGGCCTTCAGGCGGCCAGACGGCGGGCCACGTCTGCGTCGGGAACTTGTCCAGGTCCATCACGCCGTGAGCGTAGCCGAAGCCGTAAATCAGGCCTTTGCGGCTGAAGTTCTGATCGACCTTGCGGTCGCGGCAAAGCGCCAATCCATACCCGCCCTCGGCCGTTGCGGCGGCAGGCAGCGGCGCGCGCAGCACGCGGCTCATCTCCGGCGAGTCCAGGTTGATCCACTGGTCGAAGCGCTTGATCTCGCCCTTATCGGTGGCGTGGCAGTTCACGCACCCCGCCTCTTTCATCACCCCTTTGACGCGTGCGACCGCATTCAAATACGGCTTGGAGGTCGGCCCCGCAGAGGTGTAGTCCCACGTTCCGAAGTACATGCCGTTGGAGTCCATCCACGCGAAGAGCGTCTCGCGTTCCTGCTGTGTCAGCCGGTCCTTGTGAGGCGCCTTGAGCAGGATATCGGCCAGCGGCGCCTTGCCGCTGCCGTGCGTATAAGGATCGAACACCTTGCAAGACCAGTACGCCGTGCCGTTCATGGCGCAGATGCCCGCGATCAGATCGGCCGTGTACATTTTCTCGCGCCGCGCGGTCAGATGCTCGTAGGAGATATTGAAGAACTCGGTCCAGCCGCGCGAGAGGTCGAGCCCCGCAGCCATGCCTTTCTCTCCGCCGTGGCAGCTCACGCACTTGGCGTCAAAGATCGGCTGCACCCGTGCGGCGTAGTTGAGGTAGCCGCTGCCCCACGACTCTTCGCGCAACTTTTGCGGTTTACGGTTGGTCATACGTATCGCGCCCATGGCACCCGGGTTGTACTCGTGGCAGCCCACGCAACTGCGGGTCGTTCCTGGCACGGCCTGAATGAAGGTCCGCATGCCGCGCACCAGCCGGTAGTCCTGGTCAAGCAGTTGGAAGTAGAGCGCCCGTCCGGACGGCGCTTCGAAGAAGACCGAGCCGTCCGGCTCGACGGGGACGACGCCGTGATAGATCTTGGCGCTCCACGCCATGGCGGCGGATATCATGAACGTCTGGTTCATCCACGAGCCGCCCGGGCTCTCGGTCACGCGCGAGGTCTCCTCCAGCACGCGCAGCCACTTCACCGTCCCCCGCTTGACCGTCGGCATGGAGGCGTACACGTCGTTCACGAAGAACTGCCCTGTGGTCTTGGTGCGGTCGGTCATGTCGATGTTGACGCGCGGCAGCGGGCGCGGCACGAGCGGGATCGGGTTGTGCAGGTCGATGGCCGGATCGCTGTGGACCGCGGCGCGCTTACCCGAGCGGTCGATCAGCATCAGCGCGTTAAGCTTCGGGTTGTTACGCGTGCGAAAGCCGGGTGCCTCAACCGGGATCGACGGCGCATCCGGCGTCTGCGGCACGCCGCTGTGGAGCACAACGTTTTCATTCAGCGCCCACGGGTCGCACGAATCTCCACAGTTAAACGTGGGCTTCTCGGGCGTCTCGAAGTTGATGATCGCCGCCGGGTCGTTCTTGCCCACGCGCGTGTCGATCATCGCGATCGTGCCGCGCGGCGGCGCGTTGTGCGGCGCGAAGGTCGCCACCACCAGCGCGTCGTTGCCCGGCACCGGCTTGGCCTGCAGGACCGCCTCGGGGAAGACCATGTTGTTGGCGTAAAGCGCGGTCTCGTTGCGGCCGTCGGGCAGCACCGTCCACAGGCTCTGGATCACCAGCGCGTTGCGGTCGACATACTCCCAGCGTCCGAACAGAATGCGCCCGTCGGGCAACACACTCGGATCGAACTCTGTCACGTTGTTGACGGAAATGGTGTGGATGTCGCTGCCGTCCGCGTTCATCACGTGCAGGATCGCCACGCCGTTGTTGGCGCACGGCACCAGACCGCTGTAGCGCGTGGAGGTGAAGACGATCCGTCCGTCGGGCAGATAGCAGGGCTTCACATCATGATGGCCGCCGCCGCTGCCCTTGTACGGGTTGCCGTTCTTGTCAAGGTTTGTGACCTGCCTCAGCCCCTTGCCGTCCACGCCGATCTCGTAGATCACCGAGTTGCCCTGCGCCGAGCCTTTGAAGCAGAAAAGCAACCGCTTGGCGTCATACGCAAGCGACGGATCGAAATAGATGCCCTCGCCCAGCGTCTCCGGAGTCTTGGGGTCGATCACCGCACGCACGCGGTGCTGCTCCGGCGGATCTGCGGGATTTTCCAGCACATAGATGCCGCCGCCCGGTCGCCACTGGTAGAAGGTGTCGTAGATGTGCAGGCCCTGATAGTTGAAACGTTTGACGAACAGGACCGGCGCGTTCAGCAACGCACGGTCCGCCTGTACCGTCTCCGCCGCGCGGCACCACAGAGTGAGCAGCACACACCAGCCACCAGCCAAAAGAATCAACCGTCTCATCGCCACATCCCCTTTTATGCGCGTTCCGCTATGCTTGGTTTGGCAGAACGCAGCCGTTATTAATTGGCAAACGCCATGTTATCCACCGTTTCACACAGGGTCAGCTTCTCTCTTGCCAGCGCTTTGGATTTCTCTTGGCATGAAAAACGGAAAGAATAACGACCCGTTCCGAATCCTCCACAAAGAAAATCTCATACGGAAACCTTCGTGTAAGCGCACGCTGCACCGGCCCATGAACTTTTGGGCAAAGCAGCGGATCCCGCAGGATCGCACTGAACACGGCATCCACGCAGAGCAAGAACTCAGATCCAAGACCCGGCACGCGATCTTCGTACCAGTCAAAGGCCTCTGTCATCTCAGCCTCGGCATCAGGACGGACGATGAGCCGCCGGCTCATCGCCGGCTCCTGATCCGTTCCCGCACCATTCCCCAAGGCGATCCTTCGTCGGGATTCCGGTGGTATGCAGCCAGCCGCTGGTCAAGCTCGGCCTTCTGCTCTTCGGTTAGTCCGACCTCTTCCGGAATTTCCGCAATAGTGTCCCAGATGTCCTCAACGAGTTGTATCCGCTCGGGAATGCTTAGGCTTAGTACGTTCGCTTGTGTCAATGCGCTCATGTTGAAAACACCTTAATTATGACTTCTGTCAGTATACGCCGCAACCCGCTTCGCGTCAATTCGCGCTTCCTCCGTCGCACACGCTTCCGATCACCGTCCGGTAGTCCACGTCGATCCGCTGCGCCAGCGCCTCCTGCACCCCTTCGAAACAGGCCAGGACCCGCTTATAATCGGGATCATCCGCCGACGCGAACTCGCCCTTGGCCAGCGGCACGGCGAGAAACGGATTCTTCTCGGGATGGTCCAAGCGGACATAGAACGTTCTGGGCAACGCGATGCCGCGCCGCGCCGCGACCTCCTTCAACACCTCATCCAAGCCCTTCGGCAAGATCTGGCGGCACCCGCGCAGTTCGGGTTGGCGCGACTGCGACGTTCCGTAAAAGGGCACGTTAAGATCGATCCACATGAGTATCTTCAGACGGTCGCCCGCGCTCAGGGCAACCCGCTTCTGGCCCTTGGCATCCGGGTGGCCGGAGATCACGACCTCGGCCAAGCGGCTGACCGGAGAGCCCCAGGACTTCGGTTGCACCTGCAGGATATTCGACTCGCAGCCGTTGAAAGACGGGATCCACGACGTGTAGGGATTCTTGCCGAACGCGGCCATGCCGCCTTGCGCGTCGCCGCCTTGTTCCGACTGCGTGCCGCGGCGCGCCAGATTCTCATATGCCACGTTGAAGTAATCCGTCCGGTCGCCGCTCAGGTCGAGCGCCGACTTCTCATCGTGGCACTTCACACAGTTCGCGGTCAGCACAGGCTGGACCACACGTGCGAAACTGAACCCGTCGCGGCGCCCCCACTCCGGCTCGGCCAGTTCCTGCGCAGGACGACCGGCCGCGATCGAGCGCCCGCCGCGCGTGATGACCGAAGGCGAGACGTAGTTGCGGTCCGCATGGCAGCCGATGCAGCTCTGCTTCTCACCCGGCATGAAGTGGGTGAACGTCCGCATCCGCTGCACGGCGCGGCCCTCGGCGTCGAGCGGCAGAAAATAGAGCGGCAGCCCGGACGGAACCCGGAAGTGAGCCGACCCGTCCGCCTCCACGTCGGCAAAGCCCCAGACCCGCTTGGGCGCGTAGGTCGCGCCGCAGGAGACCACCGGAAACTGGAAGCCGAACTGGCGCTTGTCGGTCTCGGCGCGCAGGTCCTTCTCCATCTCCTGAACCACCGCGATGCGCTTGATCTCACCCGGCTTGACCGCATCACCCAACCCGATGGTCACGTCGTGCATGACCACATCCGCCCACGGCGCGGCTTTCGGATCGACGCGCGACGGCCGCGGCGAGCGGGGCATCGGGCGACTGCGAAGCGGCTGCGCCGAATAGAATCCCACGCCCTTGTCCGGCTCGCACAGCGCGGCGTCCACGGTGCCGTCGTAGTCGCGCAGCAAGATTCGACCTTCGCGCGACACCAGAAAATAATGCGCATCCAGCGGCACCGGACTCTCGTAGGGACCGCGC
This sequence comes from bacterium, assembly GCA_025360845.1. Classification (GTDB taxonomy): domain Bacteria; phylum Verrucomicrobiota; class Kiritimatiellia; order RFP12; family UBA1067; genus JAHFSX01. The sequence continues at coordinate 14,794 of JANYBJ010000134.1, forward strand.
AGCCCGTTGCCCGCGCCCGCGTCGTTGACGGTGCCCACATTGATCTCCGGCGTGAGATTGCGGATCGACTCCTGCGCGTTGCCGCCTTTGGTCAGGTCCAGCAGGCCGATCGCGCCGCGGCACGGGCCGTTGTGGCTGGTCATGACGCAGAGGATCTTGCCCGGCAGCCCCGGAATGTCCTTGGCCTCCATGAAGGTGGCGGGGCAGAGCACGCGGTTGCCGAACACCCCGGCGAGCGAGGTGCCGTCGGGGTTGATCGCCCACAGCGACTGGATCGGGATCGCGGGCCGGTCCACATATTCCCATCGGCTGTAGAGGATGCGGCCGTCTTCCATGATCGACGGCGTGAAGTCGGTCAGGTAGTTCGCCGAGAGCTTGACCGCATTCTTGCCGTCGCCGTCCGCGCGGTAGAGGACAGGCGACGTGCTGGTCCAGCAGTAGGCGAAGGCAGGCTTGCGGTCCGACATGAACGCGATCCCGCCGTCCGGCAGCCAGCAGGCGTTCATATTGTTGGAGTCATGGTCGATCACGCAAGTCAGCCCGCCGCCATCCGCACCGATGCGCCAGATTTTGAACGGCTCCTGCATGGCGCGCCTCCAACTGAAGAGGATCTGCCTGCCGTCGTAGGAGACCTGGCAGTCCAAGATCACGCCTTCCGAAGCGTCGACCAGCCGCGTCAGCTTCCCGTCCTTGAGCGACAGCGTGTAGAGTCCGCCGCCTTTCGCCAACCCCTCGACATGGTACGTGTAGACGTGAGTCGGATTCAGCGGCCTGCGCTGAACCATGAGCAGCGTGTCGAACCCCAACGCGCCAGCCTTCGCCTCCGCGAGCGCCCGGCGCGTCGCCTCGCTGCCGGAGGCCTCGCTCTCGTAAGCGTCCCTTCTGAAACGGGCCAGCGCCTCCTCCGGCACAGGCTCGGCAAAGACCATGATCTCCGATGCCCCGGGATTACTGCCGCCGTATGAGGCCGTGAAGCGCAGGAGCAGCTTCTGCAGCGTCCGGGCCTGCGGCAGCGTGATGCGCTGAGGCCCATGGCGCTTTTCCAGCTCCACCGTGACGGTCGGCTGCGCGTCGTCATCGCAGAGCACCTCGCACCTCTTCCAGCACTCTTCGAGCTGAAACGCTGTGCGCCCGAAATAGAGCACTTCCCTCACGGCCACCGGAGTCTTCCACGCCAGCGTCAGCTCCGCGCCCTTCCCGTGCGTCGCGCCGTTCACAGCCCATGCCTGCCGGATATCCTGTCCGCCGAGTTCAACCGGAACCTTGCCGTCGGTCACATAACGCGCCAAATAGTCGGCGCTGAACTCCGAATCGGCCGTCGCCTCGGCCTGCGTGGCCAGATTCACCGGCAGCGGGGGCACCGCCGCGGCCGCACCCACAAACAGGCCGACCGCAACAGACGCGCCGCATATCGCTTTGATGCTCACAAACACACTATCTCCTTAAAACAGCATCAGCAAGGTGCCGCGGATGATCTGGAGGTTCACGCGGTGCGAGGCCCCATCCAGTTGCAACTGCACCGCCCCGCTGCCGCCTTGCAGCACCCACGCCGCCGCACTCGGCGAGCCGCCGGAGCCGTTGTCCCATAGCCCGCCTTGCAGAACCGGCAACGTCGCGCTTCCCGTCACCTCGATCAGGTTGGTCGCCGCGTACGTCATCTGCGCGGGCAGCGACAGCAGACCGGTCGCCCGGACCAGCGGACGCGCACCGCCCGCGTAGTCGATGGCCACGGTCGCCCCAGGCTTGAAGACGAGGTCGCCGACAACATCCAAGACGTTATCCCCTTCGCCCAGGGCTTTGATCCGGCCTCCGCCCGCTACCGTCATGTTCCCGCTAACCGTGCCCGCGCCGAACAGCACCCCGCCGCTTTCTACTGCGAACCCGGCCGCGTCGCGCACATCGAGTTCCGCACCCGAACGCACCTCCACCGACTGCGTCCCTTGCAGCGCCCCGACCGGCGTCGACGGCGCGTTGACCCACTTGTCCTTCAGATACGCGACGATCATCCCATACTGGTCCGGCGTCAGAGCATAATCAAAGACGAGGACTTCCGCGATATCGCCGTTGAACGGTTCGTTCACGTTCAGGCGGAAGCCGAGGGCAAGGCGGTTCGCATTGAACGCTCCCTCGCCGCTCCACACCGGACCGCACAGGACATCCCCGTCCTTGATCATGCGGTGCGCATTGCCGTCGTATCGCGAAACCAGGCAGACCGGCGTCTCCGCAACGATGGTCCCGTAGCCGGATTTTCCGTTATTGGCGCGGAAACCGTTGCAACTCGTCGCGGCGGGCATATACATGAATATGCCGCTATCGCTGTTATCGTAATCGTTCGCGTTGTCTCTCCAGACCATCAACAGCCGCGCGTTCGCCACCTGACTCGTGCGCGGCTTCATCATCACGACCGCCGTGGCGGACGCGCTCGTGAGCGCGTAACCCTCGCTCACCATCAGCCCCTGAAGGAGCGCCGCATCCTTATCGAACCGCAGCACCGTCCGCCCGTTCAGGCCGGCCGCGACCGGCGTCGGCCCTGTCAGCCCTGCAGGCGGGATCAGCGCGGCGGCCGTGTTCGCGACGCGGTTCGACCACGCCGTGACCTGTCCGGACGCGTTGGTCAAAAGCGTCCCGGATGCCGACGCGTCCAGCCAGAGCTGCGCGCTGCCCAGCAACGCCGCCAGCGTGTTGGTGGCGGGCTGCTGCCACTTTTCTCGCAGATAGGCATTGACGCGCGCCGTCTCTCCGGCGGAGAGCGAGCGGTTGTAGATCAGGACTTCGGCGACGTCCCCTGAGAAGAAATAGCCCATGCCTCCGATCGGGCGCGCGCCCACGCAAATGCGGTTGGCGTCGAAATTTCCGACAAACGCGACTGACGCCGCCGCGCCGCCGTTCACCGCCATCGTGTGCCTGAGCCCGTCGAACGCCGACATCAGACACGCGGGTGTACCAAAGGGAACATCCGCGACCGCACCCAGCCCGACAACTCGGTTGCAGTACCAATTGTAGCTAAACGGTGTGCTATCTGTTTCAATCAGGGCCGCGCTGCGCAGGTTATCGTAATCAACAGGTTCAGCCGCGTTGTAAGCCGACAAGACGCCCGCGAAAATGTCCATGGCCCCGCGCCGCAGCACCATAAAAGCGGTCAGCCCCGCCTCGGTGTTGGCGTACCCGGACTCCATGAACAGGCTGGTTTTCAGTGTGTTGTCGAAACGCATCACAGGCCGCCCGTTCATCGCGCCAGCGACCCACTGCGGGCCGACGCAGCCGCTCACGGCCGGAACCGTCATCACGGCACCAGAGGAGAGATTCGACCACGCCGTCACTTGCCCGACCTCGTTCGTGACCACCGACGCGGCTTCACTCGCGTCCAGGTGTACCTCGGCATCCGCCAGCAGCGCGCCGAGATCATCCGCCTTGCGCCACTTCTTGTCCAGGTACCCGTTCACGAGGCTTTCCTCGGCAGGCGACAGCGCGCGGTTGTAGACGAGCACCTCCTGGATGTCGCCGTTGAAGGTGGGCGGATTGAAATTGTTGCCGTCGAGACGCGCGCCCAGCCGCAGGAGGTTCGCGTTGAACGTCTGCTCGCTCGCAACCGGCGCCCCCAGCACCGTGCCGTTCAGCGCAAAGGTGTGCGCGCCCCCGTCGAAGCGCGACATCACAAAGGCCGGCTGCTCTGAAACCAGAAACACGCTGGACAGCCAAGAGCCCTGCCGGTGCGCGCCCCAGCGCTGCGCTTCGGGAAACGCCAGAATCACGCAGGCGTTCCCCGCCTCAGCAAAATCCGCTCCCCAACCGGTCACGGAGACTACGCCGGCAAACGTGTTCTGGCTGGCGCGCGGAACCAAGCTCACGAAGACCGTCAGCGCCTTGCCGCGGTTCCAATACCCGCCTGTGGTCTGAAGGCTGTTGGCCAGGTCTTTGTCGAACCGCACGGCGGGCAGCCCGTTCGCGCCCTGGCCCAGGAACAGCGGGTTCGCGCCGGTCACAGGCGTCAGGGTGGTTTCTGAAACCCGGCTCTTCCACGTCAAAACGCCTCCCGCCTCGTTGGTCACGAGCGTTTCGGGATGCGACGCGTCGAACCAGAGCGAAGCCTCGCCAAGCACCGTCTCGAGTGTGCCGGGCTCTTGCCACTTCTGGCGCAGGTAAGCGACCACCTGCCGCTCCTCGGCCGCGGTCAGCACGCGGTTGTACACCAGCACCTCGGAAACATCTCCGTTGAAGGGGTAGGCGTAACCTGCCACCGGGCGGTTCCCGAGCACCAGCCGGTCCGCCGCGAACGGCTCGGCCATCCGGGTGTCGGTGCTGACGCTTCCGGCCAGCGCGCCGTCCTGCACCAGCGTGTGCGACTGGCCGTTGTACCGCGACATCAGGCACACCGGCGTCTCCTGCGGCACGTTGATCTCGCCTCCCTGCGTATTATTGCGGTCGCAGGTCAAGGTATAGTTAGGCGCGCTGTTCGGAAAACGGAAAAAGACGGAGCCGTTCGGCGTATTGAAATCCATCTCGCCGTCCTTGTTGATCGACAGCAGGCCCGCAAAAGCATTTTGATCAATGCGGCGCTGCATCACCACGAAGGCCGTCACGACATTCGTGGTGTTCGCATACCCGGACTGCATGATAAGCCCGTTGTTGGCGGCGCGGTCGAAACGGGCAGCGGGCTTGCCCCTCATCGCGTGTGCGACCCACAGGGGGCCGCCGCCGCCGACCGGGGTCATCACCGAGTTGCCGACCCGGTTCGACCAGACCGTCATGGCACCGGCACTGTTGGTGACAAAGGTCCCGCTGGCGGAAGCATCCAGCCAGACATCGAGCCCGTCCATCACGGGTGCCGCATAGGCGCTCACGCCCTTCAGCACGCCCGCCTCAACCCGGTAGTTCCCGGAAAAGACGCTTTGGCCCGTCAGCCAGGCCCGCCCCTCACCCGCTTTGGCAAGCGTCGCAGAGCCACGCAGCTCGCCCGAATGAACCAGTTCAGCTCCGGCCGCGACGCTCCATGTCTGAGGAGCCGCGACCACGCACGGAAAGGCCAGCATGACCGAAGCGCCGGACACGCCCACACCGTCCGCGCCCACCGTCAGCGCGAAGTTGCCGGAGGCGCTGCCGCTCACCGCCTGCGTCAGGTTCGTCAAGCGAAGCCCCGCCACCGCTGCGGCGTTGGTCAACTGAAAATCCCAGCGCGTCACGGCTTGCCGCGAGGGATCGATCACGGCCACGTCCCCGCCGGCCGGCACGCTCCCGCCGCTCCAGTTCGACGGCGTATGCCAGTCCCGGCTGGTTGCTCCACTCCAGAACACGTCGGCCCCGAAGAGGCTCGACGCCGATATCAGTCCCATCCCCACCGCCACCATTCGCGAGAAAGGTGCTGCTCTGTTGTTTTGCATACCCAATTCCTTTTAATGAGTTGATGAAATAATACGAGAACCGCAGAGAAAACGCCATACACCGGATGGCAAATTATAGTCTTCGTTTTTTGGCAAATCTTTGATATGTTTGGTATTGACATGATGAGAAAAAAAATCTGCGAAACCGCGCTCCCCTTCATGCGAGAGCTGCATGACCGCTCCGGCGAAACCGTCGGGCTGGCGGTGCTGGACGCGAAGGCGCATAAGGGGCTCATCATCGGCGCGGTCCAAGGAGCCCGCCACCGCTTCAGTTTCACGCTTATCCCGAACACCCGTTTCCCGCTGCATACCGGCGCGCCCGCCAAAGCGATGCTCGCCTTCCTTCCCCCTGCCCAAAAGCGCCTCTGGCTGAACCACCTCGCGCTCACCCGCTTCACCCCGCAGACGATCACAACCCACAAGGCCTTCCGCAAAGAGCTGGTTGCCGTCGCCGCCTGCGGCTACGCGCTGGACAGATCAGAAGAGGTCGAGGGCTGCCACTGCCTGGCAGCGCCGGTTTTAGACAAAAAAGGGCATCCGCTCGCAGCGGTCTGGATCACCGGCCCCTCCAGCCGACTCACGTTGGAGCGTCTTCACGCGAACGCTCCGACGGTCCGAGAGGCCGCCTCCCGCATTGCCCACGCCCTGACTTCAGACACGACGTCGTCCGACCCTTCGGACCGCGCGACGCTCGTGCAGCGCGCCCTCCGGCACCTGCAGGCCCACCTTTCGGGACCCGTGGATTGGAAAGCGCTCTCTGCCGAGTTCGGCGTCAGCTACTCCAAGCTCCGCCACGTCTTTGCCGAGCAGGTTGGACTGCCGCCCGCCCAGCACCACCTCGGGCTGCGTCTGGAAGAAGCCAAGCGCTTGCTCAAGGAGACCGCTCTGACCATTCAGGCGATTTCCGCCATGACCGGCTTCTCCGACGCCAACCATTTCTCGGCCCTTTTCGCTAAGAGGACAGGTCTCTCTCCCACCCGTTTCCGCCGCAATTCTAATTAAGTCCATCTCAAATAAAAGCGCTGTGAGAACGGGCAACACCTCAATCCGAAGAGGCGTGCAGTTGACAGATGCCGGCCAAGCGGCTAAGGTAGCGGCCGTGAAGGTGGCTGGTAAGTGGACTTTGGAGCGCGCGATAAGGATGGGACAGGAAGCGGCAAGCCTATTGACTGACGTGACGATCTATACCGATGGCGGGTGCGAGCCCAATCCCGGTGCCGGCGGGTATGGAGCCCTCGTGGTTTGCGGGAACCAGACTCGAGAGATTTCGGGCGGGTTCCAACTGACCACGAACAACCGGATGGAGATCTTCGCAGCCATCGCCGGGCTGGAAGCCCTCACGGCACCGAGTCAAGTGACGCTGGTCAGCGACTCCCGGTACGTGGTCGATTCGATGACGCTGTCCTGGGCCAAGCGGTGGCGGGCGAACGGCTGGTGGCGCACCAAGAAAGAACGCGCCGTCAACGCGGATCTGTGGGAGCGGCTGCTGGCTCTGTGCGAGCGCCACCGCGTCACTTTCGAATGGGTCAAGGGCCATGCGGGACATGAGCAGAACGAGCGCTGCGACGTGTTGGCGATGAAGGCACTGAAGCAACCGGACCTCCCCGCAGACCCAGGCTATGTGCCCCGGCCGGAGGAGTCGCCGTCCGCCCCTGCGGAACAGAGCCTCTTTTCGTTTCTTTAGGAACGCCCTCCGAACGTCACCAGGCCACGCTCACGGTGATAAAACCCTTTGCGGGGAGTGTCACGGCACCGTCGATTTTCTTTCCCGGCAGTTCGCCGACCTCGCAGAGGCTCACGGATCGGGGAGCGCCTGCGGGCCACACCAGGCGGACGGTTTCGTCCTTGTCCGCGACCGAGCGAAGACGCAGGATGGCGGTCTTGCCATCCTCCGAGGGCTTAAGGATCGACACGCTGATCGCCGGTGAGGCTTCCAACGCGACCGGCGGCTTGGAAATGGCGTTGGCGTTGGCCGCGAGATGCACCAGGGGCTGCGCCTGTTCCAGGCCGAAGCGGTTGGCCGTCGCGGCGTCGTAAGCCCCGTGCGGCAGGATGCGGTAGCGGAAGGTCACCGGGCCGTCCTGCGTCAGCGGGAAGTTGGTGAACCAGTGATTGTTCATCACCCAGGAGAAGACCGCGGAGCTGGGCTCCAGCTTCTTGATCCAAGGCTTTCTTTCCTTGTCCCAACTGCCCGTCTGATTGGCGGTCATGGCGCCGCTCTCAAAAAGCGGGGCGTCCAGCGAGCACCAGGTGACCCCTTGCGTGTCTCCGGAAATGTCCAGCCAGCGCTGCATGGCCAGCCAATTGCGGTTACCCGCGGCCCACTGGTCATCCTCGACGCGCATCACCCCCCACGGGATATCCACGCGGGTTCTGCCCTGCGGCACCGCAAAGCCGAAGCCGAAATGGATGCCGTCCTTGGCGGTCAGCGGCAGCTTGTCCACGACATTGGCGATCTCCACCCACGGCTGGCCGTACACGAGACGCACCGAGCGGGTGACCGCGCGGCAGCCCGGCGCTTTGGAGGACACGCGCACCTCCACAACCAGCGGACCCGTTTCCACGTTGGCCAGGGCGATGTCGGTATCGGGTTTGGCATCGTCCGAGTCGCCCGGCATCCAGCGGAAGGCGTTGAGGCCGCCCTCGACTTTGACATCGGCAAACTCGCGTCCGGTGGCGGTCTCCTTGAGGCTGACGATATTGCCGGTTGCGGGGTCAAGCGTCACCTGCACCAGCCCGTTGCCGAGCGTGGTGTTCGTCACCGTGCAGGTGCCGAGGGCCAGGCCCGCGCCCGCCGCCACCCGATAATGCCGCGAGCCGAACGCGGGGACATCGGTGGCCAGAAACGCCAACTCACCGGTCGAGAGCCGCTGGGCCGGCACGGCCTTGTCCTGATCGTCGGTGACGCGGTCGCCGCGCGAGCTTTCCACACGGGAAAGCGTGACCAGCCCGCCATGCTTCCAGGAGTGGGTGTTAAAGACGACCACGCCGCCCGCCGAGGGACCCTCCGCCGGCCCGAGCGCGCCGTTCGATTTATCGGTGGCGGGCGCCAATGCTTTTTCGAGCAGGGTTTGCGTGCGGTCATCGGCCTCGCGGAAATAGCTCTGCTTGACCTTCCAGATCGCGTCCTGAAAGAACGGCTCGGCGGGGTTTTCCGTACACCAGGTGTGCTCGGAGCCGAGCGCGATGTTGCGCCACGCCTCATCGAACTCGGCGCGCGGCGCGGCCTTGCCGGGGCGAAGCATCGTCCACAGGGTCTCGGCCTGCACCAGCCGCTCCTTGGCGTTGCGGTTGACGGCCGTCAGGCGCGCCGCGGTGCCCAAGCCGTCGGTCCAGTACTCGGTGAAGTCGCCTGTGACCACCGGGAGTTTGTCGCCGTAGTTCTGCTCGATGGCCCGCATGATTTCGTGGCCGCCGGCGATGATGATGCGCGGGGAGGCATAGGCTTCGTTCCACGCCTTGACCGCGTCCGGAATGTCGGCGTCGAGCGGGCAGTTGTCCCACAGGCTCCAGGAAAGGACCGCGAAATCGTAAGGGTATTTCGCCTTTTCAAGATTGGCAAGGTGACCTGTGAAATCGACGTTGGCGCTCCCGGTCTTGATGACAGCCGGAATCTTCTCGGGGTCGCGCTGGCCGAACCACGGGCGGCCGGTGGTCCCGCCCTTGCCCATGCTGCCGCTGTTGCCATAGCCGCCGGGCTGGAGAAACAGCACTTTGGACTTGCCGTCGGGCCCCACCCACCAGAAGGGCCGCCCGTCAATGCCGTCATGGGCCTGGCCTGCGCGACAGGTGTTGGGCCACGCCATGATGTACCTCACGCCCTCCTGCGCCATGACCGGCACCAGCCCCCACGACATGCCGGGCACATCCATCTGCTGAAACGTGTCGATCGGCGCGCCGGTCAGCTTCCGCATCTCGCGGCTGAAGCGGAACGCCTGGAACAGCTCCTCGTCGGAGCACGCGCTGGTGTCGAGGTGTACGTAGCTGGCGTCCACGCAGAGCTGCCCGTCGCGGATGGCTTTCAGGACGCGCTCCTTCCGCTCGGGCGTGGCTTTCTGCCACAGGCGCTCCAGCGGCCAGGTGACTTCGGGATTCCACCGGTAGCGTGCGCCTGCCGGGTAGTCCTTGGTCGCTTCGGCCAGCTTGATGCCCTCGTCGATGTTGCGCGCGTGGATGAACTCGCAAATTTCCTGCGGGGCGGTGTAGCCGATGTCCACATGCGAATGGTTGTAGAGGTAAACGGTCCAGAGCCGCTGGGCAGGCACCGTGATCGTCCGTGTGAGTTCGCGCTTGCCGGAGCGCAGCGTGAAGGTTGCCTGACACGCGTTGGAGACGGCGACATTGGCGGGCAAGAGCGCGGTGAGCGTGGATCTTCCGCCCGGGACAGCAGGCAGCGGCGTGGTCTCTTCGCGCCCTTCGCACACCACCGTCAGAGTGGCCTTCTCGTACAGGTTGGTGCCCTTGGGGTTAATCGCCACCTCGCGCCCGGCCTTGCCGTCAGGACGGTAACGATAGGTGAGAAGCGGCACGCACTCCATGTCCGTCGGGAAGGGGGAGGCCGCCTCTTCAGGGGTGACAACCGCCCCCGCCGCCGACAGGACTCCTGCGGCTATCAGTCCCATTCTAAACGTCACGGACCGCAAAAAAAGCGCCACTCTCTTTTGCATACATATCTCCTTATACATAGCGCCTCATTGCCCGATCGTGAGTATAACCGGCGTTTCAGTGACCGGCAGGACGATCTCAAGCTTGTCCACGCCAAGCGTTTTGACCTGCACGTCGAGAGGCTCGCCCCTCAACACATCCACGGCCTCAACCCGACTTCCTTTGACGCCGCTGAACGTCAGCCGGAACGTTTCAGGCGGCAGCGGCTTCAACGCGTCGCGGGTCATCACATAGACGGCCACCGCGTGTTTCTTCGGGTTGAGCTGAAAAGGCAGCACAGCCAGCACATCGCGGTGCCACAGCGGCGGATGGGAGGCGTCCCCTTCGAACACTTTCGACTCCGGACCCAACGAAACAACGTCCACGCCCAAAGCATCCGTTCGCTCCAGAGGAACGCTGCCCGCGAAAGCGCGGGACAAGTTGCGGACGGCGCGCATGGGCGGCGTGGCCACGTCATCAAAGCGGGACTCGGCGGGCAGTTTCGGCAGCTCCGTCGGCAACAGGCCGAAGCCGGTCACCTGCTCCTCATAGGCCGAGAAATAGTGAAGCACGTCGATACCCTTGTTCAGCCAGAGGCAGTAGCTGCGCGTGGCGCACAGCGCCTTGAGCCGCCAGGCGCCAGGCGCGTCATTCACGCCGCACTCGGTGGTGCAAACGCCATGTTCCGTCATGTAGTGATAGAAGCGGTTCACGCCCGGCGCTTTCGTGCTGAGCCGCACGTCGGGGCGCAGGTGCCGGATCAGACATTCCGTCTGGATGAACGTGGGCGCCCAGCCCTCCATCAGGCGCATGTCGTAGGTGGGGACAAAGCCTTCGAGAGCGGGTTGATCCTGACGCTCCAGAACGCCGGCGAATGTCCGTGTGCCGGTGCCGTAGGGGTGATAGCTCTGCCCGTCCGTGCCGGGAGGCAGCCGGTCGATGCGGCAGTGGTAGAAGGTCGTGTTGGAGAAGCCCCAGATCACCCGGACATTAGGGTGCGCCTGCTTGACCGCAGCCGTGGTGCGGCGGGCCAGTTCCCAGCAGCGGCCTCCTTCGTTGAGAAAGTCCGGCTGCTGGACCGTGACCTTGGGGGCTTCCTTGTCGTAGTAGTTGTTAATGTCGAGAAAGTACGTGCCGAAGGTCAGCTCGTTCCAAATTTCAAGATCGTACTCCTTCACACCCTCTTCCTCGGCAAGACGGCAAAGTGTCAGCGCGTGTTTCACCCACCCTGCGGCGGTCTCATCAAACTCAGGCGTGCCGACCGGATGCAGCGGCGCGTATTTCAGCGTGGCCAGCGGGAGCGGCCCGGCCTTGAGATCCTTGGGCAATGCTTTGCTGAGCGTCACTTCGCCGGTGTCCGGCCGGATGGCGGTGATGAGCCCCTCGGCCGCCCAGTAGTCCGAAAGCCCGTTCAAGCCCGAGCGCCCGACGACAAGGTCCGCCACGTTGTCCAGCCGGACGCTGTGAGACCCTTTGGGCGCATCCGCCAGCAGGCGGCGCTCAAAGAACTTCAGCGGGCACGGCACGCCTTGATGGGCGTTGATGAGGAGCGTGGGCCGAATGCCATACCGTGCGCACAACGCCAGCCGGCGGCGCACACGCGCCTCGTTGTTCAGCGCGGCTTCGCTCCAACTCATCTCGCCCCAGCCGATTTCGATGCGGAAGGTCTTGATTCCCGTTTCCGCCAGCAGGCGTATCCCAAGCTCCTCGTTTTCAGAAGGGGTGCAGAGGTTGATTCCCAAGCCGTTGAGAAAATCGTAGCCGCTCCGCGTCTCCAGATAGCCGCGCCACGGCTGCTTATAGTGGCTCATCTTCGGCCAAGGGCACTCCATCTGCGTCGGATCGGCGTAAGGCGTGACGGCAGACTCGGCGGCAAAGACCGCCGTAAGGGCGCTGCTGAACCCGCACGCTATAAGAACGAGAAGCTTTCGCATGGTTTATCCTTTATTTGATCAGTCCGATCGCGGACCACTCCTTGCGCAGCGCGACCAACTCATCCTCCTGCCATGCGTTGAAGTGTCCCTCATAATGTCCGTAGATGTCCAGCCAGAGCACCAGCCGGTTGAAAGCGTCGGCCGAGATCTCGTCTTTTTGCTTCAGCTTGCGCAGGTGCGGCAGCAAGGCGCTCTGCAGGGCGATGCCGTTACCTGGCACCGACTCGCCGGTTCCATACTGCCGGGTCACCAGCCCGCGCACCGGATTCTTGCCCGCGTCGGCAAGAATCTTCCAAGACGCGCGCGGGTCATCCGAGAACGCGAACGGCTTGCCCTGCGCCCCCGTGTGACAGCGCGCGCAGCTCTTCGCCAGCACCGGCTGCACCAGACGGTCGAAGCGGAACGGCCAACTGCCCTCGGCCTCGGGCGTGAGGCGCGACGGCCCGCGCCTCGCCGCCAGCGGCTGCTGCGGGTTGGGCGCGACCCCGGCGTTCTGGTCCTTCGCCTCGTGGCAGCCCGCGCACGACCACGTCTGCCCCGCCTGCAGCGACACCGCGCTGCGCATGGTCTGCACCACCACGCCCTCCTCGTCCAGCGCCTGGAAGAAAAGCGTCACGTTGGACGGCGCCTCGAAGTTGGCCGATCCGTCTGCCTCCACCGGCACCGTGCCGAGCACGCACTTGCCCGGATCGTCGCGCGTCAGGCCGATCTCGGGCGCGTTCATGTTCGGCTGCGTTTTGGGCGGCACCGCGACGACGCGCAAACGCTTGATCGCCGCGCCCTGCGGCATCGGCCGGCGGCTGTTGTAAACGTTGGTCAGCATGAAACGCCCCTTCTTCGGCGCGGCGGGCTCCAGCAGGCTGGCGATGACAGGCGGCGGCTTCGTCGCCACAATCGGAATCGGATGCAGCACTTGGAACCGCTCGTCCGCGCAGAGCAGGTCCAGATTGCCGAAGGCGTCGTACAGATACGCACCCATCCCCGTGCCGGCTTCGTTCGCGTGGAAATGGGTCAGCAGTCCGCGGTGGCTCCACGCCGTCAGATAGAACGTCTCCGAAAGCGGCCACGGCGACGCGTAGTAATGGCGCAGCCACGTGCCGCCATCGCCGGTGGTGTCGTATTCCGGGAACGGCACCTCGGGTGTCAGCAGCGTCATCGCGCCAGGCCCGTCCTCGCCGCGCGTGACGTCCAGCAACACCAGCGACCCGCCCGTGTTCGCGTGATGCGCGCCCGCCGTGAAGACGAACTTGCGCGAGCCGGGAATGGGACGCGCCTCGAACATCGTGTGAGGCCGCTCCGTGTAGTTGCCGAACAGGTGCATGGGCTGCGTGCCGTCGGGATTCATCCGCCACAGCCCCATGTACGGCATGTTGTTGCGGTCGATGTAGTCCCAGCGCGCATAGATGATCGCGCCGTCATTCGCAACGGCCGGAGTCCACTCGAACATCTCGAACGGCGAGATCGTGCGCATGTCCGAGCCGTCCGCCTTGACCGTGTGCAGCGTGTAGACCGCCACGGGCCGGTAGGCGTCGCCGCCGCAGCGCACATAGGACTCCGGCTGTTCGGGATTCGCAAGGGTCTTGCGCACGTCGTCATCGGTGTAGCGCGTCTGCCAGCCGCGCCGCGTCGAGAGGAATACGATCCGTCCGTCGGGCAGATACCGCGCGTCGAAGTCGTTGTACTTTCCGAAGGTGAGTTGCCGCACGCCCGTGCCGTCCGCGTTCATCTCGTAGAGGTGATAGAACGACTCCTCGGGCAGCGCGCTCTTGGTCACCTTGTCGCGGTTCTCCGCCAGTCCCGGAACAAAGCGGCAGTAGGCGAACAGGATCCGCTTCGCGTCCCACGAAAGCATCGGACGCTGAAAGCACCCTTCCGGAAAGCTGCTTGTCAGACATGTCTCCTTGGGTTTGCCTGATTTGAAATCCTCCAGCACGTAGATGCCGCCGCCGGGACGCGACCACCACCCCAGATACTGGTCGGACATGTGGTAGATCCAGCCAGGCTCGAGCTGCTTGGTCACCAGAATTTTATCGAAATTCAGCAGCGGGTTTCGGAACGCCAGCGTCCGCACGCTCTGCCTCACCGCAAAATAAAGTTGTTTCTGTGCTTCGTCGGCCCCCCCGTTCGTAGTGGCGCCGTCAGGCGCTTTCCCGTTCGTAGTGGCGCCGTCAGGCGCTTTCCCGTTCGTAGTGGCGCCGTCAGGCGCTTTCCCGTTCGTAGTGGCGCC
>JANYBJ010000170.1 GCA_025360845.1 bacterium
CGGCCTACAGCGGCACCATCGTCAACGACCTGAAGGCCATCCCGAGCATTTCGCTCGTCACCGATCTGCCCAACCTCTTCGACGCCAACACCGGCATCTATGTGAACCCCGGCGGCGATCAAATCGAATGGGAGCGCCCCTGCTCGCTCGAGGTGATCAACCCCGACGGTTCCCAAGGTACGCAGGTGAACTGCGGCGTGCGTCTGCGCGGCGGTTTCTCGCGCTCCGGCGACAACCCCAAACACGCCTTCAGGCTTTTCTTCCGAGACAGCTACGGTGCCGCGAAGCTGGACTTCCCCCTCTGCGGCACCGCGCCCGGCACGGTCCAGCAGTTCGACAAAGTGGATATCCGCTGCTCGCAGAACTACTCATGGGCATTCCAGGGCGACGGCGGCAACGGCATCTTCATCCGCGACAAGGTGGCCCGCGACATGCAGCTCGCGATGGGCTCGCCCAGCAGCCATTCGGTCGCCTATCATCTTTACGTCAATGGCCAGTATTGGGGCCTCTACGACACCGACGAACGGCCCGACGCCCATTTCGCGGCAACCTATATCGGCGGCAGCCCCGACGACTACGACGCGCTTAAAATGGACCCGGACATCGGCTACAGCATCGAGGCGACCGACGGCAACAGCGACGCCTGGCAGACGCTGTGGAGCATCGCCGACGCCGAACTCGCGCCTGGCAACACCGACACCGCCAACAACACCGCCTACCAGCGCCTCCTCGGCAACAATCCCGACGGCACCCGCAACCCGTCCTCTCCGGTCCTGCTGGACCCGGTGAACACCATCGACGCCCTGCTGATCGTGTACTATGGCGGCAACCTCGACGCCCAGATCTCGGCTTTCCTCTCCAACCAGTCGCCTAACAACTCTTTCTTCTTCCGCGACCGCACCGACGCGCACGGCGGGTTCCGCAGCGTACTGCACGACTCCGAGCACACCCTGCTCAATGTGAATGAGAACCGGCTCGGTCCGTGGCCCGCGGGGAGTTCCACGGCGTCGGGCGGCGGCGGCTTCCCGAAATCGACGCCACAATATGTGTTCCAGCAGTGCATGTACGCGCGGGAATTCAGGACCCTCGTGGCCGACCGGATCTACCGCCATTGTTACCACGACGGCGTGCTGACCCCTGCGGTGGCGACCGCGATCTTCGACGCCCGCAAGGCGGAAATCGACCGCGCCGTAGTCGCCGAGTCGGCCCGCTGGGGCGACTCCAAACAGACGACGCCGCTCACCCGCGACGCCAACTGGCTGCCGGCGATCAACGCGGTTCGCAGCAGCTATTTCCCCGGCCGCACCGCCGTTCTGATCAGCCAGTTCCGTGCTCCCGGCTGGTATCCCGCATTTGATCCGCCGGTGTTCAGCCAGCGCGGAGGCCTCGTGGCTCCCGGCTCCGGCATCAGCGTCACCGCCGGCGCGGGCACCCCCGGAGGCGCCATCATCTACTACACCACCGACGGCAGCGATCCGAGGTTGTTCGGCGGGGCGGTCAATCCTGCCGCGCAGACGGTTGCCAGCGGCGGGACGATCGCCATCACCTCCTCGAAGGTGGTGCGCGCCCGGACGCTGAGCGGCACGGAGTGGAGCGCCCTGGAGGATGTCACGTTCTATGTGACGCAGGACTACAGCGGTCTGGCGCTTACCGAGATCCACTACAATCCGCCAGGCAGCGGATCAGCGAGCGACGACTACGAGTTCATCGAACTGAAGAACACCGGAACCCAGTCCCTCGACCTCGGAGGGCTGGCCTTCACAGAGGGCATCGCGTTCACCTTCCCGCCCGGCATCAGCCTGCCCCCCGGCGGATTCTTCGTGGTCGCCCGCAAGTCCGCGACGTTCCAGAGCCGCTACGGGTTCCCCCCGAACGGCGTGTTCAGCGGCGGACTCAACAATGGCGGCGAAAAACTCACCCTCTCCCACACCACCGGAGGAACCCTTTGGTCGGTGACCTATGACGATACCGCACCGTGGCCCGCCGCCGCCGACGGCAACGGCTTCTCCATCGTCCCGCGCGGTGCTGCCTATAACTCCGACGACGGTCGCGACTGGCGCGCCAGCGCGGCCGCCGGCGGCTCGCCCGGCGCCGACGACCCCGCCGTGAACATCCCGGCCATCGTCATCAACGAAATCCTAGCCAACTCGCCCGTGCCGCTGCGCGACACCATCGAGCTGCACAATCCCACCGCAGGCGCGGCTGACATCGGCGACTGGTGGCTCACCGACGATCCGACTAAGCCGAAGAAATACCGCATCCCCGCCGGCACCACCCTTCCCGCCGGCGGCTTTGTCGTATTCGATGAAACGCACTTCAACGCCACTCCGGGTGTGGAGCCCAATTTCGCGCTGAGCTCAGCGGGCGACGCCGTCTATCTGTTTTCCGGCGATGCCGCGGGCAATTTGACCGGCTACAGCCACGGCTTCAGCTTCAAAGGCTCCGAGCCGGGCGTCTCCTTCGGCCGCTACCTCAACAGCGTGGGCGAGGAACAGTTCCCGAGGCAGGCCGCGCGCTCGTTCGGCGAGCCGAACACGGGGCCGCTGGTCGGCCCGCTGGTGCTCGGAGAAGTGATGTATCATCCGTATCCAGGCTTCGACGAATATGTCGAAATCCGCAACAGCGGCGCCGACGCCGTGCCGCTTGACGATCCCGCCAATCCGGCCAACACCTGGAAGGTCGGCGGCCTCGGTTTCACCTTCCCCGCAGCCAGCTCGATTCCCGCCGGCGGTGCCGCCCTCGTCGTCGGCATCGATCCCGCAACGTTCCGCGCACGCTACAGCGTTCCCGCGCAGGTGCAGATCTTCGGTCCGTATGCCGGCGCGCTTCAGGACAACGGCGAACGTCTCTCCCTCGAAATGCCCGGCGCACCCGTGGTCGTGAACGGCCAGCCTGTCGTCCCCTATATCATCATCGACACCGTCCGCTACAACGACAAGCTCCCGTGGCCCGTCGCTGCGGATGGCGGCGGCCCTTCCCTCCAGAGGCTCGCCGCCGGCGCCTACGCCGACGATCCCATTAGCTGGTTCGCCAACGGCGCCACGCCCGGCTTGCCCAACAGCCAGAACCTGATCCCCACCGTGGCGATCACGTCGCCATCTGACAATTCGGACTTCACCCTGCCCGCCACCGTCACCTTCCAAGCCACCGCCAGCGACCCCGACGGCACCGTGGTCAAGGTCGAATACCATGTGGACGGCAGCAAAGTGGGCGAGGCCACGAGCGCGCCGTTCACCTTCGCCTGGGCGGCCATCGGCGGCGTCCACACCGTCACCGCCAAGGTGATCGACAACGGCTTCGGAATCGGAACCTCCGCGCCGATCACCCTCTACATCACCACACCCGTCAGCCAGGGCCTGCGCGCCGATTATTTCGCCAACACCACCTTGAGCGCTCCGCTCGCTTTCACCCGCACCGACGCCACCGTGAACTTCGAGGACTACGGCGGCCAGTGGGTCAACTTCGGCGGCGTCGGCAGCGACCGGTTCAGCGTCCGCTGGACCGGCCAGGTGCGAGCGCCTGCCACCGGCACCTACACCTTCTACGCCGCCGCCGACGACGGCGTGCGGCTGCGGGTCAACGGCCAGCAGCTCGTCGATGCCTGGTGGCTCCAGGGCGAGACCGAATACAGCGGCACCGTCAACCTCACCGCCGGACAGCTTTACTCCGTGACGATGGAGATGTTTGAAAACGAAGGCGGCGCGGCCGCCCGCCTGCGCTGGTCCGGACCGGGAATCGCCAAAGAGATCATCCCGCAGGCTTATCTCTATCCGGACAGCGCGCCGATCATCATCACCCCTCCTAATAATGAAACCCGCGAGGAGGGGGCCAGCGTCACCTTCGACGTCGCCGCCTCCGGGATCGGCAACACCTTCCAGTGGCGCAAGAACGGCATCGCCATCCCCGGCGCCACCTCCGCGAGCTTCACCCTCACGCCCGTGTGGGCCAGCGACGCCGCACAGTATTCCGTCGCCGTCTCCAACACCGACGGCTTTGACATCAGTAACCCGGCCATGCTCACCGTCACCTTCACCGACAGCGACGGCGACGGCATGCCGAATGACTGGGAAACCGCCAACGGCTTCAGCAACAGCAATCCCGCTGACGCCTTGCTCGACGCCGACGGCGACGGGCAGAACAACAGGGCCGAGTTCCTCGCCGGCACCGATCCGCGCAATCCGTCCAGTTTCCTCGCCATCGACATCGAACCCCTCGGTGCCGATAGCTACCGGCTGCGCTTCACCGCCCAGCCCAACAAGAGCTACAGCATTCAATACAGTGACGGGCTCGACCCCAGCTTCTGGCGCACGCTTCCGGCGGGCCAGGTGGACGCCCAGCGGGGCGGCGCGCCGCGGGCCATCGAGGTTTTCGACTCGCCCTCCGGCCCACCCCGCCGCTTCTACCGCGCCATCATCCCGCAGCAACCGTGATCCCACGGCAAACGGGGAGCGCCACGCTGTTCTTCCTGAAATTTCGCCGCGATCTCATGTTCCGACAGTTCTCCTTCGGTCAGTTGCTCGAGCACGGCTTTCCAAGAGAATGCCGAAAGGATGCAGTCGATGCAGCCGTGCAGACAGGACTTGTGGTGGTCGGCGTCCCCGTAAAGCAACTTCAGCGCCTCCCGTAGCCACTCCCCTGCGTTCGCCATGAGATCACGGACGTGACCACAACCGCCGGGGATGTCATCACAGATCATTCTTGCAGTGTACAGCACGTCATCCTATGCAGCAACTCAGAAACTTTCGCAACGGGTTGCCCGTCCGCTCCGGTTTCGTGTAAGATACCGACTTGTGAAAGCGACCGTCTACATCGAGACCTCAGTCATCAGATATCTTACGGCCAGGCAGAGCCGTGACTTGCGGCTGGCGGCAGACCAAGAGGCCTCCTGTAACTGGTGGAGGAACGCGCGCGACCGATTTGAACTCTTTGTGTCGCCGTTCGTAATAAGCGAGGCACAATCGGGAGACCCCTATGCCGCATCCCGCCGCATGGAGGCGTTGCTGGGAATCAGCCTGCTTAAAGAACACCATATCGTCACTCCATTGGCGTCGTCGCTTTTGCACGGGTTGGCATTGCCCGACACCGCCGACATGGACGCCTTTCACATCGCAATTGCCGCCGTCCACGGCATCGATTATTTACTGACGTGGAACTGTCGCCATATCAACAACGCGGTCATGAAACCTAGAATGCGTGTAATTTGCCGTGATGCGGGTTTCGATTGCCCTGAAATCTGCACCCCGTTTGAATTATCGGGAGGTGATTTACTATGAGCAACGAGATTCTTGAAGAACTGTGGGCCATACGGGCCGAGATAGCCCGCAGGTGCAACTATGACCTCAAGGCGATCTTCAATGAAATGCGGGAGTTGGAAAAGACCATCCCGCCTGAGCGATTCGCGAAACGCCCGGTCAAGAAGCGTTGCGCCTATTCCTCACAACGCGTAGAACACCTCGCGGTACGGGAAGGCAAGTCCGACAAGAAACCGGCTTCCCCAACTCCTAAGTCCTAACTCCGAACTTCTAACTCCCCAAAGGAAATCCCATGCCCAAAGTCCTGCTCATCGGCGCCGGCGGCGTCGGCGCGGTCGTCGCCCACAAATGCGCTCAAGTCCCCGAGGTCTTCACCGACATCGTGATCGCCTCCCGCACCAAGTCCAAATGCGACGCGCTCGCCAAGCAGCTCCCGCGCAAAGTCACCACCGCGCAGGTGGATGCTGACAATGTGCCGCAGACCGCCGCCCTGATCAAGAAGCACAAGCCCGACCTCGTGATCAACGTGGCCCTTCCCTATCAGGACCTGCACATCATGGACGCCTGCCTCGAGGCCGGCGTACACTACATGGACACCGCCAACTACGAACCGCTGGAGACCGCCAAGTTTGAGTACAAGTGGCAATGGGCCTATCAGAACAGGTTTAAGAAGGCCGGCCTCATGGCCCTGCTCGGCTCGGGCTTCGACCCCGGTGTCACCAGCGTTTTCTGCACCTATATCCAGAAGCACTTTATTCCGGCCATTGACGAGATCGACATCATCGACTGCAACGCCGGCAGCCACGGTCAGCCCTTCGCCACAAACTTTAATCCGGAGATCAACATCCGCGAGGTCACTGCCAAGGGCCGCTACTGGCAAGAGGGCCAGTGGCTCGAGACCGAGCCTCTCTCCGTCAAGTCGCCCTTCATCATGCCCGACGGCCTCGGCACGCTCAACATCTATCTGATGTATCACGAAGAGCTGGAGTCGCTCGGCAAGCACATCAAGGGACTCAAGCGCGCGCGCTTCTGGATGAGCTTTTCAGAGAACTACCTCAAGCACCTTGAGGTGCTGGGCAACGTCGGCATGACGCGCATCGACCCGGTGAATTTCAACGGCGTGGACATCGTGCCGCTCAAGTTCCTCAAGGCGCTGCTGCCCGACCCCGCCTCGCTCGGCCCGCTGACCAAAGGCAAGACCTGCATCGGCTGCCAAGTCAAAGGCAAGGACGCCAGCGGCAAGAACAAGACGGTCTTCGTTTACAACGTCTGCGACCACGAGGACTGCTATAAAGAAGTGAAGTCGCAGGCGATCTCCTACACCACCGGCGTGCCCGCCATGATCGGCGCCAAGATGATCCTCACCGGCCAATGGACCGGCAAGGGCGTCTTCAACATGGAGCAGTTCGACCCCGACCCCTTCATGGACGCCCTCAGCCAGCACGGGCTGCCGTGGACAGTGCTGAAGAAGCCCGTCTTCAAGAAGGCGTAACGTTCAACACTCAACTCTCAACTCTCAACGCAGCTTCCCACCACTAGAACGTGAGCGTTCAGCGTTCATCTCTGCGCACCATACTCGCTACCCTTTTCTGCGACGGCGAGAGCCCGGCTGCCCTCCAGCCGCCCTTCATAAAGATCCTCGATCGGGAAACACATCGCGTAATCGCCCCAGACCAGATTACCCCACTCCAGACGGTACGTGTTAAACCGTAAGACTTCCAGAAACTGCCGCGTTTCCGGGTTCAAGCTACGCTCAAGAAACGGAAAAAAGTTGATGACGTCAACGTGTTGATCGCTAAAAAAAAGCCGCAACATATAATTCCCTACGGCTTCCACGCGCACGATATTAACTCCACAAGATGTCAAATAGAGACCGTTTAACCACATCCTCGTCCTGCTCGACAGGCACCTGTCGGAACACGGTGGCTCTTTTGCCCTGCTCGAAAAACTACTCCGCGTGCGGCACCCCGATGTAAGGAGCGACCGCCCCTGCCCCCATTTTGACTTCTTTGGTGATGCCCTCGCGCGTCTCCCGGATCAGTGTCGCGAACGGGTCGCCCGAGTAACAGACCTCTGAGAAAAAAGCGAACACGGAGGCGTTATCGTTCACAAACATGGGGGCGAGTTTGCCGGCCGTGGTCGTGTAGCTGAAGCCGCCGAGCACCTCGCTGCGCCCACCCGCACGCGTGTCGAGCAGCGTGCCGCCACGCTCCGTCTTGTAGCCGAGCACCCACAGGTCGCCGCCGACGTTCGTGACGTGCGTCCCTTCGTTTTCGACGTTGAGCTGCCGCGCCCAGATCCGCTGTTTTCTCAGGACAAGTCCATGGGTGACGACGTCCTCAAAGAACAGTTCACCCTCCTCAGCCCGAGGCGTGCTCATGAGATCACAATCCGAAACGCTGAGCAACATGACCGTGCGGCGGGTATCGATTTCCAGACCGCCACCGATGTAGGCAAAGTGTTCAAGCACAACCACTGGCGCATCGCCGTCCGCGATCCGGAAGTCGGGGTGCTTTCCTTTCCCGTAGTTGACCATGCCACCCAACCCGACGATGCGGCGGACCTTGCCGCGCACGATGACCGTTGCGCCGAGCGAATAGCTGCCGGGAAGAAATACCGTCGTCGCACCCGAGTCCATCGCCTTCTGAAGCGCGGCGGATGAGTCGGAGTTGCCCGTGGGGTCCGCACCGAAGGCGTCCACGTTCGCCCACGTCTTGGGATCGTCCCACAGCACTTCCGGCGTTTCCTTGACGGGCAGGCGCGTCGAAGCGGCAGGCGAAGGAAACGGACTCGTCGCTGTTTCGGAGCAATATTCGGCGATCTCCGGGCCGAGACTGCCGGGCTTGTCTGCCCCCGCGATGCGCGTCACGGAGAACCAGTCGGGCGTCTTCACGTCGCCGAGCGCCCGCGCATAACCGCGCGTGGTGATATCGCGCAGGAAAACACGCCCGTTGTTGTAGTTGACGATGGCGGGAAACATCGCGGCTCCGCCGCTGCCGGTGAGGTTCGCCTCGACCAGCGCCAGCGTGCCGTAACTGCGGACAGCGGGCACCGTGTTGTCGCTGGCGAGGCCGCGGATGCTGATGGCCTGTCCCTCATTGTCAAAGCCAAACTGAGTCTGTCCTCTCAGCGTGATGTGCTCGAAGGTTTGGCCATTCACGGCATGAGCCGTGGCGATGCCCCGCCTGAACCCGATGACTTCGCAGTTCCGTATCAGATGCGGCCCGTTCATGTCGCGGTGGGCGAGGTCGAGTCCGACGTCACCGCTCCCCGAGGCGGCCACGAAGCGGCAGTTGCGCACGGCGCCTGAGTTATTCGAGTAGAACTGGAGCGCCGTCGCGCCGGGATTCCTTTGACCGACATCGAAAGTCAGGTTCTCGACATAATTGTGAAACCAGTCCGCAGAGCCGAACCCGCCGCACCACATGAGAGCCTGCGGCTTGTCCGCATCCGTGAACGTTCCGTCCTTCAGCCGGATGACACACCTGTCCCGACACTGCCCGCGCAGCATGGTCATGCCCCAGTTGTCGTGCCCCGCCCACCTCTTCGGCCAGGCCAGCGTGGCGCTGACGAGATAGGTGCCGGACGGAAAATAGAGAACGCGGTGCATCCCGGTGTTCTCGTTGATGGCAAGCTGGAGCGCGGCCGTGTCGTCCGTGACGCCGTCGCCCTTCGCGCTGTAGGGCGGCTGCGTCACGTCGACGACGAAAGCACTGGCCGGAAACCGCTGATCGGCTTGCCCGTCCAGTTTGGCATCCGTCGCTGCGGCAGCGCCAGAGGAGATGGAGCTATAGAGGCAGGCGACAAGGACAGCAATCGCCGAGATCTCATGTGATCGCTGTGATCGTGTGCGCATGCGTCTATCTCTCCATGCGGGTTAAGGTTTGGAGAACGGGAGCTTGCCCTCGCCGCGGGGCTTGACGTTTCCGTACCCTCCGGCTTTGTCGTAGACCCGAACGTAATCGACGACCATCTCCGCCGGAAACACAGTCGTTTTATCAGGATTCCCGAGGAACCTGCCTCCCACGGCCACATTCATCACGAGGTAGAACGGCTGATCGAACGGAGCCGGCCAGGGGTTGAGATCAGACTCTTGGGCAGGGTTCACTCCTTTGCCGTTATCGTTCTTGCCGCAGCTCCACCAGAACGACTGGGCTAAGATAAGCTGGCCGTCCACGTACCAGCGGATCTCACTCGGCTCCCACTCCAGCGTATAGCTGTGGAAAGCCGCGATGGTGCCCCCGCCCGGCAGAACGTAGTCTTTGCCGACGCGGGTGTTCGCCGGCCACTTCGAGCCGAAGTGAAGCGTGCCCAGCACCTGGGTCGGCTCCTGTCCCCTGGCCTCCATCACATCGATCTCTCCGGAGGACGCCCACCCGCCGTACTTCTCGTCTTGGGGCAGCATCCACAGGGCGGGCCAGACCCCTTTGCCGGTCGGCAGTTTGGCACGGAACTCGAACTTGCCGTACTTTTTGGCGAACAGCGGAGAGCCGTCCCGATTGCGGGTCTTGAGGCGGGCGGACGTGTATCCGCTTCCCTGGTACGACTCCTTGATCGCCCGGAGGTGAAGCATCCCGTCTTTGACGAAGGCGTTGTCGGGCTCCCGCGTGTAGCACTGAAGCTCTTCGTTGCCCCATCCGCCGATCCACTGGTTCGCCTCGTAGCTGAAGAACCCGTTGCCGGTGTCGAAGTCCCATTTTGTCCGATCGATCTCTTTGCCGTCGAACTCGTCGCTCCAGACCAGCTTCCAATCGCCGGAGCCCGGTTCGGCGGCCCGCAGGTTCTCATTGAAAGCATGGGCGACAACACCCGCCAAGACAATGCCGCGCGCGACCACACACCAGCGATAGCTGTTCATATCAGAAATCCTCAAAAATGACGGCGGCCCGGAAATCCTCGCCCTACCCGCGTTTTCATTTCCACCAGGCAAGGCAAACGCTCCCGCGCCGCCGTTTTTTGTGTTCACCGTTCTTTAACCGACCGCTATTTTTTTGCGGCCCAGATCACCGCATTCGCCATGATCTTGCGGATCTCCGGATTAAAGTAGATCGGGTTGGTCTCGTGTCCGGCCTGGAAATAGAAGTACTTTCCCTTACCCACAGTCAGGCAATACCCTTGGACGCTCTCCTCTTTCGAGCCGTCTTTATGGACGTGCGTGCCCATGAACGGTTTCAAGTCGGTGGCAGGCGCGCCGTAGGGGTCACTGTAACGCTCTTCGTTCTCGATGGTGAACTCCTTGGCAACCCCTTTCGTGATCGGGTTCAAGGGGTCCGTCACCTTGATGACCGTTTCCTTGTTGTCACACACATAGGCCGAGAAGGTGCAGGCCGTGCCCAGCAGTTGCTTATTGGGTTTGGCGAAGTGCGCGGAGTGCAACGCGATGAACCCCATGCCCTCTTCCTTGACGCGCTTCTCGATCTTGTTGACCAGCTCGTCCTTCACGTCGCCATGCTTTTTGTGGCCCCACCAAACCAGCACGTCGGTCTTAGCAAGCAGCGCGTCCGGCAAGCCCTGATCGGGGTCGTTGATCGAGGCTACCACCACGTCCCAGTCTTTCATCTCTTTCGACGCGCGCAGCCCTTCGGCGATCGCCGTGTTGATGTCATTGGAATACACGTTCTTCGGGGCCGTTCCCTCGGACCACACCACCACCGTCTTCTTCGGACCCGCCCAACCGCAGACCGACACACCCGCCACCAACGCCGCCATAATCATCATCTGTTTCATCGTTTGTCCTTTTCGCTTTTGAAAAACAACACCCCTCAAGTCATTTGCTTGAATGCGCCTATTGTAGAGAAAGGTTAGCCGCACCGTCAACACCTCCCGCGCGCCTTTGTCGTCCCTACCGTCCCTCGGCCTTCAGCGCAAACACCCGCGCCTCGCCAAAGGGCGTCCGACCAAGCGCCTCCAGCCGTAACGTTAATGTCACGGACTGCCCCACCTGCGGCAGCAGCGCGAATTCGCCGAACACCGCGTCGCCGAACTGCGGCACGCGCGCCGTCAGTGGCCACCGTCCCGTCTCTTTTCCAGCCACTCGCACAACCAGCGCCACGCCCCCCAACGCATCCCCCGCCGCCGGCACCCACGTCGCCTCCTGCGTGTTGCCCACTGACGCCCGCGCTTTCAAGGACTCGCCAGCCTTGACCGTGATCACCGCGCCGTCCACAGCCTCCTGCCACACGCCGTCCGAATTGAGGATCTGAAGGTAATTGAACTCCGCATCGAGGTACTTGGGCGGGTTGGTGCCATCGCACGGCACCTTGCCCACCGCCACCAGCGGCACCGTCGCCGAATCCATGCCCGTACCCGCCGTGCGCACGCCGAGCACCTTTCCCTCCTTGGCTGCCGCGCGATACGCCGCCGCGCCATCGTTGAACGCGGCCCGGCAATAACCGCCCGCGTTCGCGTCGCGGTCGAACTCGAACCACACCTCCGGCCGCGGCTTGTCACGCGGCTTCTTCAGACGCAGCCCATAGTCTCGGATCAGCCGCGCCGCTGGCCGCTCCGTGCGGTCGGGACCGACGATGCCGAAATCGCTGCGCTCATCCGCCCGGTAGCCGCCCACCCACCACCACGGCACCGTGCCGTTCGCGCCCGCCGCCAGCGCCGTTCGGTAGAAGCGCTCTGAATACGCGCCCTGCTTTTGGATGAGGGCCTGATCCGGCTCCTGGCGCCGGCCGTCCCACACGCTTTGCCCGAACTCGGACCAGACGATCGGCTTGCCGCCTGTCGTGAAATCGACATACCGCGTGATGAACCCGATCGCATCCTCGCCCTCGTCCGTATCGAGGATCGAATAGCCCTCCGGACAGATGAAGTCGATGTGCTTGACCGGCCCGGTCAGAGCGAAGTCGTGCGGCAGCGTGTTGCCCTGCCGGAAGCTGATCAGGTGGTTCGGGTCCAACTCGCGCAAGCGGCGGTTCGCCTGACCCCACAGCCGACTTGTCAGATTGTCCATGAAGCGCCGGTATGCGGCCATCTGTCCGCGCCACGCGCCGTCCTCGCGAAACTGGTTGTCAGGCGGCGAAACCACCTGGCCGTCCTTGTCGAGCCGGGCCTTGAAGCCCCAGTCTTTCTCGGCCCGTTCGACCGACCCGTACCGCTCCTCAATCCATGCCCGCCACTCGCCGTCCCATCTCGCGCGGGCGGCGTCGTCCGCAAACACGGAGTTGCCCGGCTCCCAGATCGTGTCGTACGCGAAAACCGTCGGATTGCCGGGAATGCGCGACGTTTCAAGGAACGCCTTCAGCTCTGCGTCGTTGAACCCGAGCGGCGAGGCCTGCCCGACAAAAAGGTTCACGTGAATGCCGTGCTTCGCGCACAGCCTCAGAAAGTCGAGCAGATTGCGGTACTCGGCCGGCGGAGGGGTCTGGATACTGACCAGGCTGATGCCCATGTCGGCCATTTGCTTCAGGTCCCGCTCGACCAGTGCAGGCGCGTAATAGACGTCGCACAGCCAGCCCAGCCAGTAGTCGGACGTGTCCATTCCGGACACATAGAGCGGCCAGTAGTTGACGCCCACCGGATACCATTTTTTGCCGTCGAGCCAGAAGGCGCCGTCCTTCGCCGTGATGAATGCGCGCTTGGGCGCAGGCGCAGGGTCGAGTACCGCGAAGTCGTGCTGGATCACGTCCGCCCCCCCGGCTCCCGCGCCCTCCAAGCGTGCTCGGAACGTATACGCGCCTGGTGCGGCAGGCGGCTGCCACACGAACCCACACGTCGTGGCGCCCGGTTCCAGCGGGCGCTTCACGTGTCCGCTCCAAACCACGCGTTTTCCTTTCAGGACTTCAAGAACGATCTCGCGCTCCACACCCTTTTCGCCATACGCCCGCACCCGCGCTCCGAGCCGCACCGGCTCACCCGGCCAATACGCGAACTGCTCCGTACCGGCCTCTTCGAACGCCACACCTGACCGCAGAAACTCCGCAGTTGCTACAATGCGTTTAAGAACCTTAGGCGATGACCACACCGCCGGGTCCGTGTAGCCGAATCCCGCGAACACCGTCCCCTCAAGCGGCAAGCGGTTGTTGAGCAGCAGCCATTCGCAAACGCCCTCTGTCTTCTTGTCCTTCTGCGCGGCCTCAGCCAGCGGAATAAACCGCCAACGCGCGTCCCGTCCGAAACCCTCACCCAACGTCCGCGGTATCGCGCAAAGAACCTCCTTACACGTCATGGAGGGCGAGCGTCCTCGCGAGCCGTTTTCCATCGCACACACATCCGCCATGCCCGTCATGGTGTAGACCTTGTAACGCGGAAAAACCGTCTCGATGCTGGCGCGTTGATCGACAGTCGCAATGCCAGCCTTCGCCAGCGGGTCATGCGCGCTGCCCACATCAGTGAGCCACACCGTATGCCCGCCGCCGACCATCGCGGGCGTGTGAGAGCCCGACATCCCGAAACAGACGCGCACCGCCTGTCTCGGATTCAACCTGTCACCGGCCTCACCTCGATTTTTCGCCAAGGAAGAATCGGACCAGTACTGGAAGGACTCGCGAGTGAGTCCGATCCGCCGCCACTCGGAGGTCAATTCGGCCGTCGCGATCCAGCGCGAGCCGTCCCTCTCGATCATCTCCACCGCAAGCTGGGAGACCTTGTCACTGCCCTTGGCCATGAACGTGAAGAAATCGTCGCCCTCGCCAAACAGCGACGCGAGTTCGGGCGAATGCCGCACCTCCCAGCCCTGGAGCTTCGCGATGTCCAAACGCAGACAGGGCTGATGATCCGGCCCTTCATTGACCACGCGGAAATCCGCACCGGCCGCAGGGTCGGAGCAGGACCGTTGCCACGCGGCGAGGTCGAATCCCGGCCCGATGGCGAACGGGCGGTACACGGGCTCGACGCGGCTCAACAACGCTTCGATCCCGGCCGAGTCGAGCCAGGCCCCGCCGACACGCCGCAGCGCATGATCGAGGAACGGCCCGCCGATGAAAACCACATGTCCGCCTTCGTAGGCGAACTGCGCCACCACCGCTCCGGACTGCGCGGGCAGGGACGCGCACTGCGGCAGAACCAAGATCGGGAAGCGGTCGGCCGTCACCGCGTCAGGTGCAGCGAGCTGTTCCGCCGTGAGCCGTGCGACGCTGAAGCCCTTTTGCGTGAGCGCCTCCGCAAGCCTTGCGTTGGCCGCACGGTCATGCCCCGGCAGATCGTCGTCCAGCAAAGCCACCACAGGCAGCCCGCGACCGGGCACGGTTTCCCTCTTCCCGATGCTGAAACCCGTGCATTCGGCCACGCTCGCATGCACGATCAGCCCCGGTCGGCCGCACCTCACCGCTGGGACCTCACTCATCACATAGAAGGCCGCAGACAAAATCTTCCCGTCAGCCGGATCGGCCACCTCGGCGCACACCTTGCCGTCGCGGAATGCCAGACTCAGGCGGTAGGCGCTCCCCGTTTTCCAGGCGAACGAGACGTCGCCCTCGCGCTTCAACGCGGTCTTGGCCTCACCCTGCGCCTGCCACACGCCCGCATGGCACTCGATAAAATCGATGCTGTGTTGTCCTTCCGGCCCTTCGACCAGCGCAAGTATCCAGTAATTCGAATCGTCCTGATAGAGTGTCAGTCCCGCGAAGTTCCAGCCGCTTTTGCCAAGCCGCCGATGCACCGTGACGTCCGCCGCCACCGCGATCTCTCTGCGCGGCGGCGTGGAGCGCGGCAAGACAAAGCCGTTGCCCTCACCCTCTTGCCGGACCGTCATCCGGACACCCTCTGCCACGACCGTAGTCCGCAGCGCATGCCAGACATTCGTGTCGGCCGCAACCGCACGCCGCGTCCACCCCTCCTGCGACATCCCGCTCGCCGCCAGCAGCGTAACCCCCGCGAACCATCCCGCTACACGCATATCCGTTCCCCCTTGTGCCGCACAGTATATCCAACCCCACTGCAAAGGTGAAACCACGAAATCTCCGTTCTTTCGAGGTTGAATCACCCTGCCCTCTGACTGTAAAATGTACGCATCTTTCAAAAAAAACGGAACTGCCTATGCCTCTACGCTATTTGACCGCCGGCGAATCGCACGGCCCGGCCCTCACCGCCATACTCGAAGGCATGCCCGCGGGACTGCCGCTTGACGAAGACCTGATCGCCATCGACCTCGCGCGCCGCCAGACCGGCACGGGCACGGGCGACCGCATGGCCATCGAGAAAGACCGCGCCCAGATTCTCGCGGGCGTCATGGAAGGCGTGACTACCGGCGCACCTCTGTCCTTACAGCTCATCAACAAAGACCACGCCAACTGGAAGGGCAAAGCCGTCCCGGCCTACATCACCCCGCGCCCCGGTCACGCCGATCTCTCCGCCGTTGTCAAGTATGGCTACGACGATGTGCGCCCCTCCCTTGAACGCGCCTCGGCCCGCGAGACCGCCGCACGCGTCGCGGTCGGCGCCGTGTGCCGCGCCTTTCTCAACACGTTCGGTATCACTGTCGGCGGTTACGTCACCTCCATCGGAGGCCACTCCGCCACCTTGGACGGACTCCCCTTTGACAGCCGGATCAGCCGCGCCCGCGCCTCGGAAACGCAATGCCCCGACCCGGACACCGCCGAACTGATCATCAAAGCCATCGCCAAGGCCCACGATGCCGGCGAAACCTTGGGCGGCATCCTCGAGGTCGTCGTGCAAGGCCTGCCCGTGGGCCTCGGCTCGCACGTGAACTGGGACCGCCGTCTGGATGCCCGTCTGGCGCAGGCCGTGCTCGGCGTGCCCGCCATCAAGGGGATCGAGATCGGCAACGCCTTCGACAACACCGGCAGGCAAGGCACCCACGTGCATGACGCCATCGTCCCCGGACCCGGCGGTTTGGAGCGCCGCTCCAACGCCTGCGGCGGCATCGAAGGCGGCATCTCCAATGGCCAGCCTCTCTGGCTGCGGGCGGCCATGAAGCCCATCCCAACCACGCGCAAAGGACAAGACACGGTCAATCTCGCGACCGGCTCCGCCTCGCTGACCTACTACGAGCGTTCCGACGTCTGCCCCGTGCCGCGCGCCGTCATCGTGCTTGAAGCCGTGGCCGCCATCGTCCTCGCCGACGCCCTGATTGAAAAACTCGGCGGCGACAGCATCGCGGAGATGAAGCCGCGTTTCGACACCCTCCGCCGCGCCACTCTCGACGACGTGCGCATGACCGGTCAACCCCACATTTTCTGGCCTTAATCCCCTATGCACATCTTTCTTTACGGACCTCCCGGCAGCGGCAAATCGACCATCGGACGCATCCTCGCCCGGCGCCTCGACAAACCCTTCATCGATCTCGACGCGGTCATCGAAGCCGGCGCCAAGCAAAAGATCCCCGACATTTTCGCGTGCGAAGGCGAGGCGGGTTTCCGCATGCGTGAGAGCGCCGCGCTCGCCTCGGTCATCGCCGGAGCCCCGTCTGTCGTCGGTCTCGGCGGAGGCGCCCTGCTGAAGGCCGCGAACCGCGCCATGGCCGAAGCCGCAGGGGATATCCTCTTTTTAGATGCGGACGCCGCTACGCTCCAAGGCCGCGTAAACCGCTCTCCCGGCACACGCCCGCTCCTCAGCGCGCCCACCGCCGATTGCGCGCAGCCGCCGAAAGCGGGCCAAGGAAAGCCCATTGCCCAACTCCTCGCCGAACGCGCCGGCCACTACGCCTCGTTTCCTCACCGCGTCGTTGTCGCCGACCGTCCGCTGGACGAAACGGCCGACGCCGCCCAAGCCGCGCTCGGGCTCTACCGCGTCTCCGGCATGGGCATTGCCTACAATGTCCGCGTGGGCAACGGTCTGCTCAACACGCTCGGCACGCGCTTTCGCGAACTCGGGTGCGGCGACCGCACCGTGATCGTCGGCGACAGCCACACTTTGCCACTTTACGGCGAGCGGGCAGCCGCCTCATTGCGTGCCCAAGGCGTCACCGTCTCGCTGGCCGCCATCCCCGCCGGCGAAGAGACCAAAACCATCGCCGCGGTCGCCTCGCTCTGGTCCGCTTTCCTCAAGGCCGGGATCGAGCGCGGCCATGCCGTGATCGCGCTCGGCGGCGGCGTGACCGGCGACCTCACCGGGTTCGCGGCCGCCACCTGGCTGCGCGGCGTGCGCTGGATCGGCCTGCCGACCACGCTGCTCGCCATGGTCGACTCGGGCCTCGGCGGCAAGACCGGCGCGGACCTGCCCGAAGGCAAGAACCTGATCGGCGCGTTCCATCCGCCCGCACTCGTGTTGGCCGACACGGCCACGCTCGCCACACTGCCGGTGCGTGAGCTGCGCTGCGGTCTGGCCGAAGCCGTGAAGCACGCGGTCATCGCAGACCCCGGCCTGCTCGACAGCCTGCCGCGTTTCGGTTTCTGCAAGAGTCAAGATGCGGCCACGCCCTGTTCCGGCCTGTCTGGAGCGGACTGGCTCGCGCCTTTCGTCGCCCGCGCCATGGCCGTCAAGATCCGCGTCATCCAGCAAGACCCCTTTGAAAAAGGCATCCGTGCCGCACTCAACCTCGGCCACACCATCGGACACGGCATCGAGAAAGCCACGCACTTCGCGGTGCAGCACGGCGAAGCGGTCGCCATCGGCGCCGTGCTGGAGGCGAGACTCGCAGAGGAAACAGGACTCGCGAAAGCCGGTTTGGCCGCGCAGCTCGCCGACCTCTTCTCAAGCCTCGGACTGCCCGTCTCCATGCCGCAAGGCACCGATCTCGCGGAGGTGCGGGAAGCCATGATGCTGGACAAGAAAAAGGCGGGCGGCAAAGTGCGCTTCGCCCTGCCCGTGCGGATCGGCGAAGTCCGCACCGGCGTGACCGTCGACGATGAGGTTCTGGCGCGTGTGCTGAACTCAACGAAATGAAACCAAATAATCATGCTTGGGCCACATTCCTTATTTCCGCCGCCCTTCTCGGCGGAGGCTGCAGCATGCGCGAGATGAAGGGCTCACCCTTTTATTCCGGCGAGTACGACGTCACGGTGCCCGGCGCGGAGACGCACCGATTGAACCTTTGGCCGCTCACCTACTACCGCGAGCCCGCCCTCTCCGTGATGTGGCCGATTTTCGAGCACACCGAAGAGCACCTGGCCGTCCGCCCGCTCTTTTCGGCTTACGGCGACACCAAAACGTACTGGGAGTACAACGTCCTCTGGCCGCTCTGCCAAGCCGATACAAAAGAGCGCGACTACCGTATCTTCCCATACTTCTGGGGCAAAAACAAACGTGATGGAACCATCGATCAGGACTATCACGTCCTCTTCCCGTTCGTATGGCACTACGAGGACGAAACCTACTCGCTCTTCCCGCTGTGGATCAGCGACCGCGACGGGTGGAAGGGCGACCGCTTCACCGAACACGACTATTGGCTAGGCTGGCCGTTGATGCATTATCACACCGGCCTCCGCGAAGAGGCGCGGCACGCGACGCTCTTCGGACGCTACCGCTATCTGGACACGGGCGAAACCTACACCGGCTACCCATGGCCCCTGCTTTTCTCGTGGCGCACGCGGCAGGGCCATGGCCTCTTCACGCCGCTTTACGCGTATGGCGAGAGCGACGTCCAGGGCGTCAAGGACGGGTGGACAGCCATTCCTCTCCTGCTCTCCTGGAGCCGGCGGCAAAAGGACGACAACGACCTCAACGCCCTGCTGGGCCTTTACAATCAGCATTGGAGCGACAGCAACCGCAGCGGCTACCTTGTTCCTTTCTGCGCGTACGACCGCGAAGAGCGGCTCTTGCTCACCCCGCTTCTCGGCTGGGACAAACCCGACGCGAAAGCCCCCGACGGTTACTGGTATCCCTTCACCCCGCTGGCCGGCGTCTACACAGGAACCCGACACGGCGGCTGGCTCTTCCCGCTGTTCAGCCATACGTCCAGCGTCTCGAACGACACCTACTCGACGCGCTTCCTGCTGCTCGGGTATGCGAAGCATGAACAGCACGACTGGCGCAACCGCAAGGCGTCCGACAGCGAATGCGGCTTCTTCCCGCTTTTCAGCCATTCGCTCAACATCTTCACCAACCGCGTGGAGAATGACGAGGGTTCGTCAGAAGGCTCCAACCGGTACGACCGTCGCCTGATATTGAACTACTCAGATGCGTGCCAGACGGTCTACCATGCACCGACCGGTGACTCGCCTCAAGTCGGTTCGAACCGTATCGAGAAATTGCGCTTCGACGTCTGGAAGGACAAGAAATCACGCGGCGACTACCGCACGACAAACGTTTCCGAAGGTCTCTTCCCGCTCTGGTCGTCCGAGTCACGTCTGGAGACGCGCCTGGATGGCACACGCCTGCGCGAAGACACCGACTCGGCGGTTCTTCTGGCGCTCTACGACACGAGGCGGAAGTACGCGCAGGCCAACGACGCAGCCAAAACGCTGGCCTATGAGCGCCGCCGCATCCTGTGGCGGCTGTGGCACTACGAGAAGCGCAACGGCGACGTGAGCGTGGACATCTTCCCGGCCATCACCTGCGACACCCGCACCGACGGCTTCCGCAAAACGTCTTTCCTGTGGCGGCTCTACCGGTATGAGAGGCACCCCGACGGCGGCGTGGATCTCGACGTGCTGTTCCTGCCGCTCAAACGCGCACGGTAAGCACTACACCTGTTCCGTTCGCAGAGCCGGGTCGAGCAGGTCGCGCAACGCGTCGGCCAGGTGGTTGAAGGCCAGCACCAGCGCGAAGATCGCGAGCGTCACAAAGGTCATCTCCCACCAGACACCCTGCCACAGGCGCAACCGCGCGTTGTTGATCATGATGCCCCACGAAGGCTCGCCCTGCACGCCGATCCCGAGAAAACTGATGAAAACCTCGGTCGCCACCGAGGCCGGGAAGCGGATCGAAAAGGCGATCAGGATGATGTGCGTCACGTTCGGCAGGATGTGGCGGAACATGATCCGCGCCTGGCTGTAGCCCAACACCTGGGCGGCCTGCACATAGGCGCGGCCGCGGTGTTTGATGACCTCGGCACGCACGTTGCGGCACACGCTGACCCAGGTGGTCAACCCGATGCCCAAGTAGACGCCCAAAAGCCCCTGACCCACCACCATCGCGATGGCGAGGATGAAGAGCAGCCCCGGCATCGAAGCCGCCGTGGCGCAGAGCCATACAACCAGGCTGTCGGTCTTCCCTCCGAAATAGCCGCCCAGACATCCCAGAATCACGCCGAGCGGAATCGCGATGAGAGACGTGATGATGCCCACGTGGAAAGCGATGCGCGCGCCCTGCACCAAGCGCTGCAACACGTCGCGTCCGAGGTTGTCGCTGCCGAGCGGGTAGAGCGGCTGCCCCGCCGGCTGCGAAGCCTTCGCGAAAACCCGCACAAACGCGGGCGGCACATAGCGCGACGTCTCATGCACTTGATTGTAGGAGGGCGTCTGGTCGGTCAGCCTGTTCACCTGATACACGACCTCGCCGTACACTGCCGCGCAACAGTACACGGCAATGACCAGCAGGCAAAGCCGCGTGTCCCACCGCCGCCACAAACGTCTCATTATGTTTCTCTCTTTTCCCAACTCCTCACTCCTATCTTTTCACTCTCAGTTCACCCTATTCATAGGCGCAGACGCCAGTGCGAGGGGAGTTCGCGATGTTCAGGAAACAGCATTCGCCCGCCTTTTCCCGTTTGCGGGCACACGTTGCGCAAAAGACATTGTCTTCCCCGATTCCATATCCCATCATGCTGTCAACTCGCACCGCCGGTTTCCCGCAGTCCGCACACACCCATTTAGGAACATCATTCCGCGCCAGCACAATCGGCATCTTTAACGGCGCGTCATACCCCTGCCGCACACCAGCCACTTTAATGACAAGTTCGGTCGTGGAGCCAAAATCATACTCATATCCGAACGTCATTCCTCTCGTCAGCACGCTCCCCAGTTCGACATCGCACTCCCTCTTCTCCGGCACGTCGGTATCAGAAGGATCGATTTCCACATCGATTGAGTCTGAATAGCTCACACCGTCGATGCTGAACTGGCTCAAATGGCCACAGCATTCCAGCCAAGTGCCGCGCAGGAAGCCGTCAAGGTCATCCAGCGTCATGTTGTCCGTCATTTCAAGATACAGGAAATATTCGGGATTATACCGCCCGCACACTTTCAGCGTGAATACGGTCCTTTCCTGTTTCCCCTGCTTGGCGGGATGCGCCGCGCGGCAAGAGGTCAAATGCCTCACCAGCCCCCTAACTTTCACCCGCTCGCCGCACAGCGTACATACAGCCGTCTCACTATAAGAATTTTCTTCTTTGTCCATGTCGCTTCCCTCTTCTTGTCCGACAATCTCCGGCACAATCGATTCTATTCAGCGTTTCCGTCAACGGAAATCGCGTACCCTTTTCCTACACCAGCCCCAAATACTTCTCAAAGAATCTCATCAGCTTTTCAATAACTGCCAGCTTTTTCGTCATGCGCACTCCACCTCTATTGTCTGTCCGGCATACATGCCAGTTGCCACCTCGCCCAACGTCTTAACCTCCACTCCGTCCGGGCAAAGTTCCGTCAGCAATTGTTCAAGTTTACTCATCTCCGTTGCCTGCCTGTCCAAGGGCGCGTTGCCGACTTTGGCAAGCCAGAGTTTGAACGGTTCGGCTTTCGGCGATGGCACAGACTGGATAATCCGAAAAAGCTGCTCGGTGTCGGCGACATCCGTTAGTCGACTTTTGCCGTCGTAAGCTTTCATTTTCAACTGACTAAAAATT
This sequence comes from bacterium, assembly GCA_025360845.1. Classification (GTDB taxonomy): domain Bacteria; phylum Verrucomicrobiota; class Kiritimatiellia; order RFP12; family UBA1067; genus JAHFSX01. The sequence goes on from JANYBJ010000170.1 coordinate 21,880, forward strand.
GTAGCCGGTTCAGCGCCCTCTTGTTTTAAGCGCGTTTTCATGACGCTCCAATACTTGCGGGCGCGGTCGTGGTCGGGTTGGTCGGTTAGAATTTCGATAACGTCAACGACCGAGAACCACCACTTTTCGGCGTCCTCGTCCCACTGTTGGCGCGCCTGCCTATCTTCAAACAGCGCGGTTTTGTTTTTTGGCTCGCTCATACCGCCACCCCTTCGATTTCGGCAATAATCGCGTTTATCTCTTTCCGCAAAACGTCCTCACGGGCGACAATGCGGTCAATCTCAACGTTCAACGCCCTGATGTCCACAGCCTCGCGCTTGCTCTTTTTGAGCACCATTATGCACGTGGCGATGCTCGTGCCGTAGAAAAGGTTGTCGGGAAGCTGAATCACGCAGTCCACGAAATTGTTGTCAATCAGGTACTGGCGTATTTTCTGCTCCGCGCCGCCGCGATAGAAAATGCCGGGAAAGCAGACAATCGCCGCCGTGCCGCTGGTGGCGAGCCAACTGAGCGCGTGCATAATAAACGCGAGGTCGGCTTTGCTCTTCGGCGCAAGCACCCCGGCGGGAGAAAAACGCGGGTCGTTGGCGATACCCCAGATTGTGCGATGCGGTTCCGCCCGTTCCTGCTCTTTCCTGTTATCAGCCATTGCCGGTGTCCTTCTTTTCTCGGTATGCGCTCATGACGGGCACTTCCCCACGTACAGATTTCCTAACTCCTAACGCGGGCTCTGCCCACAACCCAGAATCCTCACCACGAAGTACACGAAGGCCACGAAGATGTGATTGATTCATCCATACTACTTCGTGCTCTTCGTGTTCTTCGTGGTGAAACAACTTGTTATTTATTGCCGTTGTTGGTTTGTAAGGCACTAACAACGCCCCCCCCTCACCCCAGCCTCACGCGCGGGTCGAGCCAGGCGTAACACAGGTCCGTGAGCAGGTTCACCCCCTGATACAGCAGCGCGCCGATAATCACCACGGCCCGGACCACCGCCATGTCGGAGGAGTGGATCGCGTTCAGGCTCACGTTCCCCAATCCGGGAATGCCGAAGAAGCTCTCCAGCATCAGGCTGCCCGTAAAGAGGAACGGAATCGACAGGCTCACGTAGGTGACGATCGGGATCAGGCTGTTGCGCAAAACGTGGCGCACCATGATGCGGCAACCGCTCAACCCCTTGGCCTGGGCCGTGCGCACATAGGGCTTATAGACCTCGTCCAGAATCGCGGCGCGGAAAAACCGGACATCGCGGCCGAGCCCGCTCACGATGCCGATCAGCACGGGCAGCACGAGATAAGCCGCAGACTCGAAGCCCCAGATCGGAAAGAGCCGCAGCTTGAACGCCAGCAGGAACTGCCCGGCCAGCACCCACACGACGTAGTTGACGCTCATCAGCACCGTCGAGAGGATCAGCACCGCCTTGTCCGCCAAGCCGCCGCGCCACGCCGCGCACAGCAGTCCCAACATCACGCCGATGAGCGTCCCGCCCAATAAAATCGGCACGGTCAGCGCGAGCGACGGCCCCACGCCGCTCTTCAGCACGCGCATCACAGGCAGGTTATATTCGGTCGATATCCCAAAATCGCCCGTGAGCAACGCCCTGCTGTAGTGGACGAACTGCGAATCGAAATAGCCGCCGGTCCTTTTTTCCAAGCGAATCTCCGGAGGCAACGCGCCGCCCACCTCCAATGTCACGGCCTTCCACCCCTCGCGCACCGAGAAAGTCAGCGGCGCTGGGCCGTCGAGCATCGCCTCATCGGTCAAACCTGTGGCGTTTTCGCTCAGCCCGAGCAGAACCCGTCCGGCGGTAACCCGATACGTTCCCGCGGACAGGCTATAGGCGATCGGCACACGGTGAAAATCCGAATCCCCGCGTTGAACCAACCGTTCGCGCGGCGTCAAGCCCAACGCGCGGACCGCGTTCCAGTTCCCGCAGAGCAGAGGCTTGTCGTATCCGTAACGCGCGTCGAACGCGGCCAGCGACTCCGCCGTGGCGTTCTTACCCAGCACCACCTCGGCGGGCGAGCCTCCCACCACATGGAAGAGCAGAAAGGTCAGCACCAACACACCGAGTGTGGTCGGCACCATCTCCGCTATCCTCCTTATGATGTAGCGCTTCATCCTGAGTAGAATACGACATTATGTTTGCGCATGCAAAGCCCTTTGTCGAGATCATTCCCGTTCGGTTTCAAAAAGCGAGAAAATCGATTGCACGCTTCCAACGCCTCAGCAAACCTGATATCCTTTTATGGTATTTTTTTCGTTGGCAGAAGATGAGGAACATGACGGCCGAGTGAATACCCAATCCATAGAACTACGCGGCTTCCAAATGATTGAACGGCTTGACGAGACGAGCCGGACCGTTGTCTGGAAAGCCATTCAGAATTCACTCGACCGCACGGTCATTATTCGCGTTTTGAAACCTGACGCGGCGGCCAACCCTTCGGAGGTCGACCATTTTCTGACCATCGCCCGCCGGTTCGCACGTATCAAGAGCGATTCGCTCGCAGCCGTCTTTGACATCGTCAGCGAAGGCGACCTTCATTACGTGGTCATGGAGCACGTCGAAGGGCCCACGCTCGAGCACTTGCTCACCGAGCACGGTCCGCTTCCCGTCGAACAGATTCTCCGTATCGCCGCCTCCCTCATCACCAGTCTGGAGCAGATGTGGAACACGGCGCACATCGTCCACCGGAACCTCAAAAGCTCCACCATCCGCCTGGATGCGCGCGGCGTGGCGAAAATCACCGATTTCGGCCTCGCCATCGTCGCCGGTCCGGGCATAGACGCCACGGCCATGGACGGGGGACACATCGTCGGCACGCCTTGCTTTCTCTCGCCGGAACAGGCCCAAGGCACCCACATGCTTAACACCCAGTCCGACATGTACGCGCTCGGTGCCGTGCTTTACCACTTGTCGACAGGCAAGGTCCCGTTCGAAGAGCTTGAAGTCTTCGCCATCCTGACGGCACACGTCAAGCAGCAGATCCGGCCCCCTCACCGGTTAAACCACACGATCCCCGTCACCTTTTCCTGGTTTGTTCACCGCCTGATGATGAAAAACCCCAACAGCCGCTATGCGGATTGGGACGATGTGCTTTTAGACATCCGGAGCATGCTCGCCGGCACGCAGCCGTCCTGTGTCAGGCCGGAGGAGGAGTACCGCAGCACGATTGAGATGGATTTCGGCGAGGACGATACGGGCGAAGAGCACGAAGAGGACGGCGCCGACGGCGGGCCGCACATCCGTCTGAACCGCAAGGAGAAGAGTGAACAACTCGCCGCCTATCAAGGCAAGCTTCTCCTCGACGAACAGGCGAACGAGGTGCGGCGCAACAAACAGATCACGTACCTGATCTGTTGGAGCCTGCTCGCGCTCTGGCTGGCGTCGGTCTTCTGGTTCAGCGCTTATTACCAAGCGGATGCCAACCGTCAGGACACGCCTAACCCGATCGCGCACCTGAACAACGCGGTCGCGCAATTCTCCGAGTCGTTGAACGAACTCAAGACGTTGCCGGAAAAGGTTGACGTTGGCGAACCCCAGCCGCCTCCGCCGTCACCCGACCCGATCACGCCCACCCCCGCGCCCGTGCCCGTTCTTCCGACGCCTGCACCGCTGCCCGTCACCAACACGGTGCCAGTGGCCACGCCCGCTTTACCCGCGGGCATCCCCGCCGCGTTGCGTCTGGGTCTCGCACAAGCGTTTGCCAACGCCGACTTCGCGACCGCACGCCAACTCGCCCACACCTCCCCCGATCGTTTTCAGGAAAAGCAGGCGCTATTGGCCTTGCTCGATCAAATCCCGGAACCTGAAGCACTGGTCGAGGATTTCCTGAAGGCACAGGTCGGCAAGCAACTCACGTTCGAACATAACGGCAAGCTGCGCACGGTGATCTTGCGCGGCGTCGAGAACGGCGTTGTCCAGGTCGAGGCCAACGGCCGCGGCGCCGAACTCGCGATCGACAAACTGACCGACGACGAAAAGCTGATCTGGATGAACCAGCCTAAAGACGCCGCCCAGAGCGCGACCTACTGCGTGACGCTCATGCGCTCCTCACGCCGCGCCGAGGTCAACGCGCGGGCCGCGAGCTGCCCCCTGCTGGCCCCGGTCCTGATCGAGGCGGCGGGGCGCGTGCCTGAAGCCGCGGCTACGCCTCGCGCTGAATAATCGCAGCGGCCTTCAGCGTGTCCATCCTGACCTCCAGAGCCGCCTGACAGGCCTCTTCAAACAGAATATCGGACAGCCGCTCCTTAATGTCCTTCAACTCCATCTTGCGCGGCGCTTCTATGGCCTGCAGTTTGAAGAGATGGAGGCTCCGGACGCCCAAATCGAGGACATCACTGACCTCGCCCGGTTTCAGAGCGAAAAGTTTCTTTTCGATCTCCGGCGGTTTTTCGCCGCGGGAAACCGGGTCGAAATAGCCGTAGTCGCGTGAAAACGAGTCCGAGAAAGTCTCCAGCGCCTCGGCCCAGTCCAGACGGGAACCGTCGATCTCCGCCTTAATCCTCAACAGTTCAAGAAAAGTGTCCGCCTTATTGCCCGGCTCCACAAAGCGGCAGATGTGCGACAGCAGCAACGTCTCCGGCACCCGCAACACTTCGGCATGCGCGTCATAATACGCCTTGATTTCCGCTTCTCCGGGCTGCCTCACCCCTTTGCGGATCACCTTCATCAGCCGCCGCTGCTGCAAAACTTCTTTGCTGCGGGCCAGCCGCTCCTCTTGAGGGAAGGTGTTGAAAAACTCGGCTTGGCTGTCCATGTACTGTCGAGCCCGCTCATCCGAAGGCACGGGTTGGGTCGCGATCGCCTCCTGGCGGAACAGGGCCTCCTCAATCACATCCTCTTGCGCCCATTCACGCAACTGCGCCTCGCTCGGCTCTCCGCCGTTGGCCCGCACATAGGTCTCGTACTCTGGCCGCAGACGTGCCATCTCGTCTTGAACTCTCGCCTCTTTAATCTCGACCCCATTCACTGTCAAAGCCATACCGGTCCCCCCCCCCGCTCTACACCACGTATTCTGCAACTAACGAATTTGCAGTGTGCGAACTGAACAGTCTCCAACACAATGCACATCTTAACCGAATCTCCCCGATCCGGCATCTGTTTTCTATTTCACCGCCGCGGCTTTCCCGACCTTGTCCTCATCGCTGGCATAGGTGTAGGCGAATATCTGCTGCGTGTCCACACCGGTCAACACAGGCGGAGCGTTCTCGCCGCCAGTCTGTCGCGGCATGTACTGCACCACGCAGGCTTTCACGGGACGGTTCTGCTTGTCGGTGTCCAAAACCTTGTGGCCCTTGTACGTGAAGCGCTCCGGCTGTCCCCCGCTCCGTGTGCGGTACCAGCCCGTCAGATGGCCTTGCGTGTCGTACTCGTACAGATCCTTCCAGCTCTTCTGAAGCGTCAGCACCGGGTCGGCATACCGGTGAGCGGCGTTGGCATAGTCCACCGACAGGATCTGACCGTCGTCGCGGTACACGCGCTCCTCGTTCGGCAGATAATAGAGCGAGACAAAAGAAGGCGCCGAGTAATAGGGGCCGGCCTTGACGAAGCAGCCGATATCCACCCGGCTGCTTGACATCGCCGATGGCGCACCGCCGGCCTCCTGCAGGCGGAAAGTGCCGTGATACGCCACCGTGATTTCCACGCGGGAGCCGGTTTCGTTCAGAGTCTTGATGCCGATTTTTTTCGGATCGCCCTGCAGCACGACCCATTGATATTTCAGGTCGCGTTGATTCGATGAAGCGGCGGCCTCGATCGTCATGCGCCTTTCGCGGGCCATGCCGCGAACCACGCGGGCAATGCAGCAAGGCGTGTCGAAAAGACCCTCCGGCCGCATGTCAAAGAAATCGATTCCCGGCTCCGCCTGCGCATCCGTGACCGTTCTCAGCGCCACCAGCGGCGGCACTTCCTCCGGCTTCATCGCATGCGCCATCTCCACCATGGACGTGACGCTCAGGTTCGACGCATCGAAAACCACCGGATGCGCCGCCGCCGTCAGATAGTCTTCCGGATTTTTCACCGTCTTTTGAGTGGCGCGGAAGATCATCTGCAACGTCGGGGCCAGCAGCTTACGCGTGATTAACAGCCGTTTGGTCGCCGGCTGGAACGACGCCATCGACGCCGCGAACGCCTGCATGAAAGGCTGGTCCGAATAGGACGAACCCTGGCTGATCACACAGTACGGCGTGTTGGCCGGAAACAGGTCGCCCGTGTCCGGATCATAATCCTTGTGTTCCGGAAAGAACCAGCTTTGGTTGCTGACGTAATAGCGAAACGCCGCCAGCGGCTGGATGGGGTCGGTCACGACCGCACGCGGCAGACTGCGCCAAAAGGGGCCGCTCACCATCGACATGGACGAATTGCCGAGCAAGGGCTGCTCAAACAGCGTGTTGGGCAAGCTCAGGTGCGACCGGTGTTGCCGAGCCTCGACACTGTAGACCACAGGCGTCAACCCCGGAAAATTCGTTACCGTCAAGGGCGAGTGCCCGTCGTCGCGGTTCACATACAGGTCGCCGAAATTTCCGGAAGCCGTATCGTCGTTGAACCATTCGCGGACGCGCTCTGCGGCAGGCCCCTGGTACGCAGGCGCATAGGCGGAGAGTCGCTTGATGTCGGGATTCGTCAGCGCGAACAAAGTCACAAAACACCCCTCATCGAAATTCCACAAGGTGTTGGACTCGTTGATCTCCGCCGGCATCCCCATGAACACAGCCGTGGGTTTCACCTGCACGGCACCCGCCACCGGCTGGTCTTTGAGCCGTTTGGCTTTTTCGATCAACTCCGTGAACTTGGGATTGCCCCGCATCTGCTTGAGGTCGTTGTCAGCCGCGATCGCGACATCATCCCGAAACCCGAGTTCGATCGCCCGGTCGAGCGCCGCCAACCCCTCGTCTTTGTTTGCGCGGTACGCCAAAGCGCACGCCAGATTATATTGCCAGGTGGGATCCTGCGGCATCAGCGCCACACCCGCTCGACAGACCGTCTCCATCTCCTCGGTCTTGCCCGCACGCACCGACTGGACGAGTTGTTGCTGCAACTGCACATGTTTCTGATAGAGCAACGGCATTTCGAACACGTTCGTCGACGCCTGTGTGCCCAGTGCGAAGGCGAGTGCCGCCAAAGATAACGCTCGTTTCATGTTCTGTTCCATCCGTTTCGTCCTTTAAGTCATTTCGAACACGCTTCACCAGAACCGCCACCACGGCTTTTCCGCAACGATCTGTTGCTGCAGCAGCCAATCGAGCACTTCAGGATTGGCATACGTGCGGTCCCACACGTCGTGTGCGGCATTCTCGTATTCGGTATAGCGTACCTTGCGGTTCCCCGCTTGCTTCAGTGCCTGTACCATGCGGCGCGAACACGCCACAGCCACGCTCTTGTCAACCGTTCCGTGGAAAACCCAAATCGGCAGCTTTTTAAGCCCCTGCACCCTCCGAATGTCGCCGCCGCCGCAGATCGGGATTGCCGCCGCAAACATCTTCGGCTCGCGCTGGATGGCATCCCATGTGCCAAACCCTCCCAGGGACAGTCCCGTGATGTAGAGCCGGTTCGTATCGGCTTGCCGCGTCGCAACCACATGATGGCAAATCGCAAGAGCCACCTCCAGCGACGCCGCCGGCTCCTTCGACATCGCATAGTTCTCTTCGCGCGCCAACTGCTTGACCCACCAGTTGCCGTTCTGGCACTGCGTCGCCACCACAATCACCGGTTCGGGCCGCTTCAGCAACGTCGCCATGAGTGTCGGCAAGCCCGCTTTGATCTGCAGCAGATTGTCTGTGCCGCACTCGCCCGAGCCGTGCAGGAACAGAATCAACGGATACAGCTTCCCCGGCTCAGGAAATTGCGGCACGCTCATGCGGTAAGCGAACGTCTCCCCGGTTTCGTTTGTGTAGACGTAGGGTCTCAACAGCGCCTCCGTCGAGAACTGAGCCTGCGCCGCCGTCGCCAACAAGAACGAGAGTATCATCAGCTTCATGACATCCTTTATACCACACCGAGGCCCTCAAAAGAAACCTGTATTGTCCAATCCCTTTGGCGGTTCTTCACCGTGAGTGACCCCGGCGACGAACGCATGGACGGAGAACGAGACCGTCCCCGCGCTGTTGGTCGGTTACCCGACCGCATGGCTCCGTGTCCTTCTGCGTTTTACCGTGTTCCAGACTACGGCGCAGAGGATGACGAACGCGGCGAGCGCCGCACCGACAGCCAGCGCGATTTTCAAGGGGTTACCGGTCTTGTTCTCCGGCAGTGGCGGCAGGCTGGGGTAACGATCGCGAAGGTCGATGCGTTTTGACGGGGGCACTGCCTCGACGCTTTGCTTGATGGGGAGGCAATTTTTCCATTTCCTAAAAGCTACCGGGATTCCTCTGGATGACGCTCTGGCCCACCCCAGCCTGATCCAACGTCTTCGGGCTTGAGCCGTCTGCGGGGTTGACATGCCTCCAGCCGAAAACGGTGCCGACAGGCAAATCCCAGCGGGATGCGGTGTCTGCCCCGTCGATTCCACCCGAGCGCATAATAAGCCGACCGACCAGCTCGCGCTGCGTCAGGTCCGGCGGGTAATAGCCCCCTCCCCAGTCGGACGGGACGCGGTCCATCGAGACAGGGCCAGGAACAGGATTAGGGGTCTCGGCTTCCTGGTTATCAACCGTGTAGATGTCCTTGGTTCCGCAATCGTGCAGCACCTCGTGAACGATAGCGAGACCGTCCCCTCCGCTCGCGATGACGATACCCTCAGAGGATCGCATGCCCAATGCGCTGCCGCCTTCCAGCGTGTTCACAAAATACAGCTCAATCGCATTGCCCATACTGTTCGTGGAGTTCAGCATGGCGTTCATGACGGTGTTGCTGATGTTGAAAATGTCCGTGTGGTCCAGCCAGTTGGTGTTGTTTTGAACATGCTCCTCGCCGGTCTGAACCAGCGTGAACACATGCTTATTTGTCCGCAGATTATCGCAGCTTGGGTTGCCCGTCCGCATGGCTCCATGTCCTTCTGCGTTTCAATGCGATCAGGATAGCGGCGGCGCACACGGCGGCGAGCGCGACCGCCGTGACGA
>JANYBJ010000184.1 GCA_025360845.1 bacterium
CCGCTGGCGACGACGATGTGTTTCGCCATGGCCGCCTCGCTGCTGGCCGCCCTCACCATCGTGCCTGTCCTGTGCTCGCTCTTCCTGAAAGGCCACAAGACGACGCGCGACAACCTCAGCATCCGGCTGGCGAAGCGCCTCTACCTTCCGGCACTCTCGCTCGCGCTGCGCTTCCGGTGGACTACCGTCGCGGCCGCGGTTCTGCTGTTTGTCGCGACGATGTTCCTCGTGCCGAGGCTCGGAACGGAGTTCCTGCCGCAGCTCGACGAGGGCTCGCTCGCGATCAACTGCGTGAGGCTGCCGTCCGCCTCGCTGGACGGGTCGGTCGCCGTCGGCACCGTCATGGAGCAGCGGATACTCAAGTTCCCGGAGGTCGAGACCGTCGTGACCAAAACCGGCCGCGCGGAGATTTCGGAAGACCCCATGGGCCCCGAGCAGAACGACTTCGTCATTATGCTGCACCCCGAGAAGGAGTGGAAGACGGGCCGGACCAAAGAGGACTTGGTCGCAGCCCTCAAGCAGGACCTCGCGGCGATTCCCGGCGTGCGGCTCTCCTTCTCGCAGCCGATCGCGCTGCGCGTCAACGAGCTGATCTCCGGCGTCAAGAGCGACCTCGCCGTCAAGGTGTACGGCCCTGACTTGGACGTGCTCAAGCCGCAGGCGGACAAGATCGCCTCCCTCATGGGCGGCATCCGCGGAGCCGAGGACGTCAAGGTCGAGCAGATCTCCGGCGCGGCGCAGATCGAGATCGTCGTGGACCGCAAGGCGATCGCACGCTACAAGATCGATCTCGCCGACATCAACGACCTGATTGAAACCGCGGTCGGCGGCAAGGTCGCGACCACGATGATCGAAGGCCAGATGCGTTTCGCCGTGCTCGTCCGGTTCCCCGAGAGTGCCCGCAACGACCTCACGGCGCTGGGACGGCTGCTGGTGAACGCGCCGGACGGCACGCGGGTTCCGCTCTCCCGGCTGGCCCTGATCCGTGAAACGGAAAGCCCCGCCCAGGTGAGCCGCGAGAAAGGCATGCGCCGCGTGGTCGTCGAATGCAACATCCGGGGACGGGACATGGGCAGCTTCGTGGCGGAGACCCAGCGCGAGCTGCAGACGCTCACTCAGGCGTTGCCGACCGGGTACTTCCTCGAATATGGCGGACAGTTCGAGAACCAGCAGCGCGCCATGAAGCGGCTGGGGGTGGTCGTGCCCGTCTCGATCCTGCTCATCTTCCTGATGCTCTTCTCGGCCCTCGGTTCGCTGCGGAGCGCCACGATGGTCATCTTCAACCTGCCGTTCGCCCTGGTGGGCGGCATCCTGATGATGCTCACGCTCAAGATCAACCTCAGCGTCTCCACCGCTATCGGTTTCATCGTCCTGTTCGGCACAGCCGTTCAAAACGGCGTGGTTCTTGTGACCTTCTTCAATCAGCTTCGCGAGAAGGGCCTGAGCACGATCGACACCATCCGCAAAGGCTGTGAGCTGCGGCTGCGGCCCCTCATGATGACGACCTTGAGCACGATTCTCGGCATCCTGCCGATGATGTACGCCACGGGCAGCGGATCGGAGATCCAGCGCCCTCTGGCCGCCGTGATCCTCGGCGGACTGGTCTCGTCGCTGGCCGTGACGCTCCTGGTCCTGCCCGCGATCTACCACATCGTCGAATCGCGCCGCGAACGGGCCGAAGCCAAGGCCTGAACCGACACACCCGCAAACGAAAGGATGACTCAATGAAACGGGTCACCGCCCACATCCAGACCTTCATGGCCGACATAGTCACGGACGCCCTGCGGGACGCCGGAATCCACGGCATGACCATCCTCCCCTGCCACTTTCGCTTGCGCGGGCAGTAGGTCCGGTCTACAATACGTCACGTTTTATGCAACCACCCTGCCCAGAGCATAATCCTCTGGGATTTTTTTCATTATTATGACCTTATCCATCATCGGCCTCGGCCTCATCGGCGGCTCTTTCGCGAAAGACCTGCGCAAAGCGGGACTCGCGACGGTGTTGCTCGGTGTGGAAGCCTCGCAGGAAAACGCCGCCCGCGCCTTGCAGCTCGGGCTCGCAGACCGGATCGTTTCGCTCGAGGAGGCGCTGCGGCAGAGCGACGTGATTTTGCTGGCCATGCCGGTGAACGCGATCGAGACGCTCCTGCCGCTCATCCTCGACGGCATCCGCCCGACGCAGACCGTCATCGACCTCGGCTCCACCAAGTTCCTGCTCGCCGAGGCTGTACGGCAACACCCGAATCGCGAGCGGTACGTGGCAGCCCACCCCATGGCGGGCACCGAAAACGCCGGTCCCGATGCGGCGCTCGAAGGGCTCTTCAAGGACAAGACCGTCCTGCTTTGCGATCTGGAGTGGAGCGCGCCGGACGCCTGCAAGACCGCGCTGGAACTGTTCTTCGCCGTGGGGCTGAAATTCGAGTTCATGTCGTCCGAGCAGCACGACCGCCATGCCGCCTACGTCTCGCACCTCTCCCATGTGGTCGCCTACGCGCTCTCGCTGGCCGTGCAGAACGAGGAGAAGGCGGGCTATGCCGTGCCGCGCCTCGCGGGCGGCGGGTTCGCCTCCACCGTGCGTCTCGCCAAAAGCTCGCCGGAGATGTGGGTGCCGATCTTCCAGCAGAACCGCGAGCATGTGCTGAAGGCCATCGACGCCTTTTCCGAGCGCGTGCAGGAACTGAAGCGCTGCCTGGAGGCGAACGATTTCCAAAAACTCGAAGCGCTCATCCGCGAAGCGAACCAGATCCGCGATCTGCTGTAACCCATGCACTTTTCGCTCTACGAGGCCCTCATGCTCATCTGCTTCGGCGCGGCCTGGCCGTTCTCGATCGTCAAATCGTGGCGTGCGCGCACCAGCAAGGGCAAGAGCGTCTTCTTCCTGTTCGTGATCTTCGTCGGCTACGCGGCGGGCATCATGAACAAGATCACGCTGGGGCAGCATGGCGACCCCGTGCTCGGGCTCTACATCCTGAACATCCTGATGGTCGGCATCGACGCGGCGCTCTTCTTCCGTAACCGTAGACTCGACGCGCTCGTGCAGGCGCCTCGCAGGTGAGCAGCCGCAGTGTGGCCCGCACCGCTGGCCGCTCCGACCCCTTCATTTCACATCGCTTTTGCTTGCCAAGGGGCTGGCGACTTGTTTAACTAATAATCGATATTATTTTTCGCAGACTTGAAAGGGTCCGTGTTTATGCAAATGACACCCATGTATTGGCTGATCCTCGGGATACTCTTGATCCTCTTGGAGGTGATGACGCCGGGGCTGGTCTCGCTTTTCTTTGGGCTGGCGGCGTTGACGGTTGCGCTGTCCGCCTGGCTGCTGCCGATCCCGCAGGCGGGACAGTGGCTCTGCTTCTCGGTCTTCTCGATCATCTACCTTCTGCTGCTGCGCCAGACGCTTAAGCGCGTGTTCAGTGGCAAAAAAGAGGTGAGCGACAACATGGACGACGCGTTTACCGGAAAACTGGCCGTCGTGGTGGAGCCCATCGCCCCGAACAAGCCGGGGCGGGTCGAATTCTGCGGTTCGGACTGGACCGCCGAAGCCCACACCGACGTTCCGGTTGGAGCCTCCGTCCGCATCAGCGGCAAAAACAATCTCACGTTGAAGGTTGAGACGGTCTGACGCGTCGTACGTGTCAGACACAACAAGAAAGAAGGAGCAAGAACATGCCATACGTTGCCTTACTCATCGCGTTCGCGGTGGTCTATACGATTCTCAAATGCGTGCGCATCGTGCCGCAAAAACAGGCGTTCATCGTGGAACGGCTGGGCAAGTACCACTGCACGCTCGATGCGGGCCTGCACCTGCTGGTTCCGATCGTTGACCGCGTCTCGTACAAGCACACGCTCAAGGAGCAGGCCATCGACGTGCCGCCGCAGCAGTGCATCACGCGTGACAACATCTCGGTGGAGGTGGACGGCATCCTGTACCTCACGGTCATGGATCCGTCCAAGGCCTCTTACGGCATCGGCAACTACCTCTTCGCCACCGTGCAGCTCGCCCAGACCACCATGCGCAGCGAGATGGGCAAGCTGGAGTTGGACAAGAGCTTCGAGGAGCGCATGCTGGTGAACGCCGCGATCGTCGCGGCGGTGGACAAGGCCTCCGACCCGTGGGGCGTGAAGGTCACGCGCTACGAGATCAAGAACATCACGCCGCCTCAGACCATCCGCGACGCGATGGAGAAGCAGATGCGCGCCGAGCGCGAGAAGCGCGCGCTGATCGCGGAATCGGAAGGTGACCGCCAGGCTAAGATCAACCGCGCCGAAGGCGAGAAGCAGCAGGCGATCGCGATCTCCGAAGGCGAGAAGATGAAGCGCATCAACGAGGCGGGCGGCCGCGCGCAGGAGATCCTGCTGGTGGCCGAAGCCCAGGCCAACGGCCTCCGCCAGGTGGCGTCGGCGATCAATGAGCAGGGCGGAATGAACGCGGTGAACATGCAGCTCGCTCAGCAGTATCTGACCGAGTTCGGCAAAATGGCCAAGGCCAACAACACCATGATCATCCCCTCCGACCTCGCCAACGTGGCCGGCATCCTCAAGGCCGCAACCTCGGTCATCAAAGAGGTGAAGTAGCGAAAGCGGCTCGCGGGGACGCTCGCCCTCCATGCGCGGACAGACGCCATTGGAGGGCGAGACTCTGTCGAGCCGTTCTCATTGCATCATCCCGTAGAAGAGCACGGCTCGTGAGGACACTCGCCCTCCATCGCCGGCACGCCCCCTGGAGGGCGAACGTCCCCGTGAGCCGCCGCTCCATCGCCGGCACGCCCCCTGGAGGGCGAACGTCCCCGTGAGCCGCCGCGGCCGACTCTACCCGACTACGTCCCCGCAAGGCTCGCGTTGATGGAGGAGGCCGCGCGGCGGCCTTCGCCCATCGCGAGGATCACGGTGGCCGCACCGAGAACGATGTCGCCGCCCGCGTAAATGCCGTCGATCGAGGTCTTGCCGTTCTCATCCACAATGATATTGCCCCACCGGTTGACTTGGAGGCCGGCGGTGGTCTGGCTGATCAGCGGGTTGGAGCCGTTGCCGATCGCCACGATCACGGTGTCCACCTCCATCAGGAACTCGCTGCCCGCGAGGGGCACCGGGCTGCGGCGGCCCGAGGCGTCGGGCTCGCCGAGTTCGTAGCGCAGGCACTCCATCTGCGTGACGCAGTCGTTGGCGTCACCGAGGATGCGGACCGCGTTTTGGAGCATGTGGAAGATCACCCCCTCTTCACGGGCATGACCCACCTCCTCCACGCGCGCAGGCATCTCTTTCTCCGTGCGGCGGTAGACCAGATGGACCTCTTCCGCGCCGAGGCGCAGCGCCATGCGGGCCGCGTCCATGGCGACATTGCCGCCGCCGAGAACCGCAACCTTCTTCGAGTGATAGAGCGGCGTGTGGGCGCGCCCGGTGTCGTAAGCCTTCATCAGGTTCGCCCGCGTCAGATACTCGTTCGCCGAGAAAACGCCCACGAGGTTCTCACCCGGAATGTTCATGAACTTGGGCAGACCCGCGCCTGTGCCGACAAAGACCGCGCTGAAGCCGTCCTTTTCGATCAGGTCATTGAGCTTGCGCGTGCGGCCGACCACGAAATTCATTTCCACTTTGACGCCCATCTTTTTAAGGATGTCGAGCTCGTTCTGAACAATGGTTTTGGGCAGACGGAACTCCGGGATGCCATAGATCAGCACGCCGCCGGGATGTGAAAGGCCTCGAACATCGTCACGTCGTGGCCCTCGCGGCGCACGTCGGCGGCCACGGTGATGCTGGCGGGCCCGCTGCCGATGACCGCGACCTTCTTGCCGGTGGCGGGTTTCACCTGGGGCGCCGCCTGCTTGCCGCTCTCGCGGTGCAGGTCGGACACATACCGTTCGACACGGCCGATGGACACGGCCAGATCGACGTTTTTAAGCGCCTTCCCTAGCGTGCAGGGCAACTGGCACTGGACCTCCTGCGGGCAGACGCGTCCGCACACGGCGGGAAGCAGGCTGTTCTCACGGATGATCGCGCTGGCCTCGCCGAACTGGCCGGCGGCGGCGGCCTTGAGGAATTCCGGGATGCGGATACGCACGGGGCAGCCGCTCACACACGGAGCGTTCTTACACTGAAGGCAGCGCATGGATTCCACCTGCGCCTGCTCGGCGGAATAGCCGAGAGCGACCTCATTCATGTTGCGGCTTCGCACCACAGGGTCCTGCGTGGGCATCTCTTGCGCGGGAATCGCGATACGCTCTTTGGGAGAAAGCGTCTTGCCGGCAAGTTCCGCCAGCTTGGTTGCGGCGGCCTGATGGAGGGTTTCGGGAGTAGCGTGCATAGGAGGATTCAGGGGTTCGGGGTTGTAGGGGCGACCGGCCGGACGCCCTTACGGATTATTGTTTTTCTAGGGCTTTTGCCGCCTCTTCGAGATGACAGTGATGCGCCTGGTGGTCGGCATCCTCGCGCGGCTTGTAGGCACGCAGACGCTTCATCATGTTGTCGAAGTCCACCAGATGTCCGTCGAACTCGGGGCCGTCCACACAGACGAACTGGGTCTTGCCGCCGACCGTGACGCGGCAGCCGCCGCACATTCCCGTGCCGTCGATCATGATGGTGTTGAGCGAAACGACGGTGTGTACGCCATAAGGACGGGTGGTCTCCGCGCCGAACTTCATCATGATGGGCGGCCCGATGATCACAGCCATATCCGGCTTGGGCGACTGTTCGCACAGCTCCTTGAGCGGATGGGTCACGAGCCCCTTGCGCCCGTAAGAGCCGTCGTCCGTCACGATGATCAGGTCGTCGGCGATCTTGCGCATCTCCCCCTCCATGATGAGCAGAGACTTGTTGCGGGCGCCCATGATGATGGTGACCTTGTTGCCTGCGGCCTTCATGGCCTGCGCGATCGGATGAAGCGGCGCGACGCCGATGCCGCCGCCCACGCAGACCACATGCCCGACCTTCTCGATATGGGTCGGCTGGCCCAAGGGTCCCAGCAACGCGGCGATCGAGTCGCCAACCTGCTTGTCGGCGAGCAGGTGCGTCGTTTTTCCGACCGTCTGGAAAATCAGGGTGATCGAGCCGTTGACCGGGTCCGCATCTGCGATGGTGAGGGGGATGCGCTCCCCGATGGAGTCGTCGACCTGCAGGATGATGAACTGGCCGGGCTTGCGCTCGTGGGCGATAAGCGGTGCCTCGACCTCCAAACGGAAGACCTCGGCCGAGAGTTGCGTTTTCTTAAGGATTCGGTTCATAAAAGGACGTCACTTTGCTGGTGTTCGGGTTATGACTCCTCGGGTGGATGAGTCTTGATCCACCTGAGAATAAGCACGGGGATATCATAGCAGTTTTTTGCAATGTCGCAAGCAAGGGCGCGGACGGCCAGCGGTTCCAAATCAAAGGGGTCGGGATGCTGGGAAGCGCGAGGGGGGAGGGCGGAGCGGCATAAACGGCAAAGCGTGGCCATCCCGCCGGGCTTCGGCAGGTGTCGTTTTGTCGTTGGAGACGGGCGGGTTCGGGCTGGAGGACCTGCTGCGCGTCCTCTCAGGCTGAGGAGAAGCGCAGTTGCCCGAAGGTCGGCGCGTCGTCAGTGATGGGGACGTACAGCAGGGATGTGTGCAGCAGTTCGACCAGTTTCACATCGGTGACTTTGCGGCACGCCTGTGTCAGGCGGTGCAGCA
>JANYBJ010000099.1 GCA_025360845.1 bacterium
TCAACAACAAGATCAGATGGCTGATCGGCCAGGCATACGGCTTCCGGGACTACGATTACTTCCGGCTCAAGATCTTCGACCTGCCGTCAACCAACATCAGAAAAGCCTTATGATTTTTCCGCGTTTCGACGAAGAGCCGAAAAATAGGGGCTTTTGGGAAAAGTGACCGTTTTCAACAACGACCACGACAGTTCGTCCAAGGGGAGAGGCTTGAGTGAGCGTTTCCGCATTTTTTGCGGGACTGAGTTTTGAATTGTGTCAAAACGGACGGAAGAGTAACATAGACTGTCTATTTCTTAAAAGGGTTAAGACCCGCCCGCAAGGAGATTTTGGTGAGTCATACGCTTGATGTGGCCTATGTGGCCGAACTGGCCCGTCTGGAGCTGTCGCCGGACGAGAAACGCACGTTCCAGCTGCAGTTGGAAACGATCGTGAACTATGTCGAGAAGATCGGAGAGTTGGATCTCGCAGGGATCGAGCCCACGTTGCACGGGCAGGCGTTGGTCAACGTGTTCCGCGAGGATGTGGTGGTGCCGTCGCTGGACCGCGAATGCGTCTTGGCAAACGCTCCCGAGCGCAACGGGTTCGAGTTCAAGCTCCCCAAGATAGTGGAAGACGCCTAAGACTGAATCAGGAATCAGGAATTGATGGATATTTCGACATTAACGATTTGTGATGCCGCGGCAGAGTTACGAAAAAAAACCTTCTCGTCGGTCGAGTTGACGCAAGCGGTGCTGGATGCGATCAATA
Organism: bacterium; assembly: GCA_025360845.1. Classification (GTDB taxonomy): domain Bacteria; phylum Verrucomicrobiota; class Kiritimatiellia; order RFP12; family UBA1067; genus JAHFSX01. The sequence goes on from JANYBJ010000099.1 coordinate 751, forward strand.
AAAAGGACGCGGACCTGAACGCTTATTTGAGCGTGGACGCCGAAGGCGCATTGCTGCAGGCCGAGGCGGCAGACGCCGCGCGGTCGGCGGGACGGGACGGCGACCTGCTCGGCATACCGGTCGCCGTCAAAGACCTGATCAACGTCGCGGGGCAGCCCTGCACCTGCGCGTCGAAGCAGCTTGTCGGCTATGTCTCGCCCTATGACGCCACGGTTTCGGCTAAGCTGCGCCAGGCCGGTGTGGTCTTCGCGGGCCGCACCAACATGGATGAATTCGCGATGGGCTCTTCGACCGAGAATTCGGCGTTCAAAGTCACGCGCAACCCGCACGATCTGACGCGGGTGCCCGGCGGTTCGAGCGGCGGTTCGGCTGCGGCGGTCGCGGGCGGCGAAGCCATCGCGGCGCTCGGCACGGACACGGGCGGCTCGATCCGTCAGCCCGCCTCGTTTTGCGGGTGCGTCGGCCTGAAGCCGTCTTACGGGCGCGTTTCGCGTTACGGGGTGACCGCCTTCGCGTCGTCGCTGGACCAGGTGGGGCCGATGACCAAGACCGTGGAGGACGCGGCGGTGCTGCTGCAAGCGCTTGCGGGCCGTGACGCGCACGATGGAACCACGCCGGACGTGCCGGTGCCGGACTATCGCGCGGCGCTTCGCGGCGGGCTCAAAGGCATGAAGATCGGTCTGCCGAAAGAGTATTATATCGGGGGCGCGGACCACGAGGTGATGGCGTGCGTGCGCAAAGCGGTGGACGCGTGCGCTGCGGCGGGCGCGGAGATTGTGGAGGTGAGCCTGCCGCACACCGAGTATGCGATCGCGGTCTATTACATCGTGGCGACGGCCGAGGCCTCGGCCAATCTGGCGCGTTTCGACGGCGTGCGCTACGGGCATCGCACGGCCAATCCCGGCTCGGTGTTCGACTTGTACGCCAAGAGCCGTGCGGAGGGGCTGGGGACTGAGGTCAAGCGGCGCATCATCTTGGGAACCTATGTGTTGAGCAGCGGCTATTACGACGCGTACTATGGCCGCGCGCAGAAGGTGCGCACGCTGATCCGCAAGGATTTTGCCGAGGCGTTCAAGACCTGCGACGCGCTGCTGACGCCGGTGGCCCCGACGGCCGCGTACCGGATCGGCGAGGCGTGCGACGATCCGCTGAAGATGTATCTGGGCGATATTTTCACGGTGCCCGCGAACCTGGCCGGACTCTGCGGCATCTCGGTGCCGTGCGGCCAGACGGCGGCGGGGCTGCCGGTCGGGATGCAACTGCTGGGCCCCGCGTTCGGCGAAGGGTCGATCCTGCGTGCGGCGTATGCGTACGAGCAGGGGGTGCGGGCATGAGCAAGTACCTGATCACCATCGGACTTGAGACGCATGTCCAGCTCAAGACCAACACCAAGATGTTCTGCGGGTGCAGCCTGAAGTTCGGGGAGGAACCCAACACCAACGTCTGCCCGGTCTGTCTCGGCTATCCCGGCGCGCTGCCGGTGATGAACCGCGAGGCGGTCAAGCTCACGGTCATGTCGGGGCTGATGCTGGGGTGCGAGATCAGCCGGCTCAGCACGTTCGACCGGAAGAACTACTTTTATCCGGACATGTCGAAGGATTATCAGATTTCGCAGCAGGCGCGGCCGCTCTGCCTCGGTGGCGGGGTGACGATCCAGACGCCGGCAGGGCCGAAGCGCGTCCGCATCAACCACATCCATTTGGAGGAGGATGCCGCGAAGATCAACCACTATGCGCGGTTCAGCGGCGTGGACTTCAACCGCTGCGGCACGCCGCTGATGGAGATCGTTTCCGAGCCGGACTTGTCCTCGCCGGACGAGGCCCTGGCGTACGTGCAGGCGCTGAAGCAGATCTTAGTCTACGCGGGCGTGAGCGACTGTAATCTGGAGGAGGGCAATCTGCGGTGCGACGTGAACATCAGCGTGCGCCCGGAGGGGCAGGAGCAGCTCGGCACGCGGGCGGAAATCAAGAACATGAACACCTTCAAGGGCATCTACGCGGCGCTGGAGTACGAGATCGCGCGGCAGCTCGCGACGGTGGCGCGTGGCGGTGTGATCGTGCAGGAGACGCGGCGCTGGGAACCGGATCTGGGCGAGACGCAATCGATGCGGAGCAAAGAGAACGCGCACGACTACCGGTACTTTCCCGAGCCGGATTTGGTGCCTGTGGCGCTTGCTTCTGAGCAGATCGCCGCGTGGAAGGCGCTGCTGCCTGAACTGCCCTCTGCGCGCCGCGAACGGATGGTGGCCGAATACGGCATTCCCGAGTACGACGCGGGCGTGTTGGCCGACGCGAAGGAGAACGCCGATTTTTTCGAGGCCGCGGTGCGGCTTTGCTCGCCTGGCTTGGGTAAGACGGTGTCCAATTGGTTTATGACCGAGGTGATGCGGCAACTGTCGGTGACGGGTAAGACAATCTCGGAGTGCCCGCTCACGCCGGCGGCGCTGGCCGAGCTGGTTGAGCTGGTCGACAAGCGCGTGATCAACGGGCCGACCGCCAAGGAGCTGTCGGCGGAACTCTTCGAGAACGGCGGGATGCCGGGTGTTCTCGTGGCGAAGCGCGGGCTGGGGCAGGTGAGCGACTCGGGCGCGCTGGAAGGGTTCGTGGAACAGGCCATCGCGGCGAACGCCAAATCGGTCGAGGATTACAGGGCCGGGAAGAAGGCGGCCGCAGGATTCTTGGTGGGCCAGGTGATGAAGCTGAGCAAGGGCAAGGCTGATCCGCAGCGGGTCGGCATACTGGTGGCGGAGAAGTTGGCGAGGCTGGCGTAGCGCGGAAAGCGGCACATTTTAGAGGAGAACGATTGTGACTTCAAATGATGAATATGTCTTGCAGCTCTTGCAGGAACAAGGCTATGTGTCGCCCGAGCAGGTCTCGACGGTGATGAATTCGATCAAGCAGGAGGGCGAGACCACGCTGGATATCCTGATTCAGACCGGCGATCTGAAGGAAGATGATGTTCTGGCGATGATCGCCGCACAATTCGGCATGGAGTACGTTCATGTCCATGCGGACGCCATCGACCCTGCGGTCAAAGAGGTGATCCCGGCCGACGTGGCGCGCAAATATGGCGTGGTGCCGGTTTACCGCACGGAAGATTCGGTCACCGTGGCGCTGAGCGATCCCATGGGCTACGACACGGTGGACAGCCTGCGTTATGTGCTCAAGCTGAATGTGGATGCGGTTGTTGCGCCGCGGGCCGAGGTTAAGGCGGCGGTGGAGAAGCTTTATCCCGAGGAGTTCGAGACCCTTTACGGCGCGGACGACGGCTCGATCGATGTGAGCGAAAAGGCGCGCGGGGAAGGCGGGTCGGACGCGACCGACTCGGACGCGCCGGTCATTCGCCTGGTCAGCATGATCATTACCGAGGCCTGTAAGATGCGGGCTTCCGATATTCATTTGGAGCCGATGGAGCGGAACTTCCGCGTGCGGTACCGCATTGACGGCGTGCTGCGGCAGATGGACAGCCCGCCCAAGCGTTTGCAGGCGGCGATCCTCAGCCGCGTCAAGATCATGTCCAACATGAAGATTTCAGAAAAACGGATTCCGCAAGACGGGCGTATTCAGGTCAAGGTGCAGGGACGTGACCTCGACCTTCGCGTGTCCTCGGTGCCGACCAACCATGGCGAGAGCATCGTCATGCGTATTTTGGATAAGACGAACCTGTCGCTGGGTCTGCCGCAGCTCGGTTTTCTGTCGGACGACCAGAACAAGTTCGAGCGCCTGATCAAGTTGCCGGACGGCGTGCTGTTGGTGACGGGTCCGACCGGTTCCGGCAAGACGACCACGCTCTACGCCTGTCTGGGGCAGATCAACCTGCCGGACCGCAAGATCATCACCGTGGAAGACCCGGTCGAATATCAGATGTCGGGCATCAATCAGGTCCAGGTGAACAGGGACGTCGGGCTCGACTTCTCGGCCGCGCTCCGGTCCATCCTGCGTCAGGCGCCGAACATCGTGATGATCGGTGAAATTCGTGACCATGAGACGGCCGACATCGCGATGGAGGCCGCACTCACCGGTCACTTGGTGTTCAGCACCTTGCACACCAATGACGCGCCCAGCGCGGTGACCCGTCTGCTGGATATCGGCGTCAAGCCTTTCTTGGTGGCGTCGGCGCTGCGGGCCGCGATGGCGCAACGGTTGGTGCGCGCGATCTGTGACAAGTGTCGCGAAGAATACACCGCGACGGATCGCGACATGAAGATGCTGGGCGCGATTGCGAAGAACGTGACGAGTTCGAAAATGTACAAGGGCAAGGGCTGCCCGAACTGCAGCCAGTCCGGATACAAAGGGCGTAAAGGCATCTTTGAGATTTTCCTGATTGATGACACGATCCAGCGTCTGATCTTTGACCATTCTCCGGCGACGGTGCTGCGTGCCCGTGCGCGTGAGATGGGGATGCGGACCTTGCGTGAAGACGGTTTGTTGAAAATCGCCTCGGGCATGACCTCGCTTGAGGAAGTCTTAAGGGCAACAATGGGAGACGCAGACTAATGAATTCCGATATCAACATGACGGATTTGTTGCAGGCGACGGTCGACGAAGGCGCGTCCGACCTGCATATTCGAGTGGGTGTGCCGCCGATGCTGCGCGTTCATGGTGCTTTGACGCCGCTGGACAGCCCGAGTTTGACGCCGGAGGCAACCGAGGCGTTGGTACACGCGATCGTGTCGGAAGAGAAGATGCAGGAACTCATGCGGTGCGGCGGGTGTGACCTCGCGTTGCCGTTCGGTGACCTTGCGCGTTTCCGCGTGAGCGTGTTCAAGGAGCGTGGAAATTTCGGCATCGTCTTGCGTCAGATCCCGAACAAGTTGCTGTCGCTGGAACAGATCGGCCTGCCGGAACAGGTGAAAGAGCTGCTCTTCAGGCCGCGCGGTTTGATTTTGGTGACGGGGCCGACCGGGTCCGGCAAATCGACCACGCTGGCCAGCATGATCGACATCATCAACAAAGAGCGCGACGTACACATCATCACGGTGGAAGACCCGATCGAGTATTACCATCCGCATAAGAAGTCGGTGGTGACGCAGCGCGAGGTCGGCCAAGACGTGTCCTCCTTCGCCGAAGCGATCCGCCGCGGCTTGCGTCAAGACCCGGATGTGATTCTGGTCGGTGAAATGCGCGACTTGGAAACCATGCAGGCGGCGATCACGGCGGCGGAAACCGGCCACTTGGTGTTCGCGACGCTGCACACGACCGGTGCCGCGCCGACCGTCGACCGTAGCGTCGACGCGTTTCCGACCGACCAGCAGGAGCAGGTGCGCACGCAGCTTTCCGTGGGCCTGGTGGCGGTGATCTCGCAGTTGCTGCTGCCCCGCGTGGACAAGCCCGGGCGCGTGGCGGCGTTCGAAATCATGATCTCCACGCCGTCGATCCGCTCGCGCATCCGCGACAACAAGACGTTCCAGATCAGCTCCGATATCCAGACGGGCGCGAAGTACGGAATGCAGTCGCTCGACTCGCATCTGTTGGAGCTGTATCTCGGCGGTTTGATTTCGTATGACGATTTGGTGACCAAGTCGCAGGACCCCGACACGCTGGTCCAGAAGCTTAAAGAAGAGCTGCAGGCAAGGAGGTAGGTGATGGCTGAGACTTTGACGCAGATTGCACCCTCGTATGACCCGCTGATTGATTTGGTGGTCAGCAACGGGATTATCGATCAGCAGCAGGCCGAGGAGTTGCGCGAAGAGCACAGGAATACCGGCAAGCCTGTCAGCAAGCTGATGACGGACATGGGGTACGTGAGCGAGGACGACCTCTTGAGCATGATGGCGGCCTATCAGGGGTGCGAGGTGGTCGACCTGTCTGTGATGTCGCCGGATGCGGACGTGATCCAGTGTGTTCCCGCGAGCGTGGCACGGATGTATAACGTCTTGCCGGTCTACGCAACGGCGGGGACGATCACGCTGGCGACGAGCGGCTTGATCGACCCGCACGTCATGGACGAATTGATGTTCGTGCTGACCAAGGACGTCCACTTCGTCATGGCCCGCGAGAACGACGTGCGGAAACAGGTGGCCGAGTATTACGGCGACGAGAGCGCCACGGTCGCGGACATGCTCAACAGCCTCGAGTCGGACTTGGCGTTGGACACGTCGCTGAACGTTGACGACAATGTGGACGACAAGAGTTTGGAGTCGGCGGCCGCTGCGGCCCCCGTGATCCGTTTTGTGAATCTTGTGCTGTACCAAGCGGTGACGGACCGGGCGTCGGACATTCACTTCGAACCGTTCGAAAAAGATTTCAAGATCCGCTACCGTGTGGACGGCGCGCTTTACGAAATGTCGCCGCCGCCCCGCCGCTTGGCGCTGCCGATCATTTCTCGTATCAAGGTCATGTCCGGGCTGAACATCGCCGAGCGGCGTGTCCCGCAGGACGGGCGTATTTCGCTGACGGTTGCGGGGCACTCGGTGGACTTGCGCGTCTCGTGCCTGCCGACCGCGCACGGCGAGAGCGTGGTGCTCCGCGTGCTGGACCGCAGTGTGGTGTCGCTCGATCTCGAGAATGTCGGTTTGCCCGAAGACGTGTACGAGATTGTGACGATGGACATCGAGAAGCCCAACGGGATTTTCATTGTCACGGGACCCACGGGTTCCGGCAAGACGACGACGCTGTACTCCTGCCTGCAGCGGATCAACACCATTGATCAAAAGCTGTTGACCGCCGAGGAGCCGGTCGAATACGACATCGACGGGATTGTGCAGGTGCAGATCAACCCGGGGGCGGGCAACACCTTCGGCAAAGTGCTGCGCGCGTTTTTGCGTCAGGATCCGGACGTGATGATGATCGGCGAAATCCGTGATTTGGAGACCGCCGAAATCGCCGTGCAGGCCTCGCTCACCGGTCACTTGGTTTTCAGCACGTTGCACACGAATGACGCTTCTGGCGCGGTGACGCGTCTGATCGACATGAACGTGGCGCCGTATCTGATCGCCTCCACGCTGGAGGCGGTGCTTGGGCAACGCCTGGTGCGTACCGTCTGCCTGAACTGTAAAGAACCGTACTTGCCGGATGACGACACCTTGAGCCGCATGGAACTCAAGCGGGCGAACGTGGGCGACAGGCCCTTCTTTTACGGAAGGGGCTGCACGAAATGCAATGGCACCGGGTACAAGGGACGTAAAGGGGTGTTCGAGTACCTGCGTGTGAGCGATCCGATCCGCGAGCTGATCAACGAGCGGCGTCCCACGCTCTTCATCCGCGAGAAGGCGCGTGAACTCGGCATGCGGACGATGCGTGAGGACGCGATCCGCAATGTGCTTGACGGGTATACGACGGTGGACGAGGTTTTGCGGTATACCTAAACCGGGGCAAACGTTCAACGTTGAGGGGTGTTTCATGGAGCAAGTGGTGATTATCGGCAGCGGGCCCGCTGGGCTGACGGCGGCCATTTACGCGGCGCGGGCGAACCTGAGTCCGGTCGTGATCGATGGCATGCAGCCGGGCGGACAACTGACGCAGACGACGGACGTGGAAAATTTTCCGGGGTTTGAGCGGGCGGTCAACGGGTTTGAACTCGTGAACACCATGCGCAAGCAGGCCGAACGTTTCGGCGTGCGGTTCCTGATGGACGAGGTTTCGGCGACCGAGCTGTCCGGAAGCGTCAAAACGGTGTCGCTGATGATGGGCGGCGACCTGCAGGCCCGGACGGTGATCGTTGCGACCGGCGCGAGCGCGCGCTACCTCGGCTTGCCCTCGGAGCAGCAGCTGATGGGCAAGGGCGTTTCCGCGTGCGCCACCTGCGACGGCTCCTTTTTCAAAGGCGTGCCCGTGGCGGTGATCGGCGGCGGCGACACGGCGATGGAGGACGCGCTCTACCTCTCGCGGCTGGCCTCCCGGGTGACGGTGGTTCACCGCCGCGACGCGTTCCGCGCCTCGAAGATCATGGCGGACCGCGTGCTGTCCGCACCCAACATTGACGTGGTGTGGAATGCGGTGGTCGAAGAGGTGCTCGATCCCGCGAAAGGCGAGGTCACGGGGTTGCGGCTTAAGAACGTGGTGACGGGCGAGCGCTTTGAGCGGGCGGTGCAGGGCGTTTTCGTCGCGATCGGGCACACGCCGAACACGGCGGCTTTTGCCGGCCAGCTCGATTTGGATGCCGAGGGTTATATCGTGACGACGGATACCCGTACCTCCCGGCCGGGCGTTTTTGCCGCAGGCGATGTGCAGGACCGTCATTATAAGCAGGCGGTTACGGCGGCCGGTACCGGGTGCATGGCCGCGCTGGAAGCGGAACGTTACATGACGGCGAACGGGTAAACCATGGAGTTTTTTGACAAAGAATATACAGCCAAACAGGCTTATGGCCGACTCTACCAGTATGCGCGTAAATACCGTTTTCGCATGTTGGCCGGGTTGCTGGCCGGCTCGATCACGGCGGGGTCGTGGGTGCCGATTTTCCAGATTGTCGAGCCTGTGCTGAAGCAGTTTCAGGCGGTCGGCTCGCAGCAGCAGGCCGTGAAGGCCCCAGCCGAGACGGTCGCCAAAAAGGCCAAGCATAGCGGCGAACTGGATGACAGCCTGAAAGGGTTGATCAAGCAGGGCGAGAACGTCAAGCCGGTCGTAACCGAAGAAGAACTGCCGAGCTGGTTCCAGAAGGTGGAGAAGTTCGGCAACCGGTGCGGGGTGAAGTTCCGCGACGCCGAAGGGCATATGACGGGGCAGTTGCTGCTGATCGGCCTTTTCATCATGCCGTTCGTCATGGCGGTCAAGGTGGTGGCCATGTACCTGAACCACTACTTCTTGCGCTGGACAGGCGCCAAGGTGGTTCAGGATTTCCGCATCGACTTGTTCAGCCATTTGCAGAAGCAGTCGTTATACTTTTTCGGCCGAACAGACGTGGGGCAGTTGATGAGCCGCTGCACGAGCGATCCGCAGCAAGTCGATATGGTGATCGCGCACACCTTGGCGGACGTGTGCCGTGCCCCGTTTGAGATTCTTGTGGCGTTTGGTTTCGTGATTTACTTTGCGATTAAGAACCACATGATCGAGACCTTGGTTCTGGTTCTGGTCGGCTTTCCCCTGTTCATCGTGCCGATGGCCGTTTTAGGCAATCTCGTGCGCAAATGGGCCAGGAGGGCCTTGCACCGCATCTCCTTTATTTCATCCAAAATGCATGAGAACATTACCTGTATCCGCGTGGTCAAAGCCTATCACACGGAAGCTTACGAGATCGAAAGATACCGTCAGGCCAATCAGTTCTATGTGAAGAGCGTGTTGCGGGCCGTACGCATGGAGTTGCTGATCACGCCGTCGGTGGAGTGCATGGGCATCCTGCTGATCGGGCTTTTCGTGGTCTATTGCTATTTCAGGAACTTGGCGATTCACGAGATCGCGCCGCTGCTGGTGCCGTTTCTGGTCGCCTACCGCCCGCTGAAGCAACTCGGCAAAGTACAGGCGCAGGTCGAGCGCGGACGTGCGGCGCTGACCCGGATCTATTCGCTGCTGGACATGGACATGAGCCTCCCGCAGGTGGCGAATCCGATCCGTAAAGCGACGTTTGAGGACCGCGTTCAGTTTGACCATGTGTGTTTCCGGTATAACGAAGGCCCAGGTCTAACGATCAAGGATGTCTCGTTCGATATTCCGCGCGGCACGATCGTGGCCATTGTCGGCGGCACAGGATCGGGCAAGACGACGCTGGCCAACCTGCTGGCGCGTTTTTACGACCCCGCTTCAGGCGCGGTAACGATGGACGGTGTCGATCTGAGGCAGATGGATGTGGGCGACCTGCGGCATCTGATCGGCGTTGTGACGCAGGAGACGGTGCTGTTCAACGATACGATTGCGAGCAACATCGCGTACGGAACGCCGGAGGCCACACGCGGGCAGGTGATTGACGCGGCCAAGATGGCGAACGCGCACGACTTTATCATCTCGCAGCCCGATGGGTATGAGCGGGTTGTGGGCGAAAAAGGATTCGCTCTGAGCGGCGGCGAGAGGCAGCGCATCGCCATTGCGCGGGCGATCCTCAAGAATCCGCCGATCCTGATTCTCGATGAGGCTACCAGCGCGTTGGATACGGTCACCGAGCGATTGGTGCAGGATGCGATCAACAAGCTGATGGCGAACCGGACCACCTTCGCGATCGCGCACCGGTTGAGCACGATCCGCAGCGCCAATCAGATTCTCGTGATGGACAAGGGCGTCATCATCGAGCGCGGCACGCACGAGCAGCTCTATGCGTCAGACGGGAACTACCGGAAGCTGTGCGACATGCAGATGATGGAGTAGGGACGCCGGATGCCGATGCGGGGGTGTCGGCGCCGGCGCAAACGATTGTTTCACCAAGGGGGACTGAATGGGTGAACATAAGGCGAGTCTCGAAAAGCGCATTTTCAAAGCGAGTATTTTCGTTTTGGTTGCGCATGTCCTATTCAAACTGGCCGGTTTGATTCAGGCGAAGGTGATGGGGCATTATTTGCCGCAGGACACCTTCGATGTGGTGTATGCGTTCGCGTTCGAGAACTGCATCTTTATGCTTTTTCTGATTGGCGAGGAGGTCCTGGGACCATCGTTCATGCCGGTGTTTATGCGCGAGTTGGATGTCGAGTCCGAAAAGAGCGCGTGGACGCTGGCCAATACATTGCTCACTCTGCAGTTCATCGTGCTGCTCGCTTTGGCGGCGGTGTTGGTCTTGGCACCGCACTGGGTGGTCGGTTTCTTGACCAAATGGAGCGCGGACTCCTCGCCTGAAAAATACGAGCTGGCCGCGAAAAGCGTGCGGACGATGGGGCCTGCGGTCATCGGCCTCTCTCTGGGGTCGACGACCTATGTGCTTTTGAACGGGTACAAACGTTTCTTTCTGGCGGCCTTCGGCGATGCGGTGTGGAAGTTCTGCGTGGTCTTTCTCCTGATCGCGAGCGCGTTTGTGAAAGAAGACAGCGCCCGGATGCTGATGTGGGGCCTGGTGGCAGGTTCGGTCTGCAAAGTCGGCACGCATCTGCTCGGACTGCGCGATAAGCTGGCGTTTTTCCGCCCGACGTTCGCGTTTTCGCATCCAGCCTTCAAACGCATGTGCTGGCTGGCCTTGCCTCTGTTGGCGGGGATCCTCATGGCCAAGGTGCGGGACGAGTACAACAACGTGTATGTGCTGAGCGCACTGGACGAGTCAGGGTTGATGCAGGCCAATTCCATCGGCAAAAAACTGCAGAGCACCTTGCTCTTTCTCGTGCCTTATACGCTTTCGATCGCAGTCTTCCCGTTCTTCTGCGAACTGGTGGACAAGAATGACCACGCGAGTCTCGGTCGGCTGGTCACGCGTTTTGGCCGCATGCTCCTCTCTGTCTTTATACCGTTCGCGCTGTTTGTGGCGGTCGTGGCCGTGCCGCTCACCTCGCTGATTTTCAAAGGCGGGCATTTCGACGCGCATGCGGTTCAGCGCACCGCCGTTTCGCTCTCGTTCTACACGTTTATGCTTCCGGCTGCGGCCATTGAAATGCTGGCGATGCAGGCCTTTTTTGCGAATAGGCGCATGGTGTCGGTCACGCTGATCGGGATACTCTTCTCCTCGCTCAGCATGGTGATCAGTTGGATAGGGCTAAAGGTTTGTGGTCGGCATGACCTCATGCTGCTCGCGTTCATCGCGGGCGGTGTGACGCTGGCGCGTACGCTCAAGTGTTTCACGCTGGTCGAGATGCTGAAGAAGAGCGCGCCGGTCTTTCCGTTCTTAGCGACGTTGTCTTTCCTGTCGCGGCTGACGCTGGCGGCCGGATTCGCTTCGGGTTTGAGCTGGTTAATCCTGAACCACATCGGCGTGGTGGCCGGCCTGCATGGGCGGGTGGGCGATCTGCTCAAGCTGGGGATTGTGGGCGCGGTGTTCGGCGGCGTTTATCTGGCTGGCGCGTATGGGTTGCGGATCACCGAACTGCATGAGCTGTTCTCGTTCGCGCTTCAGAAAGTGCGCAAACGGGCTTGAGGCCGGAGGCGGGTTTGTATTAAACTTCAAACCTAATTAGACCAGAACAGCGTGTGCGATTGTGCGCGCAACACTTTAAGGAGTTTGACGTATGGGTATGTTGGATCAAGTGAAGCAGGCGATGCAGATGCGCAAAGAGGCCAAGCGCATCCAGTCCGAGATCGAGAAAATCACCTGCGAGTACGCCAACGGCGGCATCACCTGTGTGGCGCGGGGCGATTTCACCATCGTGTCGCTTAAGGTGACGCAGGAGGCGCTCAAGGAAGTGCTCGCCGGCAAGCCGGAGCGCTTCGAGACCATGCTGAACAACGTGGTCAACGGCGCGCTCAAAGGCGTGAAGAAGCAGACCCAGGAAGCCATGGCCAAGATGATGCAGGGCTCCGGCATGGGAGACATGTTCGGAGGGTGAGTCACCCATGGTTCCTCCGGTCGACAACCTGATTCGGGCGCTGGCCAAACTTCCCGGCTTGGGGAGGCGCTCGGCGGAGCGTGCCGCGCTTGCGCTGCTCCGCAAGCCGGAGCTGCTGTTGGACACCTTGGTGGCGGCGCTGTCGGAGGCTCGGGCGTCGGTCTGCTGCTGTTCGGTCTGCGGCGGATTCACTTCTAAAGACCACGACCCGTGCAAGCTCTGCACGGATGCGGCGCGCGACGAGGCCCTGTTGTGCGTCGTGGAGGAGCCGTCGGACATCTTCTCCATCGAGCGCTCCGGCGGGTTCAACGGGCGCTATCATGCGCTGATGGGCAAACTCTCCCCTGCGAAGCAGACCGGGCCCTCTGACCTGCGGTTACGCGCGCTTTCCGAGCGGGTTGCACGCGGCACGGTCAAGGAAGTGCTGCTGGCGTTGAGCACCGACATGGAAGGTGACGCCACAGCCGGGTACGTCGGCGAGCTTCTGAAAAACACCGGTGTGCGCGTGACGCGCCTCGCCTTCGGCCTGCCTGCGGACAGCGGTGTCGGCTACTCCGACCCCCTGACGCTCAAACGCGCGATCAGCGGGCGCATCACCTGCGATTGATTCGAAGAGCCGAGCGAATCGACGGACTCGATTCAATCGAATCGTTCGATTCTCTCGATAAGGAGACTGAGAATGGCCGGCGAAACCGATGTTGCGGAGATTCTGAAGGGAGTGCAGTCGCGGATCGCCGAAGCCTGCGCAAAGGCTGGACGCAAGCCGGACGAGGTCGAGATCATCGGCGTGACCAAGACGCACGGGCCAGACGTGGTGCGCGAGGCGTGGGCGGCGGGCATCCGCCGCTTCGGCGAGAATAAGGTGCAGGAAGCAGCCTGGAAAATACCCGAGTCCGTGAGCGGCCCCGAGTGGCACCTGATCGGTCACCTGCAGCGCAACAAGGTGCGGCCGGCCTTGGAACTATTTACCGTGATCCATTCGGTCGACTCCGTGCGGTTGCTGGAACAGATCGAGCGGGTGGCTGAGGAGGGCGGATACCGCCCCGAGATTCTTCTGGAGATCAACGTGGCGGGAGAGGCGAGCAAGTCGGGCGTATCGCCTGCGCAAGCGCCGGAGGTCGTCGAGTACGCATTAGGCTGCCGCAACGTCACGCTGACCGGGCTGATGACCCTGGCGCCGTTCTGTCCCGATCCGGAGTTGACGCGGCCGGTCTTTGCCAAACTCCGAGGACTGCGCGACCGGTGGGAGTCGGAGTTCGGCATCGGGCTGCCCAACCTCTCGATGGGCATGAGCAACGATTACCTTGTAGCTGTGGAAGAGGGCGCGACGTGGTTGCGTCTGGGCACCGTGCTGTTCGGAGACCGCCCGAAAAGGAAGCCCGGCGCGGACGAGGCCGAAGAGCGCTGGGAGCCGTGAGCAGTTGAATGTCCAATAACCAACAAGGAACAACCAATATCCAACGGAGTTGCCGGAATTCATTTCACTTGATAATTGGACATTCCTTGTTGGTTATTGGGTGTTCAGCGCGAGCAAGTTGTAAATCGCCGGGTCTTTGAGCTTCACCTCGTCCGGTGTCAGGCCGTCCAGTTCGTGCGGGAAAACGATCCAGTCGTCGGTCTCACGTATGTAGAAATCGGGTTTGAGTGCGGTCTTGTTTTGGTTGGGTTTCCAATACACGGTGGCCAGCCGGACCTCTGCGCCGAACGGGGCAAGCTTGTCCAAGACGGCGCGGGCGGTGTTGCCCGTGTCGAACACGTCGTCGATGACCAGCACGCGCGAGCCGGTCACAACCGAACGGAAAATATCGTCCGCGTTCTCGAAGACCACTTCATGTTGACGCGACTGGATGCCCGTGTACGACTGGCATTTGAGCACGCGGTGACGGGGACGCAGGCCGTGGTAGTGCAGGAACTCGTGTACCGCCACACCGACCGGCGCGCCGCCGCGCCAGAGGGCGATCAGGTCATCCGGAAGCCAGCCGGAATCGAGGATGGCACGGGCTAGCGCGAAACTGTCCCGCAAGTAGTCGTTGGCGGAAATGTAGATTTTGTTTCCCACAAGGACCTCACTGCTGCATGAGTTTAAGGTACATTCCGAGAAGGGCCGGGCCCCAAAAGACCCAGATCAGGGCCGCGGCTGAGATGTAGGGGCCGAAGGGGATGCGGCTCTGCAACTTGACGCCGCCGAAGGCGATGAGCAGCAGACCGCTGACGCTGCCCAGCAGCGACGACACGAAGACGGTGAAGAGCACCGCTTTCCAGCCGAGGAACGCGCCGATCGCGCCCATCAGCTTGACGTCGCCGAAGCCCATCGCCTCTTTCTTGAAGGCCTTGGAGCCGATCCATGACACGGCGTTGAGCAAGCCGAAGCCAACGGCCAAGCCGATGAGCGAGGTCGTGAGTCCCTGCCACCAAATCGCCTTGTCGTGCAGTGCCGGCACGAGGGCGCTCAGGATCGGCCCCGCCACCATGCCGCCAATGGAGACCGAGTCGGGAATGATGAAATGTTCGAAGTCCACGAACGTTCCCAAGATCAATCCCGCGAGCAAGAGCCAGTAAACAGGGACAATCAGCGGGTGCTCGATCGGCAGCATGCGCATCGCCGCGGGAGCGGCCCACTTCATGAAGACCGCCAGGAAAAGCATCGCGGTGAGCAACTCCACGAGGGTGTAGCGGAAGGAGATCGGACCTTTACACGACGCGCATTTGCCTCGCAGACAGAGCCAGCTCACGACCGGGATGTTCAGGTGCCACGGGATCAGCGCGTTGCAGTGCGGGCAGTGCGAGCGCGGCGTGACCACCGATTCGTCACGCGGGATGCGGTAGATGCAGACGTTCAGGAAACTGCCCACACAGGCGCCGAAGAACGTTGAAAAAAAAGCGAACAGCAGGAAGAAGAAACGGATCTCTTGGTCACTCATACGGGGATACGCTCACATTGTGTTGTTGCCTGTATGATACCGCTTGCCCTTCCGTTTCGGCAATCCGTTTTTCGCACGAATCGAGTTTCATTCGGTGATCAGGACGCGGAAGCCGACATCGTAGACCGGCTGCCATTCCGGATAGCAGGCGCGGGAGTCGAAAAGCGCTTTCTCGGGTCGGCAGTACCACGAGCCGCCGCGGGCCACGGCCCGCCCGTCCGCGGCTGTTTCGGCGGTCCACTCCCAGACGTTGCCCTGTGTGTCGAAAAGGCCCCATGCGTTGGGCTGGAACGAGCCGACCGGAGCCGAGACGCGGAACCCGTCGTTCACGTTGGCGGCGGCCGGACGGTAGGCCGGGATCGCACCGGAAGGCAGGCCCCAGCCCAGCGTCAGGACCGAGCGCAGGTTCTGGTCGGCGAGGTTGGCGACCTTCGAGAAATCGTTGGTCGCCTCGCCGCAGACCGCCGGTCCGACGGAACCCGCGCGGGAAGCCCACTCCCATTCGGCGGCTGTGGGCAGGCGGCAGCGCAGGCCGGTCTTGGCCGCGAGCCAAGCGCAGAAGGCTTGGGCGCGGACGCGGGAGACGCGGCAGACGGGCTGGTCCGGCAGGTTGCAGGGGAACCCGCGCCCCTCCTCGCTGAAGTGCAGGAACTCGCTCCTCTCGATGCGGCTGTCATGACCGGGATCGAAGCGGGCATAATCGCGGTTACGTACTTCGACCGCGCCCATCCAGAACGGTTTCGCGAAGGACTGCTCGGTACCCGCAAAAGTCGTGAGCGAACCGGCCGGCACGCGGACGAAACGCAAGGCCGCGCCTTCGCCCAACTCGACTGACTTGGATTCCGGCGCGAAGGGAGCGGACAAGGCGATCTGTATCGGGTGCGGCGGTGGCGGCAGAGGCGTTTCGGCTATGGGATCAGGAGCACGGACGGGACGCCCCTGCCATGCCTGACGGTACGCGCTGTCCTCCAGGTCTTCATCGACCCCCGAGTAGCGTTTGATCAGGTCGCGGCGACGGGGCGCCCAGCGTGCGACGCGCGCCTCGTCTGCGATTTCGGGCCAGGTGCCGTGCGCCGGCGTATTGAGGTCGATCCAGGTGTTGATCCTGTCCCACGCTTCGGCGTCGAGCTTAACGCCGTGGTGTCCGGCCTCGAGCAGACGCACCAGCTCGGTGGTGGAGGCGTTGAACTCGCACGGCATGAGCAGGTGCATGTCGCTTTCCATGGTGTGTCCGCGTACGTAGGCGCGCAGGGCCAGGTAGGCGGGCGGGAAATGTGCCTCGTTGTTGTAGGCGGCCGACGCGGAGCCCGCCCGCGCATCGGGACGCAGGGTGAAGTCGATCAGCTTCGGGTCCTTTCCGTTGTGGCAGGGGACGCAGGAGCGGTCCAGAACGGGCTGCACTTCGCGGTTGAAGGAGAACCCTCGCGCCGGTCCGTACCACGGGGTGATCTGTGCGGGCGCACGCTCCACGGCGGCCATGCGCTGGCGCGGGCCTGAGCCAGAGTTCTGCGTTTCGTGGCAGCCGGCGCAGGACTGGAGTTCGCCCGGCATGACCGTGATCCAACTGCGCATGAGTTGGAGCGCGCGGCCGTTGGCATCGAGCGGCTGAAAGGCCACCGGGGTGTTGGCCGGCACTTCGAAATAGGCCGAGCCGTCCTCCGCCACCGGCACGGTGCCGAGGATGCGCTTCACGTCCCAAGGACCGTCGAGTCCCACGCGGTCCACCTGTCCGCCCATGTCGCGGTAGGAGAAGGAATAGGAAATGACGCGCAGGGCTTTGACCGTGCCGCGCGGGATGCCGGCCAGTCCGGGCCCCGTGTAGACGTCCACGATTTTGACGAGTGCCGGCTTGCCGGGCTGAATCTGCGAGGGGAGGACGGAGGGGCGGGGCGTCGGCTGCAGCAGAAGCGGTTCCAGCAGCGCCTGTCCGGGCTCTTCTCGGATGAGGGTGATGTTGTCGAAAAGGTCGACCAGATAGATGCCCCAGAGCGCTTGCGCGTCGGGCTGGCAGGAGACCAGAAGGTAGTTGCCGCCGAGAGGGTAAGGGTGGAGGAACTTGGGCCAGGAGTCGCTGACGAGCCGGTCGGCGATGATCGGCTTGACCGGCTTGCCGCGGCCGGGGACGCGCTGCACCACGCCGTCCGCTTCGAACCGCCCCAGCGCCGGATCGATCACGACCAGTTCGCCCATGCGGCTCGTATCATGGTGGCCGCTCACGACCGTTGCGAAATGGCGCGGATCGTCCGGAATCGGACGGGCAAAGAACATGGAGTTCGGCCAATAGGAGTTGCTGCCGTACAAGGCGCGTTGGCCCGTGCCGTCGGGGTTCATGGTGAAGAGGATGCGCGAGACAAAGTGGGGGAGGTCGGTGTACTCCCAGCGCAGGTACATCACTCGTCCGTCAGAAAGAAGGGTCGGGCACCAGTTGTGCTCTTGGTCAAAGGTGAGGCGGCGGATTGTCGACGCATCGCTTGGATCGGCCCTGTACAGGTTTCCAATATAGGAACTTCCGCGCACGCAGGGAACGCCGATCATGGTGGCCGTCGAAAGGAAGATCACGTTGTCGTCCGCCAGCCAGCAGCCGGCATAGTTATCCACATCGTCGTCGGGGATCTGGGCGATCTCGCGCACGGGCTCCGCCGGCTTTTCCAGATCCAGCTCGTAAACGCGGTAGCTGCCCTTGGCGTTGTTGGAGGTGAACATCAGCCGCCGGGCGTCAAAGTGCAGTTGAAGGTCGCCCGCGTAGGCCAAGGCGTGAGGCGGCTGCCACACGGTGGCGATCTGCGGCGCGGCGCGCAAGCCGGTGAGCGTCACGATCTGGTTGACGAGCCCTTGGCGATCGGTTTCGCGGAGGTTGTTCCAGTTTGTCGGCAGGGCCAGATTGTTCGCGCCCCGCCGCACGGCCAGCAGCCGGTCCGCATCCAGAAGCGGCAGAGCCAGCAGCGCGGTCCGCACGCGGGCGAGCAGCGCGTCGCCCTCGGCCGCCGCCGTGGCGTCCCCGGCGTCTAGCCGCTTCAGCAGCGCGTCGCGGTCGGCCTGCAGGGTGGCGAGCCAGGCGGGCGCCGCCGATGCGCCACAGCGCTCCGGCCAGCGCTGCGCCATGTCGCGCAGCGCGTCGGCCACTGCGGACGGGGAGATCAGCGCGACCTGCCGCCGCGTTTCCGGCACTTCCGCGAGCGCCGCTCCCGACGTGACAACCCATACGAGCGCCATAGGCATGGCGACTCTTCGCAAGTACACCACTACGCATTTCATCATCGCATCGTCCCCCGTACAACAAACGACTCAGACGTCCGCATAACTGGCGCGAACAGGATAAACATCTTTTTCAATATACTGATCGAAGGATAGCACGGACGTGCGGGGGCAGCAATTCTAAATTTGGCTTAGGCCGCCATGAGAGAATGCCCTTACGGGCACACTACAATCGGATTTCCCGAAGCTTTCTTGCGTTCGTAGTGGCGCCGTGAGGCGCTTCCTTGCCAAATTTAGAATTGCTGGTGCGGGGGTGTCAATTGAGCCGTCGAGGGTGCCAGCCATTCAGCGCAGACTTTTGACGACGCCGTAGCCGCGGCGCGGAATGATCTCGGCGCTGCCGAACTGCGCGATCTGCACCTCCTCCAAGGCGCGTGCGGCTTTCGCGACGATCAGGCAGATTCCGCCGGGCCGCAAGGTCGCGTGGGCGGTCCGCAAGAACAGCTCGGCGATGCGGAAGTCGGAGTAGTAGGGCGGGTTTCCCGTGAAGAGGTTGTAGCCTGTCTTGCCGATGCCTTCGTCTGAAAGGATCAGCTCGGTTTTCTCAAGGCCCAGCGCGGTGATGTTGCGGTGCGTGGCAGCCAGGGCGCGGGCATGGGAGTCGATGAAGGTGACGCGGGTGTTCGGCTGACTCTTGGAAAGCAAAATCCCGACGATGCCGCAGCCGCAGCCCATGTCCAGCACGCGCTGATTGGGCTGGAGTTCGCGCGCCCCGATCTCGGCCAGCGCCAAGCCGCCCGCGTCGGGGCGGCGGTGACAGAAGACGCCGGGCAGTGAGCAGAGCGTGTAGGTTTCGCCGCCGGGCAGCGAAGCCGGGAAGGTGGCGCTAAACCCGCGCGGACTTTGGAGCGGTTCCCGTTTGCGGGCGGTCACGCAGGAGACGCCTCGCTTGTCGGCATGGATGGAGATGTTGCCGAAGATCGCCCTGATCTGCTTGTGCAGCGGGCCGCTGTCCGCGTCGCAGGCGATCACGCAGGTTCCGCCGATCGCCAGATGGTTGTGTATGTCCTCCATCTGGTCGAGGATCAGTTCGCCGGTCATGACCCCGGGTGTGGCCATAAAGAACGCGGCATCGTAGGTGTCGGACGGGATCGCGGTGGTGCAGGCCACGCGGATTTGCGGCGGTCCGTCGGCCTTGACGCTGGCGACGTGTGACCCAGCCGTGCTGACGAACGGGTCGTGCGTGAAGGAAAAGGAGAATTCGTTAGCGGCCAGGTTACGGAGAATGGCGCGGGCGTGGTGGACATCAAAGGCGTGGCAGGTGATCGCGCATTCAGGAAAGAGCGCCGCGGCGGTCATGGCTGTGACTCCGGTCCGGTTTCCGGCGATAAGGACCGAAGCGGGGGCTTCGGGCAGATGCCGCAGACGTTCGAGCAGCAGCTTTTCGGTGACGTGCAGCCCGGAGTGCGAGACGACGCTGACCGTGTCGTCGAGAAACCTTTCGGTCTTCACGTGTTCGCTCGTCAGGTCGGTGATTTGAAACAGATGCATGGTTGTTTTTCCAAGAGTCCGGTTAAAGAAAAGCGCCGAGGTCCAGCACGGCGATGTCGAGCGCGCCGAGGCGGCGCGCGGCGGTGCAGAGGCCGTTGTCGTTGCTGGCGAGGATCACCGGGGTGTCGGGCGATGATGATTTGAAAAAGCGGAGGTTGTCGAGGATCACGCCGTCGGCGCGGTGCTCGCCTTCGCCGCCCGAGTAGGTGACGCGCACGTTCGGCGAGGCCTGCGTGTCGTTGCGGGTGGGGCCGTCGAACACGATCCAGGCGCGTACAGAGGGGTTCGGCGCGGTGACGCGCACGATGTCGTCGGTCAGCTTCTTGCGCTTCTCGGCGTCGGGCAGAGAGGTTCCTCGCACGGGCATGTAACGTGTGGGAAGCCCGAAAAGGACGTTGTGGCCGTCGATCAACAGGATGGCCGGGATTTGACCCGCCAGAGCGCGGCCCAGTTGGGCAACCGAGTTATGCCGATCTTCCATGCACGGATCGGGCGGCACACCCATAGCCTGGACAGCGGCCAGACGCTTTTGGAACGCCTGGCGGACCCGCACGATGGCCGTGTCGTCGAGCACCTGCAGCGAGGCGAACAGGTCGGGCAACTCACGCAGGCGCGGCAGGTCGTTGTCCCGTGCGGCGTGGATGCGCGTGAGGATGGCCTCTTCGAGCGGCGTGGCTGCGGCGTCGGGTTCAAGCAGCCGCGAGAGCGCGCGGGCTTCCGCGGCAAGGGCCGTCTCCACGGCTTTGAGTTCAGGAGCCTGCCGCAGGGCGTTGCGGAGCGCCGACCGGACTTGCTTCAGGGCTGCTTCGAGGCGCTCCAGCCGCGCGGCGAGGATGGCGCGGTTGCCGCTGTGGCGGTCGACCTCGCCCTGTCTTTGCAGGGCCGCGTCGGCTTGCGCCAACAGGTCGTCGGCGGGTTGCGATTGGGTTGCGGCAGACTCCACGGCGCGGGCGTTGGCGAGCCAGCCGTGAAACTCCTGCGCCAGCGCCAAGTCCAAAGCGGCCACGAGGCGCTCTTCGCGGCGGGAGGTCTCGCGCGTCAACTCGGCGGCGGTCTCCTCCAGCTCGCGCGTCTTCTGGCGCAGCGCCTTCTCCGCGGCTTCGCCCTTCTGCTGCGCGGCGGACAGTTTTTCTTCGGAGGCCTTCAGTTGCGTGGCGACGCGCGACAGGCGGTCGTCCACTCCTTTGAGCCTGCGGTTCTCCGTCTGCAGGTCGTGGAGCCGGTTCTCCAACTGTTCTTTCTGCTTCTGCCATGCTTCCCGAGTGAGCGCCGAACCGGATGCGGGAGCGCTGCCGAGCAACTCGGAGAGTCCCGCAAAAACCTCGCGCAGCCGGTCGGGCGCCTCTGCGGGTTCGACCGCGAGGAACGGCGTCTGCATCCAACCCTCGGCCTTGCTGCGCACCTCCTCGCGCTCGTCCAGCAGCAGGGCGACCAGAAGGACCTGACTGCCCAGCAGCGCGGCCAGCGCGTGGCGGGCTTCGGCGATGGCATCCGGGGAAAGCAGGCCTGTCAATGTGCGCGACCGCGAACGGCGGGCCAGCGTCCGGCGCAACGTGTCGGAAACCATTTGGGAGCCGCAGGCGATCTGCTGCAGGCGCGTGCGGAGAACGGCGGTGTTGCCGGCGCGAAAACCGCCGGACCGGAAGGCGGGCTCCGTGGCGACGAGCGGCGAGAGATCCGCGTCAGGCACCAGCGCGACAATGCGCTGGAGTTCCTTTTCGCAGTCCGGGGTTAAAGGTGTGGAACACAGTGACATATCAGATGCGATGAATCATAAGAGAGAAACCGTTTTCAAGCAATGGGATTGTGGAAGTGTTGAGCGGTAAATTTAAAAACCAGTTGCGTGTATATACGGGAATGGTGTATCGTTGCAACACAATTGAATGGATTGAACGATTTTGTTAACAAGGATAACGCATGTAGAAGAGTCTGGACCTAAAACCGATTTTGCGCTTTCGCGCATAACGCTTCGTTAGAAACCCGTCAATTTTTGAACAGGAAGCGAGATGTACGGGGACGCGCCCTCTGGGCGCGGCCCCTCTCCCGTGTTTCTTGGTGGGTGCTTGGTGGTACCTCTAGTGAGGCGCGGATTGGGGTTCGCGCCTTTTCCTTGCCCGCACATGAAGGAGCTTAACTCTTGAGACACGTTCTAACAGCCATATCCACCGGCCTGGCTGCCGCTTTTCCGGCCCTCGCCGTCACGCTCGACGTTGAGCGTCTGCCCGCGCCGCCATTCCCCGGCTGGGAGGTCTCGTCTGACATGGCCCTGCCTTC
>JANYBJ010000301.1 GCA_025360845.1 bacterium
CCGGTTTTCGCCGAAGCGCACCCCGCAAAAAATAGCCCCCAAAGAGAATGAACGAACCGGGGATCAGCGCTCCAAGATAGAACTTCGCATAGAAACGCCGCACCAGCACCGACTTCTCCGGCGCGGCAGGATCGTACCAGCACTCGTGCTTGTCGCCCTTCTTGATGTTGGACAGTTCCTCCGGTTCCGCCATGATGCCGTCATGGTTATCATAACCTTCCGCAGAGTAATACCGACCCTGAACCTCGTAGGTCCACCTGAACACCGTGTGATCGTGATGCGACTCCACCCATCGTCCGCCGAGAACCGATGAACTTTTCGACGTGAAGGTGCGCTCACCAATGATTTCACACTGCGTCTGCTGATACACTCTCGCAATGCGGTAATCAAGGATCGCCTGCACCACGAAAAACATCATGAAGCCGACGCCTACCAACACGAAGAGTAAGAAGAACGGCCATGCTTTGCGTGCGGGATCAGAGTAACTCATGGCGATATGTTGCAAAAACAAGGTCGTAAGGTCAAGCACGCCGATGGGAGTATTCCGGGGATCAACCTACAGGTGCCGATTGGATTTAGCCGTTAAAGCGCTTGGATGCCGGGGAGGCGGCAAAAGTCCTTGTCGAACGACAGAAACTTAGAATTGCTGGATCCCCCCGCGGCGGTTGTTGCCGCGAGCGCACCAAATGCGCTATACTGATACACCAAAGGGGGGATGATGAACGCTTGGGGGAAACTTCGTCATTGGACATTCCTTGTCGGCTATTGCATATTCAACGCCATCTTCGCGTTTCATGCCCATGCCATCGACGAGACCGTTCGCGCCGTTGTCACCCAGTCAGACGGCGCGGTCATGTCGGGAGACCTGCGGATGATCGGCCCCCGTCCTTTGACCCTGGTGCCTTCCGGCCAAGATCGGCAGCAGATGTTTCTTTTCAGCGACATCGTGTCGATCGATCAGCAGATCGAGACCTCCAGTATGGAGCGGCCGTGGACGTTCAAGGAGGCCGGCAAGGAGGAAAAAGTTTATTCCGACGGGCAGTATCCGTTGCTGAACTTCAAGACCCTCGTCACGCTGGTCAACGGCACTGTGGTCACCGGGCACGTGATCTCCGTGGTGATGACGCTCAAAAGCGACCAAGGCCAGCAGAAGCTGTTCCTTCACCGGCAAATCAAAGGGACCCTGGAGCAACAACTGGGGGACGTCGTCTTTGTCAGCAACATCCGGATGACCGCCAACACGCTGGCAGGCGGAGGTTCCATCAAGGGCAGCGTCGACGGCTTCGGAAGTCTCGTCTCCGTGACCGCCTTTGATAACGAGCGGCAACAGATTCTGACCACCCAAGTGACAAAGGACAACCGCTTCGATTTCGGCACGGTGCTGCCGGGCACTTACGACCTCTGTGTGTTGACCGATACGCATGTGCTGACAGGCCACTCCGACGTGACGCCCCACGATATCGCAGGCGACAAGCTGATGGAGGGTGATCTGGCGGCGATCAATCTGAAGTTCCCCCTTGCGGATGACTTCTTCAACGACCGTTGGATCCTGCGACTCCGAGGGACACGGGGATTTGCGAAGGCGCTCGTTTACAAGCGGCGGTCCGAGTACTACGAGTCCGAGAAGTGGACGCCCGGAGGATTCCTCTGGCATCTCGAGATTTGGAGTTGGCACTTTGCCGATCCGGACTGGAAGATCGATCGCCGGTACATTCTGATCCGACACAAGCAGCAAGGCGGGGAGAAGGACCGTAAGCTCATGTACGGTAAGACGCTCGACGCCGTGACCCCGGGAAGCACACTTCATATCCAAGCAGGAACTGGCCAAGATGAAGAATGGCACTTTATACGCGACCTTAAGTAAGGCGGCGCTTCACCGCCGGCTAAGCCTCACCTTGCGCATGCTGTTGCTGGCAGGCGCCGCCGTACCCGTGTGGCTCGGTCTCGTCTTCGCGGCCGACAATCTGTTCAATCTTTCCGCTGCGGTGCGCGCCGTCATCGCGCTTTCCTTCCTCGGCGGCGTCATAGGTGGAGTGGCTCGCCTGTACTGCCTTTACTGGCGCAAGCCCATCGACACCGGCAAGATGGCCGTCTACCTGGAACAGCGCTACGGCATCGCCGACAACCGCCTGATCAATGCCGTACACTTCGACCGCGACCCCGCCATTCCCGGCTTCATCAAAGAGGTCTTCGCTCATGCCGCCGAAGCCACGTGTGCGGGCCTGAGCTGCCGGCGCGTGTGGCAACACGCGCGTCTGAAACCTGTGGCCAAATGGTTCGCAGTCAGCCTGCTCCTCTTCATCGCCTACCTGATCCCTTTCGGCGCGCATGCCCGCAACGCCTTCCTCCGCTATCTCAATCCCTCAACGGCTCTGATGCCGTTGAACTTCACTCAGTTCAAGGTGTCTCCAGGCAACATGGAACTGATCGAGGGCGACGCGTGTCTGATACATGCGTCAGCCACCAAATTCGACCGTCCGGTCAGCGGGCTCGACATTCTGGTCGAGGACGGCAGCGCACCGCTGCTGTACGGAATGAAGTCCAGCACGGACGATTTCATCTTCGAGTTGAAAGACCTTTCTAAGAACACGCGCTACGCCGTCAAGAACGGTAACGACATGAGCCGCTGGTACACGGTCGCGGTCATCCCGCACCCCCGGTTGAACAAACTGACCGTCACAATAACCCCGCCAGCCTACACGGGAGACAAGCCTTGGCAGCTCAGCCCGCACAAGCGCGAAGCAAACATTCTCAACGGCTCACAGGTCAGCGTGAAAACGGGCGCCTCAGGAAAACAGCAGATTGTTTTCTACCGCGACGGCAAGAAAATCGAAGGCGAACATGCCGATCTCGGCTTCGAAATGCTGTCCGACGCCGCTTTGTCTGTGGATGTGAAAGATGCCCGAGGCCTGATGCACACCGGGATCTGGCAATGCCGCTTCAAGCTGACGCAGGATAAGATTCCAGAGGTCCGTCTGTTGAACCGGGAGTTAAACATTCAGGTCGGCGCGGGTCAAACGATCCCCGTGAACATTGAGGAGAAAGATGATTTCGGCTTGACCGCTCTCGAGCTTTTCACGCTCCAAGACCAGAAGGAGATCATCCTCAAGCGCATCAGCTACCGCGACATCAAGCGGGACCGCAACGAGGTTAGCTCGCTGTCCATCGACGAAGCTGTTTTTGCCCGCAACGCCAGCTACCGGGTTTGGGCCAGGGTTTATGACAACCATCAGCCGCCGCAGTCAGGAAAAGTGCTGACGCCCTTGACCCTCCATGTGATTGACCTCGCTAAAGAGATGATCACCGGAGACAAAGATGACCCTTATGTCCGGCTTTTCGCCGTGCTCACCGAAGCGCTCGACCAGCAGAAGGAACTGCGCGACTGGGTCTCCGCCCGAATCGAGTCGGACCGTAAGGAAAGAATCAGTCATGTTCTTAACAATCGGCAAGGAACCGTTCACCAGAAGATTGTTCTGGGCGCCACGCTCGCCGCTGATTTGTTTCGGACGAAGAAGATCAAGAAAGGGCTGTCGGACAGCATCACCGAATTGAGGACCGCACGGTCAGAGCCGCTCATCCAAAAGATCCCTGTTGTTGCCGGGCTCGACGACGAACGACGAAAGGAAGGGCTTAACGACATCGTCCTGAAGCAGAGCGACATGATCGTTGCCCTTCAGCGGATCTTGGGCGCGGTCAGCAATGACAAGGCGCTCGATGCCCTCAAGGAGCAGCGGCTGGCGGACGACAACCAGGATCAGAAGCTTCGGGAAAAGCTTCAGGGGCTCAAGGAGGACCTCTCCAAATTCAAAGACGAACAGAAGAAAATTATAGACGACACGGAGGCGATCGACAAAAAGAAGCCTGAAGACTGGACCGATGCGGAGGAAAAATTGTTGGGGGACATGGCCGCGAAAGAGCAGGAGTTCGCCAAGCTCTTCCGTGCCGCTTTCAATGATTTGTCCAAGGTCAAGAATCAGGACTTCTCCAATTCGACGATGGCGGATGAGATGGTGGAAATGGTCGAGGAACTTCAGAAAGCGGGCGCGGCCCTGGAGCGGAAACACATCGAGATCGCCACCGTGGCCGAGGAGCTGGTCGGGGAGCAGGCGGAGTCCATCACGGCCAATCTGGAACGCTGGCTCTCCGACAGCAAAGACTACATCAAATGGAACGGCGAAGACGGAGAGACCAATCCCGATGTGCCGCTGCAGGATCTGCCCGAGGAGATGACGGATATCATCGGAGAGTTGATCGACGATGTGAACGATATGGAGGACGTGGAAGACTCGTCCAACGCATCACTCAGCTCCATGGACAAGGGCATCGGCTGGGGCGCGAGCGACGGCAACATGGACGACATGTCCGCAAAAGGGATCACGGGCAACTCGATGCCCAACAACAACGAGGTCGGCGGCCGTTCGGGCGAGGGCCGTTCGGGAAAATCGTCAGGGCAGTTTGTGGAGAAAGAGGCCACAGGCAAAGGCGGGCGTAATACGCCCACCCGCCTGGTGCAGACACCCTTCGAGAAGGGCACGGTCAAGGACACCTCGAAAGACCCGCAGGGCGGAGCCACCGGCGGCGGGAAGCAGTCCGGTTTGGGCGGGGAAGGCCTGCGCGGCATCACCCCCGATCAGAAACCCGACGTGGAGCAGAGGTTGCCCGGCAAACAGGCGGAGCTGAAGCAGAAGGCCGAAGCGCTCCTGCGCGAACTGAACGTGCGCAACTTGCCTACGGGTGATTTGGAAGAGGCCGTCAACAAGATGGAGCAGATCCAGAAGTACCGCTCGTCCGGTCAGGGCTTGCAGGTGAAACAGGTTCAGAGCGAGTTGATCTCCAGCCTCAAGGATGCGAGGACCGCGATGGGTGCCGGAGCCGTCGGCGGAGCCGAGAAGAGCGTCAGCTCTGCCAAGCGGATTTCCACCATCCGGCACCCGGACAACGAGTCCACTCCCGACGGATACGAGGAGAGTGTCGACGCCTACTTCCGGGCGCTGGCCGTGCCGGACAACGAATGAGAGTGCCCATGAGAAAGGTCACTGAATGAACTGCTTCAACCATCCTGACAAACCTGCCATCGGTTTCTGCAAGTCTTGCTGCAGGGGCCTTTGCGCTGACTGTGCGGCAACCGTTCCGAATGGTCTTGCTTGTCGTAACACATGCGAAGATCGGGTTAACTTCATCAACCAGATAATCGACAACAATCAGAAGGTCATTTCTGCCGCCAACGTCCAGGTTCGGTCGTCTGGCATGTTCATTTTCTTGCTGGGCATCGCGTTCTGTCTGTTCGGATTTCTCCCTCTTCTGATCTCCGGCAACACGGGGACGCTGTTCATGGGCATTCTCGGTCTTATCTTCGCCGCCTACGGAGCCTTTCGGCTTTTGAGGAAATCACAGTATTATCCGACGACAAAATAAACAGGAGCGCTTTCAAGGAGCCTCTTATGCGTTTGACTTGCCCTTTTATTCCTGCCACAACTTTTTTCGTCGCACTTGCCCCGCTGCTTTTTGCTGGCAACAATCTCATTCCGAACGGCACTTTCGATGAGGGCGAAGCGTTCGCGCTGCACTGGGAAAGGGCAGACGGTCTGACGAGCTTCTTTGAAAAAGAGGACGGTCATGACCGCGTCGTGAAACTGGACACGCTGGTCGACCGCGATCAGGCCATGGAATGGGCAAGGGCCTTTAAGAAAGATCCGACGCTCAAGCCGCCCGCCAAAAAGCCCATCGAGCCCAACAGTTACGGCAGCATCGGCGGCAATGAGGGCGTCATGCTCGACTCCGGATTCATCGATTGCAAGCCGGGGCAGAACTACAAGTTGACGGTGGATTTCAGGGGTGACGGTAAACCTTTCGTGTGGATCAAAGGCTTTCTTTGGCATCCTAAACGCAACGATTTCGTGGACGGATACCAGACGCGTCTAGAACCCGACGACCCCAGCAAGACCGAGTGGCGAACCTTTTCCATCGGCTTCAATCCCACCGAAAAATCGCCCAAGATCCAGAAGTTCAAGGTCCGCCTCTACGCTTACTGGCCGAACGGACTCTACTATTTCGACAACGTTCGCGTGGAAGAGATTTCGCAGGAAGAGATGGTGAAACTGGTCGCGAAACGCAGCTTGGTGAAGTAGGCCTAAGCGCGTCCGTGCAGGTCTTCGAGCGTAATCTCTGCGATCGTCGCGCGCACAAGATCGGCCTGGCGCAACGGCTCCGCCTGAAAGGTGGAGGCCACCGCCACGCAGCGCATGCCTGCCGCTTTGGCCGCCGCCACGCCGTTCACC
>JANYBJ010000017.1 GCA_025360845.1 bacterium
CTTGGCCGCTTCGGCGACCGCAGGTTCGGCTGAGTCTGAGAAGCCCACTCAGATGCTGTTGCCGGGGACGGTTGAGAACCGCGTGCAGGAGGTCGCCAAGATGCGTGCCGTCTTTGAGAGCGAGTTGACGGAGGTCGAAAGAGTCGCCTTGCAGAAGGAGACGGAGTGGCCCGAGAAGTATATGCTCGGACTGACGGAGCTGATGGATACGTTCCAGCGCGCGGGCGATTACAGCGGCTGGGAGCGCGTGCGCGACGAATCGGGCCGGTTTGAGGCGGACCGCGCAATCTCGCAGCGGAACGTCGCGCTGCAGCCGACCGAACTTGCGGCGCTGCAGAAAAAATTCTATCTGCTGCGGGAGGAGAACCGCCGCAACCGCGCCGAGAGCATTGTCAACACGACCGAGAAGTACGTCAAACAGCTCCAGGAGTTGCAGAAGAAACTGACCGTGGAGGGGCAGATGGACACGGCCGCGGTTGTGAACGCGGAGATCAAGCGCGTTCGCTCGCGGGTGGATCTCATCGAGGCTCAGAACGAAATTTCTCCGCAGGGGCCTCCGGTTCCGCCGACGTTGCAACAGGTGATCGCGCCGGTGCCGTGAACCGCGCCGCAGCCGTAAAGGGTAATGAGGGAGGGGGCTTTTCGTATGATGGATTTGCGGTGCGGCGTCTTACAGCAGACGCCTCTGACGACCGGGTACTGGTCGCTCGATCTGACTGCCGGAAAGCTTGCCGACGCGGCGCGGCCGGGGCAGTTCGTGCATGTGCGCGTGCCGGGGCTGGCACAGGCGTCGCTGCGGCGGCCGTTCAGCATTTTCGGCGCGCAGGACGGCATCCTTCGCATTTTATACAAGACGGTCGGGCGCGGCACGGAAGAGATGAACCGTTTGCGTGCGGGCGACGAGGTGCAGGTGATCGGCCCGCTGGGCAACGGTTTTCCGCTTGAGCCGAAGGGCGCGCCGGTGCTCGTGGCGGGCGGGTTCGGCGTGGCGCCGCTCTGTTTTCTGGCGAGCAGGCTCAGCCAGAAAGGGGTGCTCGTTGTCGGCGGCAGGACTTCGGACGATGTGTTGGCTTGCGAAGCGTTTGAGCAGATGGGCTGGCGGGTTCTGGTGGCGACCCAGGACGGCTCGCGGGGCGAGACCGGTCTGGTGACGGAACCGCTGGACCGGGTGCTGGGCGAACTGAAGGCCGCGGGACAGACGCCGGAGCTGTACGCCTGCGGGCCGGACGGCATGCTGCGGGCGGTCTGCGAACGGGCGCTGGCAATCGATTGCCGCGGCTGGCTGTCGCTGGACAAGCACATGGTATGCGGGGTGGGCGCCTGTCTGGCGTGCGTGCAGAATCTGCGGCGTGCGGATGGGAGCACGTGGATCGGTCGGGTCTGCCACGACGGACCGATCTTCGAGGCGCGTGAGATTGTTTGGTGATTTACCACGAAGACACGAAGTGTACGAAGAAACACAAAGCCAGAGGGAGGGAGAAGGCTGTTAGGTGTTTAGGCTGTTAGGCTGTTCAACTCCTAAATTCTCCCCAATGTGGGCAAGCCCACAACCCTCACCCCGGCCCTCTCCCAGAGGACGAGGGTGCAAACAACTTGTTTTCTCTGTAATTTCGCGCCCTCGATAAAACGGCACGCCTTCCGAAACGTAGTCCGCAGCGTAGATGCGCTTGCTCGAAGTAATCTCGCAAAGTTCATCCATTCGCTTTGTTGGCCAAGCCGCCATCGTCACGCCTCCAGAATCTCCGCCACATTGCGGGCGACAAACGGCAGGGCCGCACCCTCATCCCCGCCCCCTCTCCCAGGGGTAGAGGGGTGTTCAAGCTCCGCGCGTTTCTTGGCAAAGCGGACTTCGGCGAAGCGCAGGAAGATGAGCCCAAGGATCGGGCCGGAGTATTCCTGCGGCTTCAGCCCGGAGTTGGCGCGGAACTGGTCGGCGGCGTCCCAGAGGCGCTTTTCGAGGGTGGCTGCGGCGGTGTCTTTTTCGGTCGGTGCGGTCCAATTCATAAAGTGCTCATAGGCGGCGTCCACGTCCATGGTGACAATCATTAAGACGATAGACCAAACCGCGCCTGACAGCAAGGGGATTTGTGGTTATCTTGGGAAAGGGCACTCGGATAGACCTTGCTCGTGTCAGAGATTCCGGTTATCATTCTCACAGTTGAATCGTGCAGAAAACCCAATAAAACAAGGGGCGTTTGCCAGGTGGCGAAGTGATGCGGTTGGCATACTCTTTGCCGTAGCCGAACGTGGCCGATGTACAGAAGCGGACAGCGTATGCAAGATGTGGATTTGAGCGTGAATTTGGGCGGCATCCGGATGAAGAATCCGGTGGCGGTTGCCTCGGGGACGTTCGGGTATGGCAAAGAATACGCCGAACTGATCGACGTGACCAAGCTGGGAGCGATCACGGTCAAGGGCATCCGGCTGCAGCCTTGGCCGGGCAATGCGTTGCCGCGGCATGTGGAGGTCACGGGCGGCATGGTCAACGCGATCGGGCTGCAAGGACCCGGTGTGGACGGTTTCGTGCGCGAGTATATGCCGTTCCTGCGCACGACGGGCGTTCCGGTGATCGTCAACATCTGGGGCACGAGCGAAGAGGAGTACGCCGATGTCGCGCGGCGCTTCAGCGATGTGGAGGGCGTGGCGGGCTTGGAGTTGAACATCTCCTGTCCGAACGTGAAGGAGGGCGGCCACGCGTTCGGCACGGACCCGCGCACGGTGGCGTCGCTGGTGTCCGCGGTGCGGCGCGTGACGCGGCTGCCGATCCTGCCGAAGCTGGCGCCGAACGTGCCGGACATCAAGGTTTTCGTGAGGGCCGCCCAGGACGCTGGCGCGGACGCGCTGTCGCTCATCAACACGCTGCCTGCGATGGTGATCGACATCGAGAAGAGGCGGCCCGTGCTGGCGAACAAGGTCGGGGGACTCTCGGGGCCGGCCATCCATCCGGTCGCGGTGAAGCTGGTATGGGAGGCGGCGCAGGTGGCCAAGGTGCCGATCTTGGCGATGGGCGGCATCATGGGGCCGGAGCAGGCGATCGAGTTCATGATCGCGGGCGCGACAGCGGTGGCGGTCGGGACGGCCAACTTCATCGACCCTTCGATGCCGCTGCAGGTGGCCGAGGGGATCGCGGCCTATCTCCGGCGGCACGGGATGCGTTCGGCGAAAGAGTTGACGGGGTCGTTGATCAGCGGGTGAGACAAGGGGAGCCTCATGGAAAAGAAATGGTATTATGCGGTCGATGGCGTGCGCTCCGGGCCGGTTACCTTTGAGGAGCTTCGCGGGCTGGCGCGTGCCGGAGCGCTGAAGGAGTTGGATCTCGTGTGGCAGCCGGACTTCGGACCCGAGTGGCGTAATGCGGGACAGGTGCGCGAGCTGTTCGAGGCTATGGCACCTGCGATACCTCCGGTGCCTGAAGTCAAGCACGCGAGCGTGCCGCTGCTGGGGGTGACGGGGTCGCGCCCGTCATGCCTCGCCGCGTCGTCGCAAGCGTATGCGCGGGTGGTCGCCGTCTTGTTCAAGCCGTTCGACATGACGCGCTGGTTCAGCATGGGGTTCTGCGCGTGGCTGGCCTACATCGGCACGCAGTCGGGCAACTTCAACAGCGTGGGCGATAACCAGCCCGGCGCCTTTAAACAGCAGATGGACGGCGCGCTGGACAAACTCTCGACCGCGTGGCTTCATCCGGGCGTGGTTGCGCTGGTGATCGGCGTGGTTTTGTTGAGCGTGCTGTTTGCGCTCTGGATGTGCTGGCTGCGCTCACGGGGCGATTTCATGTTTCTGCACCGGTGGTACCGTCCGGATGCGCCGATCCGTCAGTGCTGGCTGGCCTCGCAGGCGGCCGGGCGCGAGTTGTTCGAGTGGCGTCTCTATTTCTTTCTGATCGCGTTCCTGCTCTTTGCGCTGGATGCGGTTCTCGCCTACCGTTTCATCGTCGAGCCTTATCTGGCGGCAGGCAAGGCGTGGTGCGGCGCGATGCTGACGCCGACCGTGGCGTGTGTGACGGCCGCCGTGCTGTTGGGCGTGGCGATCAATCTGGTGTCGCATCTGGCCAAGGCGTTCGTGGTGCCGGTGATGTACTGGCACGGGGTGACGGCGTCGCGCGCATGGCTGGTGGTTTTCGCACTCTGCAACCAATATCCGGGAGCGGTGCTCTGCTATCTGGCTTGGGGGCTGATGTGTGGCCTTGCGGCGGGTGTGGCGATCCTGCTCATCGGCCTGTCGACCTGCTGCATCGGGTTCATTCCCATGATTCTGCCGTACTTCGGCGCCGTGACGCTGTTGCCGGTCTCGCTGTTCTTCAGGGGGTATGCCGTCTGTTTCCTGAGTCAGTGGCGGTCGGAGTTGATTCCTGCCTCGGCGTGAATCAGAGAGAGGTCGCAATGATTCCAAGAGAGCTGATTCAGGCGGTGCCGAAGAGCGATCTGCACGCGCACCTGGACGGGTCGATGCGCGTGGCGACGCTGATCGAGCTTGCCCGCGAACAGGGCGTGGTCCTGCCGTCGTACGAAGTCGCGGGCATGCATGAGCTGGTGTTTAAGCCTGCTTATAAGAATTTGGCCGAGTATCTGTTGGGCTTCGATTACACGTGCGCGGTGTTGCTGCCGTTCGAGGCGATGGAGCGCGTGGCCTGCGAGATGGCCGAGGATGCGATCGCGCAAGGCGTGCGTTATCTGGAGGTGCGCTTTGCGCCGCAGCGGCTGGTCGCGTCGGGCGAGGCCTGCGTGCATGCGTTCAAAGCCGTGGGCGCGGGACTGGCCCGCGCCGCGCAGCGGCACAACGCGTCGGCGGCGGTCGTGCGGGGCGGGGACATCCTTTTCGAATGGGCCATCATCTGTTGCGCGATGCGCAATTTCGGACGCGGCATGAGCGCCTACTACGACCGTCTGCTGGACGTGCTGCCCGGGATGCGCCACAAAGAGGTGGTCTCCATCGCGTCGCAGGAGGCGGTGCGCTCGGCGGTGGCGGCGCGCGAACGGCACGGCATTCCGGTGACGGGGTTCGATCTCGCGGGCGAGGAGTCCGGTTATCCGGCGGGCCACCACTATGCGGCTTACGAAGAGGCTCACCGGCATTTTATCCGCAAAACGGTCCACGCGGGCGAGGCGTACGGGCCCGAGTCCATCTACGAGGCGATCACGCGCTGCCACGCCGAACGGATCGGGCACGGCACCTTCCTGTTTTCGCCGGAGCGGATTCAAGATCCGGCGATAGCCGATAAGGCGGCGTTTGCCGACGCACTGGCGGACTACATTGCCACGATGCGCGTGACGATCGAGGTCTGCCCCACCAGCAACCTTCAGACCATTCCCGAATTAGGGGGCGATATACGGAACCACCCGGTCAGGAAGATGCTTGGATACGGCATGGCCGTGGCGGTAGGGACAGATAATACGCTGGTGTCGCACACGAACATCAACCGTGAACTGGCTTTAGTAACGGACGCGTGTGATCTGAATCTGGACGAGTTTAAGCGGATGGTATTGGCCGGCTTCAAGGGCGCGTTCTATCCCGGACGGTATTCGGAAAAACGGGCGTTTGTGCGTCGGGCGGGCGAGCGGTTCGAGAAGATCGCGGAGCTGCATGGGCGAGGTCGGAAAGGCGGAGGTGCGGGATGCGGTTCCTGACGGTCGAACAGATGCGGGCGGCGGATCAGGCTGCGATCAAGGAGAAGATGATTCCGGCGATGGTTCTCATGAGCCGGGCCGGAACGGCGCTCGCGCGCGTGGTGGAGACGGTCGCCAATTTGCACGGCGTCAAGAGCATCCTGCTGATCGCGGGCCACGGCAACAACGGCGGAGACGCCTGCGTGGCCGCGCGCTGTCTGTACGAAGACGGGTATCATGTGCAGGTGCTTATGACATGCCTGCCGGCGACGCTCAAGGGCGTGGCGCGCGAGGCGTGGGACGGACTGCGCACAGCGGGCGTGCCCTATGTCGTGCTGGCGGCGGCGGCGAGTTGGACCGAAGAGAGGGGCGTCTTTTCCGGCACGTTGGTGCGCCACGGCATTGTGGTGGACGGAGTGCTGGGCACGGGTTGTCACGGCGCGCCGACAGGTGCGGCGGAGCAGGCGATCCGGTGGATGAACCGGATGCGTCCGTACGCACGGGTGGTCTCTGCCGATGTGCCGTCGGGCATGAATGGCGATACGGGCGAGGCGGCGGGTGCGGTGGTGAAGGCGGATGTCACGGTGACCTTCGCTCGTCCGAAGCGTTGTTTTCTGAATCAGCAGCAGGCTGGCCTGGTCGGACACCTCGTGGTTGCTGACATCGGCATCTCCGATGAGATTTGTGATCGAGGTGTGTCGGACGCGCCGTGCCGGCTGGTCGCTTTGCCGGAACTGATGCACCCGTTCACGACGCGTGAACGGGATTCGCACAAAGGCACCTACGGTCATGTGTGCGTGATCGGCGGCGCGGCAAGGTATCCGCACGCGCCGGTGCTGGCGGCGCTGGGTGCGGTCAAGAGCGGGGTGGGACTGCTGACTCTGGCCGTGCCTGCGCAAAGCGTGTGGGCGGCCGCGGCGCATGTGCCCGAGGCCATGCTGGCCACGCTGGAGGCGCCGCAGGGCGACCTTTCGGTTGAGGCGCTGCAATCGTGGGGAGGCGACCTCAACGGCTTCGATGTGATCGTGGCGGGCCCGGGCCTTTCGCACTCTGACCGCACACGCGGGTTGATCGCGCATCTGCTGTCCTCTTGTTCTGGACGGCTGGTGCTGGACGCCGACGGGCTCAACGCGCTGGCCGCTTTGCGGGCAGACGGGTGGCAGCCCAAGGCCGGACAGCGGCTGATGCTCACGCCGCATCCGGGCGAGGCGGCGCGTCTGTTGGGCGTGACGGCGCAGGAGATTCAAAGTGACCGGCTGGCGTCGGTGCGCAGGCTGGCGGACCTGTATCAGGCGGTCGTGATTCTTAAAGGCGCGGGCACGCTGGTCTGCGAGCCGGGCGGCGTGCCGCGGCTGAACCTCACCGGCAATCCGGGCATGGCGGCCGGAGGCACGGGCGACGTGCTGTCTGGCATGGTCGGCGCGTTGTGGGCGCAAGGGATGGACGCGGTGCAAGCCGCGTGTACGGCGGTGTGGGCACACGGCACGGCGGGTGATTTCGCGGCGCTGGCCGAAAGCCAGACGTCGCTCAGTGCGACCGCGCTCGCGGACCGGCTTGGCGGTGTGTACCAGACGCTTGAGCGCAAACCGATTTAAGGAGATGATCCATGCGGCATGTGTTATTGCTTCTGGTTGGTGTCAGTGCCGGATGGTCCGCTGCCAGACAGATCCCGCTTCCGTTGCCGGAACATCCGGGCCACGTGTATGTCGAAGGCGAGCAGATGTCGCTGACGTTGCCGCCGTCCTTTAAAGACGCGGTGCGCTGGGAGGTCCGCGATGTTACGGACGGTGTCGTGACCGGTGGCGTGTACAGCGCGGAGGCCGGGAGTTTTATGGTGGGGCCGCTGCCGCTCGGGTGGTATCGGGTCTGCGGTTCAGACGCGTCGGGCAAGGTGTGCGCGTGGACCACGGCTGCGGTGCTGAGGAAACTTGTTGCGCCGGTGCCTGCGGACTCGCCGGTGTGCATCGATACGGCCAACGCGTGGTTCACGCGGACAGAGAGCCCGGAGGGCGATCTGAAGAAGATGGCGGCGTTCGCGAGCCTGACGGCGCTGGCGGGCGTGAACGGGGCGCGTGACCGGCTGACGTGGGGCGAACTGGAGCCGTCGCCGGGAACGTTCGTTGAGAAGACGCGGTACGACGATTCCGCGCGGATCCTGCGCGATGCGGGACTACAGGTCTTGCAGGTGTTTCACGGCACGCCCGGCTGGGCCCGGACGCCGGGACTTGAGCAAGGAGATGGAGGTGGCCGCTACCCGCGCGACCTGCGTGACCAATACCGCTTCTGCAAGGCCATGGGCGGTCGGTTCAAGGGCGTGATTCAGGCTTGGGAGCCGTGGAACGAGGCGAATATTTCGGCGTTCGGCGGACATGTCATCGACGAGATGTGCTCGCTTCAAAAAGCGTCCTATTTGGGGTTCAAGGCGGCCGACCCTTCGGTGACCGTGTGTTGGAATGTTTTCGCCGGCTCAGGCACGGCCTTGCACACGCAGGGGGTGCTGGCGAACGGCTGCTGGCCCTATTTCGACACCTTCAACATCCATGCATACTGCGGGGTCGAGAGCTATTCAAGGGAATTCGAGCCCGCGCGGCAAGCGGCGTGCGGCAAACCATTGTGGATCAGCGAGTGCGGTATCCTTGTGCCTTGGAGCGCCGAGCACGGCGATCTGTCTGAAAGCGAAGAGGTGCGGCAGGCGCGGTTTGTGCCCAAATCGTTTTCTGCGACGCTCTTCGCGGGTGTGGCGCGACACTACTTTTTCATTCTCGGCAACTACAGCGAAGGCAACATCCAGTTCGGTCTGCTGCGGCACGATCTGACACCCCGGCGCGGTTATCTCGCGCTGGCGGCGACGGGCCGGCTTTTGGCGGGGGCGCGTCCGCTGGGACGTTTGACGGATGGCGCTTTGCAGGTTTACGCTTTTCGCGCGCAGCCCGACGGAGCGGAGCGAGACGTCGTGGTGTCGTGGGCTGACAAGGGAAATGCTCCTGCGGCGTTCGCGAAGGGGTTGCGCGTCGAGTCTGTCTATGACGGATATGGGCGGCCTATGGCGGGAGAAGTCCCCGCGGAACTGGGAGAAGCGCCGGTCTTTATCGTGCTGCCAGTCGGCGAAGCAGGAAAATTGAAACTCGATCAACCTTTGTGTGTAGCGCCTGTGCCGCGCGCGGCACGCGTTTCGCCGGTGGTGATGCAGACGCTCTTTCCGCAGCAGGACGCGAACCTGGCTTTGCAGGGGTATCAGGTGAAGGCGGGCGTCGAGCAGACGGTGTCGGTTGCGGTATATAACTTCCACGGCGAGCCGGTGAACGGCAAGCTGCGGGTGGCGTCGCTGCCTGCGGGATGGAGCGTGAATCTGCCCGAGGGAGGTCTTAGTCTGCGTCCGATGGAGCGTCAGATGCTGGCGGCGAAAATCCTGATCCCTGCGGCGGGACGCGACGCGATGTTCGGTGCGCCGGTGGTGCTGAGAGGCGATTTCGGGCTTGCGGGCGAGACTCACCTGTCCTTTCGTTTGGCGTGTGGAGCGGGTGAGGTGCGTCCGGTACAGGTGGTTCCTGTCCTGTCCGCGGAGCAGGCGGGCGCGTGGGCCGACAACATCGTGGGCGGCTCGAAGATGACGCACGAGGCGCGTGATGGGCGGATGGTGTTCACGATGGATTTCGGGGATCAGGACCCGTGGGGATATCCGCTGCTGAAACTGGCGGATGGCGAAAAGCCGCCGGAGGGGTTCGACGGGTTGGCCGCCGAGGTCGAGTTGCTGGAGGGGCAAGGCGAGTTGCGTGCCCAGTTCGCCGAGGCGGGCGGCGCCGCCTATTTAGGCGACCTGCCGTATCGCGTGACGCAAGGAGGGAAACAGACGGTCTCGCTTCTGTTCGATCATACGGTGTGGGGCTCTTTCTCGCGTGCCGACGCCGACGGCAAATTGACGTTGCCGGAAGTGTCCAGTGTGTTGATCGGCATCAATGCCGAGAAAAACAGCCGGGTGCGTCTGGCCATCGGCAATCTGCGCTGGGTGAAGTATTGAGAGAACGCACATGGAACGTCGCATGACAGACAGGACGGTGCTACGACGGCTGTTAGGGCTGTTCGCTGCGTTCGCCGTGATCTGTCTGTTGGCAGGGGCGAGCCGGATGCGTCCACCCTCTTGGCAACTGGTGTCGCTGGGCGGAGATGTGATGCGGATACGCGAAGCGCTCTCGATGTTCGTCTTCGCGCCCGCGATCGCCGTGGTGTTCTGGCTGATCTACCGCTGCGTTGGTGTTGGCCGGTCTTATCTGTGGACCGACGTGCCGATGGTGCTTGCCATCTATTGCGTCGCCTGCGGCATGGGCATGCACGATCCGACCAACCGGATGTCGGCAGTGTATCGCGAGACGGGCGCGTTGACACCCGAGGTGCGGCGGTCGTTGGTGTTCTTCGACGATCAGGTGGGGCACTGGATTTTCTGGGCCGGCTTTGTGCTGGGCACCTGGGTGCTGGGTATCCAGCAGGCGCTCTCGCCGCTGGAACAGAAAATGGGGACAGCGTGGCGCGTGGGGTTGGAATGCGTCAGCGCGGCGCTGCTGTGGGTGATGCTCACCAACCTGTGGGACGAGTATCCCTCGACGCGGGTTGACCTGTGCGTGATCGCGGCGGCAGTGGCGGTGCCGCTGGGTGTGCAGAGGGTGCTGTGCCGGCGGGTCTCGCTCTCGCGGCTGCCGGTGCTGGTCGTGATTTATCCCGCGTATCTGGGCAGCATCGCGGGAACGTTGGCGTGCTGGCTGGTGCGGTACGGCAAGGTTTGAGGAGGGGCACGGCATGCCGTGCCCGTACAAAAAAGGAATTTCAGTATGTCGATCATGAGCATGACGGGGTTCGGTCGCGGTGAAGCGTGTGCAGGTGCGGTGAAAGTTGTGGTGGAGTTGAGCACCGTCAACCGCAAGCAGTTCGACTGCAATTTCTCGATGCCGCGCGAGCTGGCGAGTTTGGATTCGAAAATGCAGGCGCTGGTCCACACCCGCGTGTCGCGCGGCTATGTGAAGGGATTGGTCTCGGTGACCGCGGCGGGCGCTGAATCCGTCGGCGCGGGCGGGCTTGACCTGGAAACGATCACCAAGCAGATCGGCGTGTTGCGGGCGGCGGCGGCTTCGCTGGGGCTCGCGGACGACTTGACGGCCTCCGCTCTGCTGCGCTTGCCGAACGTGCTGAGCGCCCGGGTGATGCCGGACGATCCTTTGGAGCTGTGGCCGCAGATCGAGCGGGCGGCGCAAGCGGCGCTGGAGAGTCTGGAGGTCATGCGGCGACGCGAAGGCCAGGCGATCGAGCTGGATTTGCGCATGCGTTTTGCGGCGCTTGAGAAGCTCAGCCGCGGCATTATGCAACTTGCCCCTGCGGTCCCTGCCGCCTACAGGACGGTGCTGGAGAAGCGGCTGGCCGAGCTGTTGGGGCCGGGATGCGTGGTTGAGCCTGCTCTGGTGGCGCGCGAGGTGGCGGTCTTTGCGGACCGGTGCGACGTGAGCGAGGAGCTGACGCGCCTCGCGAGCCATTTCGCGCAAGTGGGCAAGGTGCTGGACGCGGGCGGGGCCTGCGGGCGGACGCTGGATTTTCTCTGCCAGGAGCTGTTCCGCGAGATCAACACCACCGGCTCGAAGGCCAACGAGGCGGAGATCTCGCGGCTGGTGATCGAGTTCAAGGCGGGGCTGGAGGCGGCGCGCGAACAGGTCCAGAACGTCGAGTGAACGCCGAGCGCGCGACGGCGGACTCCTGTTGCCGGACTTTGTGCTTCAGAGCCGCGCCTGAATAAAATCGCGCAATGCGGCGACGGAAATGAAGTTGCGCACGTCGAAGTCGCCGTCTTCAATGACGACGCCGAACGCCTCTTCCAGCCCGACCACGAGTTCCAGCAGACACACGGAGTCCACTCCGTATGCGTCGACCAGTGAGGCGTCGGTCTGAATGTCAGCCGGAGTAACGCTGAGAAACAGGCGCTCGACGATCATCGCTTTGAGTTTGGCTTCAATCGCTGCTGTGTCCATGTGACAGGGTTCCCCTGATTGTGTTGGATACGGTCCTGTTGACGCGTACCGTCGCGTTGACGCTTCGCGCTATTTGTGGATTTTCGAAACCATGTCCTCGATGGCGTCGAACCGCCGCGCCGAGTAATACATGGACTTGAACTGCATCACGATTACAATGATCAGAAGCACGACGATGACGGCGATGTGCTGGAAAGAGACGCCGCTGTGATGCTCGTGAATATCGGTTGCCGGTAATGTCGGGACAACAGGATTCGGCAGCGTGGGTTTGGAGGCGGGTTTCGGCGAGAGGGTTTCTTTAGCCTCGGCCTTGGTCTCCGGCTTAGCGTCTGCTTTGGCTTCGGGCTTGGCGTCTGCTTTGACGTCCGGTTTCGCTTCAGCGATGACAGGTGCCGCAACCGCAGCGGCGTCCGGTTCTTTTTTCGCGTCAACGGCTTTGGCTTCTTCGGACTCGACCACAAAGTTTTCGCCGCACTTGGGACATTTCTGCTTGATGGGTTTGCCACTGTCAAACACGGAGAGCTTGGCTTGGCATTTGGGACATTGGACAATGCGCTTCATACGTTGAACTCCTTTAAACAAAGTCATTAATAATAATGACTTGGACGCGCGGGTGCAAGCCGACTATTGCACCGTTTCGGCGGGCACGGCTTTCAGTCGAGGCGGTGCCGGATAAACGCCTTTGAGCGCGTTTTCGCAGATCAGCCGGGTGTCTTGAGGGAAATCGTTTTTGATGATCCACTTGAGGAAGCCGGGGTCATCCTTCACAAGGTCCTTCAGTTTGGCCCCCTTTTTTTTGCCGAAGTTCACAGCGACTTCTCCATCCGCCCAGCGCAGGCGGCCGGAGCGGTCCGCATTGAACGGGTCGATCGGATTGAAGGTGCGGTCGAGGGTTTCCAAGTCTTTCGGCAGGTCGGGATAGCGCTTGAACTGGCCGAGGATCACGTCGAGTGTGGCGCGCACGTCGGCCTCGGCGCCGTGGGCGTCCTGGTGCGGGCGGTCGCAATAGAATTTGAGGGCGGCGGAAAGATCGCGCGGCTCTTTGGTGTGGAAGATCCGCTGGGCGTCCAAAAGCCGGCGGCGGTCGGGGTCGAAGGTGATGCCTGCACGCGCAAACTCTTCGGCGAGCATGGGGATGTCGAAACGGCCCGCGTTGAAACCCGCGAAGTCAGCCTCCCCGAAAAAGGTTAGAATCTCCAACGCCTTGTCTTTAAAGGTCGGGCAGGCGCTGACGATCTCGTCGGTAATGCCATGGATGGCGGTGGTCTCGACGGGAATAGGTACTCCGGGATTCAGAAGCCAATAGCCTTTGGACTCGGCCCCGTCCGTGTCAATGCGGATGGCGGCGAGTTCAACAATCCGGTCCGCGCGCGGGCTGATGCCCGTGGCTTCGATGTCGAAAACGATCAGCGGGCGGTCAAGTTTTAAGGGAAACATGGGGAGCCTTGGTTTGAGAGGGTGAAGCGGTTCACGGTTCAACGGTTAAGAAATTGGAGCGTTTCTGCGGTACACACACACCGCGACGGGTCCGGAGGATGGACTCAGTGGGGCTTAAGAATAGTGGAATTACGGTGGATTGGAAACCGAAAACTGCTTTCACCGCGTCGCCACACTTGAGCGCACTTAATCCAACCGCTTAATCGATGCCGGATGAGAGCGTATATGTGTTTAGACCAATGAATAGAGGCAGCTTGCGGGCTGTGGGTGTATCGAACGGAATGCCCTCGCATCTGAAATGGGCGACC
The DNA here is from genome assembly GCA_025360845.1 of bacterium. Lineage (GTDB taxonomy): Bacteria > Verrucomicrobiota > Kiritimatiellia > RFP12 > UBA1067 > JAHFSX01. The sequence continues at coordinate 13,357 of JANYBJ010000017.1, forward strand.
GCGCCGGCCTCTACGCCGAAGTGCATGGTTGCGCTCTGATCCGGCACCCCTCCGGTCCCAAGGCCGTCGCCCTGCCTGACGCCGTTGGCATAGAAGCTCGTGAAGGTGCGGTGGCGCACCAGCGCGAGCGCCGCCCGCTGGCCGGGCACGACGTTGGTGTAGCCCGCCGGCACACGCACGAACACCTCGACGCCCAGGTTATCACCCGGTATGGGCCACGCGACCGTGCATCCGTAATAGAAGGTTCCGGCGAAAAGATAGTAGTTCGTGCTGCCCGCCACAGCCCCGACGCCGTTCAGGAGCTGAGCGGTTCCAGCGTTCCCCGCATAATTCCTGTTGTGGCCCGACGAATCCAAGGGAATGTTGTTCGCGCCTGCGCCGTCCTCGCCCATGCGGTAGAGAACCTCGTTGGAGACCGTGGCCTGGGCTCTGGCACAGACCAGCATTACGGCTATGACCGACAGCACCGGCTTGTTCATGTTCCCCCTCCTTGTCCGCAGCGTTATTTCTGTTCGGGTCTCCCGACAACCCTCCCACATCGATAACGTAAGAACACTAGCATCCCATAGGCTTGCCGGCAACATGTCGGTTCCTATGATTGGCTTCTACTATGCCGGGGGGGTGAAAAGAGTCAACCCCGAATTTTCCCGCAAACATCACGCGGCGCTCGGCTCGGCCTTGCGCCTTGCAAGGCTTGTTAGTGCCTTACAAACCAGCAACAGCAATATAAAACAAGGTGTTTTACCACGAAGACACGAAGTGTGCGAAGAAACACAAAGCCAGCGTGCGTAATATCGATGGCTTTTCTTGGTGTCCTTCGTGGTCTTGGTGTCTTTGTGGTGGAAATTCCGGGTTGTGGGCAGAGCCCGCGTTAGAATCAACGGCAATAACCCAGTTTCATTTTCCTGCGCTCTAGTATGCTTGAACGCGACTGACCGTGTCGAGCCAAACTTATGAGCAAATCGGTGCCGTCGAAATCGCTATCGGTTTCGGCATCGGGTTCGGATCTTTGCTCTTTTCTTCGATTTCGATGCCGATTTCGATCCCGACTTACAACTGCGGCACGCATTTTTTAGCGATCAGCGTTTAGAAAAATGCGTGCCGTGTATCATTCGCGAAGATTCGCGGGCAACTCTTGCAACGAACTTCCCCCTGACTTCCGACCTCCGCCCCCTCTCTCCCCATTAACGCACTAATGCACTACCGCACTAACCCACTAACGCACTAACCCTCTCCCCCTGACTCCTGCCTTGCGCGCGTTCAGCAAACACGGCATACTTGTCGGCAACTTCAAGCAGATTACGATTAAGATTAGGAGAGATCGGGACAACTCTTAATCGTAATCCTAATCGTAATCGCAATCTTAATCGTTCCCACTCATCCCATGATCATCCAGACACAGGCGATCACCCTTCAGATCCGGCCTTGGTCCCGCACCTCTCACATGGTGACTTGGCTCACCCCGGACCACGGCAAGATCGTGACGGCCGTCAAAGGCGCCTGCCGCCCGAAGAGCGCGTTTCTTGGACAGTACGATCTTTTCTATACCTGTGACCTGCTGTTTTACCGGCGCGATCACGACGGCGTGCATGCCATCCGGGAATGCGTGCCGAACGCACTGCGCGAGCCTTTGCGCCACGACTGGCGCCGCGCCGCGGCCGCGGCCTACCTCGTTGACCTCACGGCGCGGGTCACGGTCGGCCACCAGGAGTCCGCTCCGCTTTTCAGGCTGTTGACCCAAGCGCTCGACCTGCTGGCAAACGCCCCGCAGGTCGACCCGCGCGAGGTGATCCTCTGGTACGAGACCCATCTGCTTCAGCAGCTCGGGCTCATGCCGGACTTTACCACCTGTCCGCACTGCCACCCGCCCGACCGTTTTTGGCTGCGTTTTTCGCTCCCCTCGGGCAGGTTTCTCTGCCAACATCTGGCGCAAAATCAGCCGGGCGAGGCCACGCTCTCCCTTCACCGCGACGTTCAGGACCTTTTCCGCGCCTTGTGTAAGCGTGTCCGGCCTTCTGCAGGAGAACAGGAATTTGCTGATTTTGCAAGCAAGAAAAATCACCATCCAGCAAATCTTGTCCTTGGCTTATCCCGATTTCTTGGTATGTTTATCACGTTTCATCTCGATGTGCCTTCGGCTGTCCGGCGGGTTACGTTTGAGATGTTGGACACAACCCCCACGCAGAAACCTGCGTTATTGGAGAACAGTAAACCATGAAGTGCGCCCCCCTAATCTATACAACGCTGGCATCCACCTTGGTGTTCGCCGCCGCATGTAACAAAGACGCTGACAAGAAACCAGCCGTCACTCCCGCCGCGCCGGCCGCTAAAACCGCCGCCGCCGCCGCCGCGCCGGCCGCAGCCAAAGACCCGAACGAAGTTGTCGCGTCGGTCAATGACTCCAAGTATCTCCGCAAGGACATGGAGACGGTTGTCTCCGCCCTGCTCAAGGCGCAGAACGTTCCCGCCGCGCAGCAGGAAGAGGCCCGCAAGTACTTCGAGCAGCGCGCGGTCTACAGCTTCGTCATGAAGACGCTCATCCTCGCCGAGGCCAAGAAACAGGCCATCGCCGTCACCGATGAGGACCGCAAGGCCCAGACCGCCAAGATGGAAGAGGCGCTCAAGGTCCAGAACAAAACCGTTGAGCAGTATTTCAAGGAGTCGCCGCTGGGCGAGGCGAACGCCAAAGCCGAGTTCGAAGACGGCCTTGTCATCGACAAGCTGCTCCAGAAGAACGTGCTCGACAGCATCAAGATCGATGAAGCCGAAGTCGCCAAGACCATCGCCGACATCGAGAAGCAGAACGTCGAAACCGTTGCGAAGAACAGTGGCCTCGACGCCACCAACGCGGTGAAGAAAGCCAAGATCGAAGACCTGAAGAAACAGCTGACCGCCGGCGCCGATTTCGCTGAACTGGCCAAGGCCAACTCTGACTGCCCGAGCAGCCAGAAGGGCGGCGATCTGGGCGAGTTCACCCGCGGCCAGATGGTCAAGGCCTTCGAAGACGCGGCTTTCTCCCAGGAAGTCGGCAAGGTCGGCGACATCATCGAGACGCCCTTCGGCTACCACATCATCAAGGTGACCGCCAAGTCACCCGCTGTGGAAGCCAAAGGTGACACGCCGGCTAAACCGGAGTCTGTCACGGCCTCGCACATCCTTGTCAAGGTCGAGCAGGCTCAGAAGCCCCAGCCGGTTCCGACGAAGGAGCAGATCGAAACCCACCTGAAGCAGCAGAAGTCCCGCGAGTCTGTCCAGAAGTACCTGGAAGGACTCAAGGCCGCCGCGAAGATCACTTCGATCTTCCCGGATATGCCGCTGTAAAAAGGTTGCTGATCTACCCATTTAAACGGCGCGAGGTTCACCCGAACCCCGCGCTTTCTTCTTATTGGCAATGCAGTCGCGCGGGGTTCCGGGAGCAAGCGATGGGATAACTTACGTGAACGCGGATTAGGATTAGGATTACGATTACGAATTGTCCCGAGCCCTCATAATCCTAATCTTGATCGTAATCGTAATCTGCTTGAAGTAGCCGACGAAACGTGTGGAGACGAGGTGTGCATGCACCGCATTTCATTCCGACCCCTGACCCCTCCTGATGCGGGCGAAGCCGGCATCAGGCTTTCAGCCCGGTAAGATCCGGCTGCAGCACGCGGTTCTCGCGCTGCAGTTCATCCAGCGTCACCAGCGTCCGCCTCGCAGCCGCCTCGCGGCCAAGGATCGCCGCGAAATTGCTGTCCACCGCGCGAGTCACCTGTGCGTTGGAGACGTCGCCGGTTTCGATCGCCTGCCGGAACTCGTCGATGTTCGTGCGTACGCTCGCCTCGGGATTGGGCACGCCGCCGCTGAAGTGACGGGGGCCGCCGCGGACATAAGACTTGCCCGCGTAGGAGAGGCAGGCGGCCGCCTGTGTCCCTTGCAGCGATGCCGTCAGGCGCCCTGTGCGGATCCAGTCGTGATAGGAGCCCAGAATGCCCTGGTGACACCAGACCGTCCCGTCGTCGAACAGGTACACCACCGTACTTGAGTCACGCGCGTCTCCGTGAACCGAGGGACGGAACGAAGCCGACGCCCCCATTGCGGCCACGGGCACTTTGCCCAGCGCCCAGATGATCGCGTCAATGATATGGACATCGTAGTGAACCAGATAGTCGCCGCCGAGCGCGACGTCGTTGCACCAGACCAGATCCTTGAGGCGGTTCTCGATGGTCGCCTCCATCGGCGGGTCCTGATACCCGTTGCCACCCGCCCACCCAGACGAAAACACGGTTTGAAGCTTGCCCAAAGCGCCCGCCCGAATGCGTTTCGCGACCTCCTGATTCACGGGATCTCGCGGCAGTTGATAGTCGGCCTGGAAGACGCGTTTCGTTTGAGTCGCGCGGACCGCGAGCCGCTTGATCAGCTGCGTGCCGGGGATATCGATCGCCACCGGCTTGGCCATATAGATGTGCAGGCCGGCCTCCAGCGCAGCCTCGGCGTAGTGAGGGAAAAAGCAGGGAGGAACCTGCAACACAACCGCCTCGACGCCGGAGGCCATGAGTCGCTTATAGCCTTCCAATCCGGAGAAACAGCAGGTTTCGGGAACGCCCAGTTGCGAGCCAGCGCGTGCCGCACGTTCAGCAAAATAATCGGCCGCTGCCGTAAACGTAAAGCCGCCGTGCGCCACAAACAGGTTGCTGATCCACGTGCCGCGTCCGCCGCAGCCGATCAGGCCCAGCTTGACTTTCTTGTCGTACGCCCGCGGAGTTCCCTGCGCGGCGACCGGCGCATCCTCCTGCCCTTGCGCGCCAAGCGGCAGCAGAGGGAGAGCGACCATACCCGCCTGCGCCAACCGCAGAAACTCACGCCGTCCGACCAAAGCCGCATTGCTCATTTTCACTTCCTCACTCGCCGCGTTGATATCCGAGCCAGCGTGCCACAGCCGCATTCTTTGAACGGACATGCAGCTTTTTATAGATACGCAAGACGTAGGTGTGAACCGTTGCGAACGCCACGTTCAGCTTGTCGGCGATCTCCTTGTACGAGAAGCCCTGGGCCAGAAGATCCAGCACCTCTTTTTCGCGCGGCGCCAGCTCACCGTTCTCGCCTCCATCGACGACGACAGCACTCACCGCAGGAGCCGCCGGCGGCGTCTGCTTTCGGAACGCGTCGACCACCTTGCGGGCCAGCGCGCTGGTCATCGGCGCGCCGCCCTGATGAATGTCACGGATCGCCGCCAGCAGATCGCGCGCTCTCGCGGGCTTGACCAGATAGCCGTGCGCCCCGGCCGCCAGCGCACGGAAAAGGTTGTTCGTGTCCTGATAGACGGTCAGCATGACAATCTGAAGTCTGGGAAGGTGTTCGGAGAGCTGACGCACGCATTCGATGCCGTCCATCCCCGGAAGGTTGATGTCCATCACCGCGACTTGCGGCTTCAGGGGAGGAGCCTTTTCAAGGG
>JANYBJ010000085.1 GCA_025360845.1 bacterium
GCATGTGACGTGGACACCGAATCTCGGCACGGCACGCGTGTATACGGTCGAGGGCCGGGCGAGTCTGACCGAAGGCGCGTGGGGCACCACCAATGCCGCCAGCCGTTTCTTCCGGGTCAAGGTTTCGCTGCCGTGATTTGACCCTGTGCTTCAACGGTAGTGACGCCTCCCCGAGGCGTCCGCGTGGCAATGACCGTCGGTCGGCCCGGCGGGCCGACCCTACCGCATAGGCTCGATAACGGCTGGTCTTGCATGAAGCGGAGCGAAGCCAGCGCCTGTTCGGGCGGCCGGCCTATTTCTGGCAGGGAAGACTGCCTTAGCAACGGGCAAGTTGCGGCAGGTGGCCGAAATGCGCGTCGCGCGAACAGAGTGGCAGGTCATGCTGGACGCACAGGGCGGCGATCCAGAGGTCGTTCGTGGGGATCGGAGTCCCTTGCATCCGCAGTTGTGCGAACAAGCCCGCATAGGCGTGCGTGGTCTGTTCGTCGGGATAGAGGACCGCCACCCGGGGCGAGACGAGGAACCGCACAAGCGTCGCCTCATTGCGCCGACCGACCGTGCCGCAACGGAAGCCCGCGCGGAGTTCAGCCAGTGCGACAAACGGCAGCTTAACCGTTTCGGCCCGACGGACGATCTCCACAACGACGGGCTCGCCGCGGCAGAAGTCGACATAGCGATTGGTGTCGAGGAGGACTCTCATTTCCACAGGGCCTTGTCCACCTTGTCCATGCTCTTCAGGGCGGCATCAAACGCCGGATCTTCGATCCATGAGCCGGCAACGGGGTCGAGGTCATGGCTGCACGGCGGTTCTCCGCTCAGGCCCAGCCCAACGGCCAGAATATTTAGCGCAACGGAATTGAGACTCTGACGCTCGCGTGTCGCACGCGACCTCAGTTCGCGATCAACGGATTCTGGCACGTCCCGCAAGGTATATTGTATGCTTTTCATGCCTTCAGTATAGGCGGATTATGCCTACATTGTCAATGGCTCGTGTGAATGATCATTGGCTCGCGAGGCTCTTATGAACGGATGTCGCCCGTTCAGCTTCTCAGTTGCGGGATCAGTTCTCTCATTGTCGCGATCACATGGTCGATTTCGTCTTCGGTGTTCGCGCGTCCCAATGAGAAGCGGAGCGAACCCAGCGCCGCTTCGGGCGACAGCCCCATCGCGGTCAGCACATAGGGAGGCTGGCGGTTCGCGGTGGAGCAGGCCGAGGTGGTCGCGGCCGCGATGTCCGCGATGTCGAGGTTCATGACGGCGGTCACGGCGTCGACGCCGGGGAAGGTGATGTTCAGCGTATTCGGAACGCGCGGAGCGGCGCCGCCGTTGACGCGCGCGTCCGGGAAGGCGGCGAGCAGGCCCGCCTGCAGGCGGTCGCGCAGCGCGGCGATGCGGACGGCGTCGCCGGCCATCTCGCGCAGCGCGAGCCGGGCCGCCGCACCGAGGCCGCAGATCCCCGGCAGATTCTCCGTGCCCGCCCTCAGCGACCGTTCCTGCGAGCCGCCGAAAAGCAAGGGCGCGAGCGCCTTCGCGTCACGGGCCACCAGCGCGCCCGCGCCTTTGGGGCCGTAGAACTTGTGCGCGGAGAGGGTCAGGAAGTCCACGCCCAGCGCCTCGAAGTCGACGGGGATGCGCCCGACCGCCTGGACCGCGTCGGTGTGGACGGGAACCTGATACCGCCTTGCGAGTGCGGCGATTTCCTGAACCGGCTGGATCACGCCGGTGTCGTTGTTGGCGAGCATGACCGAGATCAGGGCGGTGTCGGGGCGGATCGCGGCGGCGACCGACTGCGGGTCGACCCGCCCCTCCGCATCCGCGCCCACGCGCGTGACGCGCCAGCCGAGCGCTTCGAGCACGCGGGCGGGCTCCAGCACGCAGGGATGTTCGATTGCGCTGACGAGCAGGTGGCGCGGCGGGTGCGAAGGGTTGAGAAGCGGGCTGAGCAGAAGCTGATTCGCGGCTTCGGTCGCGCCGCTGGTGAAGAGGATGTTCGCGGGATGGGCGCGGATCAGCGTGGCCAGCGAGCGGCGGGCCGCCTCGCGGGCGGCCCGCGCCAGTTGGCCGCACGCATGCAGGCTGGAGGGGTTGCCCCACGTCCGGGCGAGACAGTCGGTCATCGCCTCCACCACTTCGGATGCGGGCTGGGTGGTCGCGTTATGGTCAAGGTAGATCATAGGGGATAGAAGTCAGGCCTTTAGTGCCTTACAAACCAGCAACAGCAATAAAAAACAAGGTGTTTTACCACGAAGACACGAAGTGTACGAAGAAACACAAAGCCAGCGTGCGTAATATCGATGGCTTTTCTTGGCGTCCTTCGTGGTCTTGGTGTCTTTGTGGTGGAAATTCCGGGTTGTGGGCAGAGCCCACGTTAGGCTCAGCACCCTGAAGCGTTACAAAGCTTACCCCATGACCCCTGTGCAAGGCAATGCCGGATGGCAAACGTAGCGCTGTCTTCCACCTGAGATCCTGCCGCGATATCGAATGATGATTTTGTTCACTGAAAACCTTTTGCGGTGTGGACTGAATGAATTCTGCTAAAGTTGAGACTATCCAAAAAGGGAGGTTGTATGAAAATCGGATGCTTTGCTTGCGTTGAACCGTTTGCGCCCATGGCCCGCCAGTTCGCGGCCATCAAGGAGATGGGGTTTGCTTTTGCCGACGTCACGGACAACCATGACGGCGCGGCGCTGGGAGAGGAATTCGGGTTCGCCCCGACCGTGAGCCTGGACGCGCATCCAGAAAAAATCCGGGCTTTGGCCCGCGGGGCGGGCATCAAGTTGAGCGCGTTCTGCTGCCACGCGAATCTGCTGGACCCCACCTCGCCCGACACCTACGGCACGGCGCAGATCATCAAGGCCCTCCGTCTGGCCAAGCTGCTCGGCATCAAAGAGGTCATCACCTGCGACGGCGAGCCGCGCAGCGCGTTCGGTCACGCGCTGAAGCCCGCCGAACGCCTGCTGCTCCTGCGCGAAAAGCTGCAGGCGCCCATCGAGTGGGCCGAGGAACTCGGCGTGAAGCTGCTGCTGGAGACGCACGGCCCGGTCACCGACAACCTGGGGCTCATGGGCGAGCTGCTGGAGTCTCTCGGCCACGAGGAGACGGTCGGCGTGTGCCTCGACACCGGCAACTGCTGGCTGGGCGGCGGCGAACCGCTGGATTACGTCAAGGCGTTCGGCACGCGCATCGGCCATGTGCACTGGAAGGACATGCCGGAGGCCATGGAGAAGCAGCGCGGCAAGGTGTTCGGCTGCGGCATGGCGCTGATCGCCGTGGGCGACGGCGTCGTCGATGTCAAAGGCGTGGTCGGGGCGCTCAAGAAGGCCAAGATCGACGTGGCCACGACGCTGGAGATCGCCGGCCCCGAGGCGGTTAAGGAATCCGCCAAGCGTTTGAAGGCGTGGGCGAAGTAGGGCGAGCGTCCCGCGAGCCGCAGGTAGGGACGGTTCCCCGCAACCGTCCGCCGGACCTTGTCGCCTACCCTGCGGACGCCTTGGGGAGGCGTCCCTACCACAAAACACCGAGCGTGTAAGGAAGAGGAAACACAACGATGAAAGTATTCGAGCTGTCCCGCAGAGGATTTATGAAAGGCGTGCTGGCCGCAGGCGCCGCACCGCTGGTGATTCCGTCCGGCGTGTTGTACGGAGCGGCCGCGCCGTCGAACCGCGTCAACCTCGCCAGCATCGGCGTGGGCGGCCAAGGCAGCGGAAATTTCGGCACGCTGCTTCAGCCCGATTGGATCCGCGTCGTGGCCGTGGCCGACTGCTTCAAAGACCGTCGCGAGACCCGCGCCAAGCAGGCCGATGAGAAGTATGGTGCTAATGTCTGCACGCCGTATCAGGACTTCCGCGAGATTTTGGCTCGCCCGGACGTGGACGGCGTGGTTTGCTCCACACCGGACCACTGGCATCATGGAGTCACCGTGCTTGCGATGCAGGCCGGCAAGGACGTATATTGCGAAAAGCCGCTCTCGCTCAGCATCAACGACAACAAGGACCTGCTTGAGACCGCGCGCCGCTACGGCCGGGTCTTCCAGTACGGCACGCAGCAGCGCTCCTCGTCGCATATCCGCATCGGCTGCGAACTGGTGCGGGCAGGCGTGCTCGGCAAGATCAGCCGCGTCGAAGTGGATGCGCCTGCCGGGAGTGCGGGCGGAGGAAGCCTGGAGCCAGCGCCCGTACCCGAAGGGCTGGACTACGACCGTTGGCTGGGGCCGTCGCGCGACCGTCCCTACACCAGCGACCGCTGCTCCAGCAGCGGCTCCTATTTCAGCTCGGACACGTCGATCGGCTTCATCGCGGGCTGGGGCGCGCATCCGCTGGACGTGATGACGTGGGCGCTCGGGGACGGGCCGGACTCCGTGCCTGTGTCGTTCGAGGGCACGGGCGTCTTCGGCAAGGGACTGTTCGACACCTGCGCCACGTGGGACGTGAAGGGCCGCTTCGCGAACGGCGTCGAGTTCGTGTTCAAGCATGGCGGTGACCGCACGACCTTCATCGGCGAGCGGGGCAGAATCAACATCAGCCGCGGCGCACTCACGGCCGATCCGGGCAGCCTGCTGCGCGAGCCGCTGCCGCCGCGCCGCACGCCGCTGCGGGCCAACACCACGGGGTTCCATCACACCGCCGACTTCGCGCAGTGCATCAAGACGCGCGAGGCGCCGTGCAGCCCGATCGAGGCCGCCTACCATTCGGACAACATCTCGCATCTCTCGCTGATCGCGATCAAGACCGGCCGCAAGATCGCGTGGAATGCCGAGAAGCAGACGATTGTCGGCGACGAGGAGGCCGTCCGGATGATGGGCCGCAAAATCGCGAGATACCCGTATGTGGTGTGAAACCGGAAACCAAATGAATACGTTCAACACGAAGACTCAAAGACACGAAGAAAGCCAAAAGACTCGATAGCTCTTCTTTGTTCCTTTGTGTTTAAAGGATTGATTATGAAAACACTGTTTTTTGGGATGTTACTGATCGGCTTAACCGCCATGGGGGCAGACACCGCAGACGTTCGTAGTGACGCCGTGAGGCGTTTCTCCGCGCTGCTGAGCGGCACGCCGCAGGAGAAGGCCGCGCTGGCTCAAACGTTGGGCGCGGCGAAAGACGAGGGCGCCGTGGACACGCTGGCGAAAGCCGCGCTGGATACCGACCCCGTGGTCGCGTATGCGGCGGCTGACGCGCTGGGCGCGATCGGCACAGAAAAAGCCGCCGACGCGCTGTTGCAGGCGTGGGCGAAAGGGTCGCCCGCGGCGCTGGCGAACGGCTTGCTGCGCTGCGCGGAGGCGCGCTGGGCAGCAAAAGACGCGGCACGCGCCCAAACCTTGTATCAGGCTTGCAGCGAAAAGGGTGTAGGCGCCCAGAAAGCGGCCGCTTTGCTGGGGCTGGCCAGCCTGAAGCCGCAATCGGCCGCTGCCGCCAAACCGTCGGCGCTGAAGGCGCTGCGGGATGAGTCCGCCCTGGTGCGGCTGGTCGGCATCCATGAGGCGGTGCGCGCGGCTGATCCGGAAGCGTTGCCCGTGCTTTTCGAGCTGTCCATGAAGGCGGAAGAGGATGGCCGTGCGGCCACCTTGGCGCTGTCGGCGATGTCGGCCAAAGAGACGGACACCTTCCTGTACGGAGAGCTGAAGAAGGCGGGCCCGGGACGCGTCAAGGCCATCGAACTGCTGGCCGCGCGCGGTCAGCAGGACTTGGTCAAGCGGCTGTGCGACGCCACGCTTTACGACGCGGCGGGCGTGGGCGCGGCGGCGGGAAGCGCGTGGCGGACCTGTCTGCGGCAGGAGGATTTCGCTCCGGCGCTGTCCTTCGTGTTCGGCCCGCTTCCCGCTCAGCGGCGGGAGCCGCTGGTCTCGGCGCTGGCTGCGGCGGTGCAGCAGCTCCCCGACGCAGCAGCCGCGCTTCGCGACGTGGCAGGCGCTCTCGCAAAAGCCGACGCCGCAGGCAAGGCGGAGCTGATGACGCTGCTGGCGGGGCTTCAGACCGAGGGGTCGCGGGATCTTCTGGTCGCGCAGACCCAGGCGGCGGACGTCGAGCTGCGCAAGGCGGCGGTGCGTGTGCTCTCGCAGTGGAACAGCCCGCTGGCGGTCGCTCCCCTGCTGGGCGTGGCGCGGCAGGACGCTGACCGCACCGTCAAGATACTGGCCGTGCGCGGCGTGCTGACGCTGCTGCAGAAGCCCAAGGTCATGGAGAAAGACCGGCAGTTGGCGGTCATGTCCGAACTGGCCGGCGTCGCCGAACGGATCGACGAGAAGAAAGCCATCTACGCGCAGGTCAAACAGATGGGCGGACCGCAGGCCGAGGCCCTGAGGAAACAACTGGCCGAGGCGTGCGGCCTCGCGAATGTGCAGGAGTTTGTCGTGGCGGCGGTGAACGCCGGAGGAGAGGCTTGCGGAGCGTTCAAGGCCGATACGGGCTTCAGCGGAGGAAGCGCCTTCGCCGTGAATCTGCCGGCGGACACGTCCGATGCGAGCGACGCCGCGCCCGAGGCCGTGTATCAGAGCTGCCGCTTTCAGGACATGACCTACACCTTCGACGGACTGAAGGCGGGGCAGCCCTACACGTTGCGCCTGCACTTCGCGGAGACCTTTCATGAACAGGCGGGTGCGCGTGTTTTCGATGTGGCGGTCAACGGCAAGGCGATGCTGACCGATTACGACATTGTGGCCAAAGCCGGCAAGAAGATGAAGGCGGTGACCGAGGCCGTGGAGGTGACCGCGGACGCGGCAGGCAAGCTCATTGTGACGTTCAAGACCAAGCGCGACCAAGCCCTGGTGAACGGGCTGGAGGTGCTTGAGGCCGGAGGCGCGGCGACGGAAGCGACCGGCGGACGGCTCGGGGAGCCGTCCCTACCTGTGGCCAAACCCGGACAGCTCCGCGTGCTGCTGCTCGCCGGCGCGAACAACCACAACTGGCAGGAGACGACCGCCGCGCTCAAGGCGATCTTCGCGGAGTCCCCGCTGTTCGCCGTCGCCGTGGTAGAGAAGCCGTGGGAGATGAAGCCAGCGGACATCGAGGGCTATGACCTGATCTTCTGCAACTGGAACACGTTCGGCAGCGACAAGCGCGAGTGGAGCGCGGAGATGAAGGCGGGGTTCATCGCTTGGGTCAAGAAGGGCGGCGGCTTCTTCGTGCTGCACGCGGGCGGCAGCATGTTCTACGACTGGGAGGAGTTCCAGTCCCTGACAGGCGGGGCGTGGGAGAAGGACACCTTCCACCCGCAGATGCAGGCGTTCACGGTACACATCGCGGACCAAGCGCACCCGGTCATGCGCGGGCTGAAGGACTTTGAGACCTTCGACGAGCCGTGGCAGAAGATCGGCAACCGCAACCCGAACCGCCGCGTGCTGGCGACCGGCGTGGTCAGCAAGGAGAACAAGGGGTCGGGCGAGCCCGAGCCCTTCGTCTTCGTGACGGAACTGGGCAAGGGCCGCTGCTTCAACCTCGTGCTGGGGCATGACGGCAAGGCGCTGGGCAACGCCGGCTGCAAGACGCTGATTCTGCGCGGCTCCGAGTGGGCCGCGAAAGGTGATGTGGTTCGGTAAATTAAAGTGAGGTGAACGTATGAACAAGCGAATCGGTTATGTGGGTCTCGTGTGTATGTCATTTCTTCTGAATCTGTCGGCGGAAAACACCCGCATCTGGGCGGTGAACGCGGGCAGCGCCACCCGGTACGGCGATTTCGCGGGTGACACGAATGTGAACGGTTGGTTTGGCTTGGGCGCCGCAAACAATCTGGCGGAACTGACCGATCCCGCGCCCGCCGAGGTCTACCAAACACTCAAGTACCATCCGTCGGCCTTCAGCTATTCAGTCTCGCCGCTGCAGCCCGGCGGCCGCTACACGCTTCGCCTGCATTACAACGAACAGTGGACCGACCACACGTTTTCGCTCGCCGTGAACGGCGTGCAGGTCGAGTCCGCTTTCAATACCTTCGCCGCGGCCGGCAATCAGTTTTATGTCGCGGTGATCCGCGAGTACCCGGTTCAGATTCCTGCGGACGGGATAATCAATCTGGCGTTCGCCGGTGCGGGCGGCGGCTGCACGGTGAACGGCATCGAGGTGGTCGAGGATGCGACCAACAACCTGATCCGGCCCTTGGCCTCCTGCTGGCCGCAGCGCGTGCCGGGATCCTTTCCGGCAACCTACAAGACCGTGGTCGGCCTGTCGTGGCAGCAGTCAGTCTACGGCAATCTTCCCGACACGGTGTGTACCGTGTTCCGTTCGACGAACGATTGGGCCTCCTTCACGCCGGTCGCCGTCCTGACCAATCTCGCGCTTTTCAACGACGCCGACATCACGCTTGGCCAAACGAACCGCTATTTCGTCAAGCGGGGCGCGTTCACAGCCGCTTTCGCAGGCACACCGCAACCGGGCGAGTGCGCGTCGGTTGCCATTCCTCTGGCCGACAACTACGCCATCCCCTACCGCCGCGTCTGGGCCGTGAACTGCGGCTATACCGGCACGGAAGTGTTCGGGGAGTTCGCTCCGGACACGCAGTACTCCAGCGTGGAGCCCAACACCGCTTCAACAGGCAGCGCCATCACCATCCCGGACACTCTGGACTTCCCCGCGCCGATGAGCGTGTATCAGAGTGTGCGATTCACGTTTTCGCCTGCTGGCTTCTCCTATGCGTTTCCTGTGCTGACCAATCGCCCGTACCGCCTGCGGCTGCATTTCGCCGAAGCGTGGGGATCGCAACGATCGCTTGGTCTGGTTGTAAACGGCTTTACTGTGACCAACAACTACAACATCACCGTAGCCGCCGGCGGCAATCTGACCGCCACAATCTTAGAGCATGACTGCATCGCCGGAGCCGACGGTCAAGTGCGGGTTGGCATCACTCGGGGGGCGATTGACAACCCGATGGTGAACGGCATCGAGCTTGTGGAGTTCTACTACGCGCCGCCGATCACCGGGGAGCTGCCGGTGACGGTCTCCAACACCTGGGAGGCGGTTGCGGAGCTGAAGTCGCGCGTCAGCAACACCGCCACCTATTCCGGCACGGTCTGGCGGGCCGATGTGGCCGACGGCGTCTACACGTCGGTCGGGTCAATGCCCTACAGCCGCAACCTGTGGTGGGATACTCCCGAAACCGGTTTGGAGACCAACAAGAGCTACCGCTATGTGGTCAGGACTGACAGCGTGACGCCTGAGACCCACGCGCCGGGAGCGGAACTGCCGCGCTTCATCCCCAACCGCTATTCCGTCTGGATGGGCAGCGGGAACCTCCTGCATTTTGTGCCGCCGTTCGGGTTCTTGCAGAGCGGGGGCAATCCTTACACGGTTGCCACTGCGATTGACCGCACGGGCGCGTCGGGCGCGGCCCCGCTGGCGGTTTATCAGCAGCAATATTATAACGATCCGCTGAGTTTCCTGTTCACCGCGCTGCATGCGGGAGCGAGTTACCGGTTGCGCCTGCATTTTGCCGAGACCTACTTCCCGGCTGTTGGCGGAAGGCGGATCAACATCGCCGTCAACAGCCAGACCGTCAACGCGGATTTCGATGCAGGATGGGCCGCCGGGGCGGTCAACCGCGCCGTTGCGCCCGAGTTTACGGTCACGGCCGACGGGCTGGGTCAGATTGCCGTGCTCTTGACGGGTGTCAACCAGATCCCGCTCCTCGCCGCGCTCGAGGTCCGCGCGACGGCCGTGACCGCGGTACCGGCGGGGCTCTTGCTGACGCCCGGCGAAGCGAAAGTCGCGCTGTCGTGG
Source organism: bacterium (assembly GCA_025360845.1). Taxonomy (GTDB): domain Bacteria; phylum Verrucomicrobiota; class Kiritimatiellia; order RFP12; family UBA1067; genus JAHFSX01. The sequence continues at coordinate 9,705 of JANYBJ010000085.1, forward strand.
CAGCCGGTCGTGGGCGCGGACGGGTACGCCGTGTACCGCACGGCGGCGGGCGGCCAGCCGCAAGAGCTCGGACGCGTTGCAGGCACCACGTTCACGGACACCACGGGTGTGATCGGAGCGACCTACACCTACGCCGTCCGGGGTTACAACGAGATGGGAACAGGTCCTGCCGTCACAGCGGAACCGGTGCGCTATCCACCCAGAAAAGGAACCCTGATTTGTATTTTCTAACGCGGGCGGAGCCCGCAACCCTCACCCCGACCCTCTCCCAGAGGGCGAGGGAGGGGGCAACAACGTTCTTTTTATCACTGTTACGAAGCCGTAAGGCACTAATCCTTTTGTCGCAGGAGAAAGCCGAAGCTGGAAATGGAGGGCGAGTGTCCTCACGAGCCGCAGAACGTTTTGCCCGGCGGCACGACAGAGTCTCGCCCTCCAGGTGAATGCGCAGATGAAATTGCCCGCCGGGCGGGACGTCTTTTTTGGACAGTCACGGGGACATGTGTTATCTTTGGATTGCGCTGAAAAAGTCAACAGCCAACGCCTTACGGCGTCACTACGAACGCTTCACATCCGTTAGTAGTGCGCCCGTGAGGGCGTTTTCGTTCGATCCAACACCAGCCGCCGACTTTTTCAGCGCAACCATCTTTAGGCAAAACATGAGGTTGCCATGCAGACGATACGGTACCGGAACGGAAACGAGATCCATCGCGCGGATGACTGCCTGCCGCTGACACGCGCGGTGGAAGCCGGCGAGATGGAGTTATACGCGCTGAGCCGCCACAGCTATCCCGGTATGCCGCTGAAGGCGGACGAGGCGCCCGGGGTCTGCTCGCTGGGTTTCTGGAAAACGCTCGGCGAGCAGCACCAGGGGCTGCCGCCGCACCGTAACGAGGGCGTCGAGCTGACGATGTCGCTGCAGGGCGAGACGCCGGTGACGGTGGAGGGCAAGCCGTATGTCTTGCGGCCGGGCGAGCTGATGGTGACCCGCCCGTGGCAAGTCCACTCCGTCGGCAGCCCGGTCTTCGCTCCCGGCAAGGTGGGCTGGCTGATCCTCGACGTGGGCATGCGACATCCGCACCAGGAGTGGGAATGGCCCCCGTGGGTGGTGCTGTCGAAAAGCGAAGTCGCCTTTCTGACGCGGTCGCTGCGGCAGAACGAGGATGCGATCCGCCCGGTTCCCGAAGCGCTTACCGAGGTCTTCGGACGTCTGGTGCGGATCGCCAAGGAGCCGGACGCGCCGCACCGCGGCTCGCGGGTCGTCGTGGCGGTGAACGCGCTGCTGCTGGAGCTGTTCGACCTGTTCGAGTCGCGCCCGGTCCGGTTCAGTCCCGCGCTGACCGACGCCTCGCGCAGCGTCCGGCTTTTTCTGGAGGAGCTGCACGCGCGGCTGGCCGAGCCCTGGAGCGTGCGGAGCATGGCCGAGGCCTGCGGGCTCGGCGTGACGCATTTCACGCGCCATTTCCAACTGGTGACCGGCGAGTCGCCCGCGTGCCACCTGCTCGGCGTGCGGCTGGAGTCAGCCGCCCGCCGGCTGCGGGAAGCGCCCGGCACGGCGGTTGCGGAAATCGCGCGGCAGGTCGGCTTCCCGCACGCCAACTATTTCGCCCGCGTGTTCATGCAGCGCTACGGCTGCACCCCCGGGGTGTGGCGGACGGGCGGATGACCGTTCCGCTTTACCGGCCGGGCTCCCGCGTGCGCAGGGTTGTGCCGTCGTCGATGAGCTCAATCAGGCGCAGGCGCTCCAGAGGTTCCGTGTTGGGCTGGTGCAGCGCCAGCAGGAGCCTGCCGTCGAAGGACGTGAAGATCATGCCGTGGCCGCCGTTCATGGTGTAGATCGGCGCGTGCTTCTTCCAAGGTCCGGCGATGAGGCCCGACTCCGAGCGGGCCAGCAGAACGCAGTACTCTTTGCCGGGAATGAACGTGGACCAGATCATGAAGAGCTTGCCGCTCTTGGGGCTCTTGTACAGGTCAGAGATAATAGGCGTTGTTGAACGCGTGCATCTCCGGCGCCCAGACCATCGCCACTCCCGAGTCTTTGGGCAGCGTGAGAACAGGGCGCGGCGCAGTCCACTCCGCGAGGTTCTTACTGGTGTAAACCTCGACGCCCTGGAAGCCGCTGCCCGCGCGGTTCTCGGCTTGGACGTAGAGATAATAGGTGGCGGTCTTCTGACTCGCATAGATAAAAGGGTCACGCACGCGGATTTCCTCGGTTTTCAAAAGCGGCGTCTGACCCCAAACGATGCCGGCTGACATCCAGATGGCAACTGCGGAACGTATCGTGTTATTCATAGGCGCGCTCTTATCCGGGGTGTTATTTCTTGTCAGCTATCGCCTTCTTGCGCTTGTCGCGGATGTACATCGCGGTGCCGCTGCGCAGGTCGAAGTCAAACAGGTCGGTGGCCTGGATGAGCTTGCTCCAGCTTTTGAAGCCATAGTTGACCGGCGAGTAGGACTTCTGGTTGGTGATGTACTGCGAGACGGCGCTCATGTGCGACCAGCCGTCGTCGCCTGCCGTGTTCTCGCAGGCGAGGCGGAGCAGGTGGACCAGGCCGGTGTCACCGCGAAGCTCGTTTTTGGTTTTCTGGGCAGGCTTGGCGGCAGCCGCCTTGGGCTTGGCGGCGGCCGCATCGGCAGGCTCCTCGTCGCGCTCGCGGGCGGCGGAGATCAGGTCCTCGGTGAAGATGAACTGCGAGCAGGCCTTGACGAAAGGGTCGGGGGTTTTCTTCTCGCCGAAGCCGAACACCTCCTTGCCGCTCTCCAGCAGGCGGACGACCAGCGGCGTGAAGTCGCTGTCGCTGCTCATCACCGCAAAGCAGTCAACCTCGTTGGTATAGAGGATGTCCATCGCGTCGATGATCATGGCCGCGTCGGTGGCGTTTTTCCCTTTGGTGTAGCCGAACTGCTGGACGGGCTTGAGCGCGAAGAGCAGGGAGTGCCGCTCCCAGTGCTTTAGCTCGGCGCTCTTCCAGTCGCCGTAGGCGCGGCGGATGTTGACGACCCCGTACTTGGCCAGCTCGTTCAGCACCGGTTCCACCGCCTCGCGGCTGGTGTTCTCGCAGTCGATCAGCAACGCGATGTTCTTGTTCTTCATGTGAACAGCTTAGCAGAGTCGGGAAGAATCTGGAAACTGGAAACTCGCCGCGCCGAAAACCGTGCTTGCCACGTTTTGATCGGTCTCGCATAATGTAATCCGGTTAGGGTCGCAGAAGGTCCTCAAGAGGGTGTCTTCGTTCACGCAAAGAAAGGAATCAGGTGTTTTACGGAACAACCAAACGTCGCCGGACCGGGCCGCGACCTTCGCGCTTGGATGCGGACACTTTGGCCGCGCTCCGCGCCTATCTCGCCGAACGGAAGGTGCCGGAGGACGCCGTGGCCGCACCTTACGTTTGCGAGCCGCCTGCGGAACTGGCCGTCTATCTCGCGCAGGCGGGCGTCCCGTTCTCGCGGCGGCTGCTGCAACTCATCCGGGCGAGCGGCCTGAGCGAGGTCGAAATCTACAAGCGCGCGCACGTTGACCGCAAGCTGTTCTCGAAGATCAGGAGCGACCCGAACTACCAGCCCAAAAAGACGACCGTGATCGCCTTCGCGCTGGCTTTGCGCCTCTCGCTGGAAGAGACGCAGGAGCTTCTGTCTTCCGCAGGCTTCGCGCTCTCCGGCAGCACGCCCTTTGACCTGATCGTCCGTTTCTTCGTCGAGCGCGGCGAACACGACCTTTTTCTGGTCAACGACGCGCTGTACGCGTTCGGCCAGCCGGTTCTCATGGTGTGACTAGAAAATGTCGCCTGGCGGGCGACACCTCAGCCTTCCGCATGTGCTATGGTTGCGCTGTTTTCACGAACGGATCGTGAGACGCCACACCACCATCAAGTGAGGAGACAGACATGAACAGTGACACGAACAACCCGGCGGCCGTACAGAAGACAAACGAGGACGACACGTCTTTCCGCGCCTACCGGCCGCGACTCTCGTTCTACCACGCGAACGGCAAGGGGACCGGCAGCGCGGCACGCTTCGAGGTCGTCCCGGCCTGCGGAGACCGGGACGGCGCGGTCTTTCTGACCCTCGCGCAGCAGAAGAGCGTGGCCACGGGATCAGTCGGACAAGGCAACCGCGAGCACGCCACTTTCGACTGGCAGAACCGTGTCACCGTGAAGCTCAATTTCGGCGACCTCTGCCAGATGCTGCTGGTCTTCCGCGGGCAGGCCTCGTCCATTGCGGACGGCAAGGGGCTGTATCACGACAGCCGCAACATGACCACGATCATCAACCTGACCCGCCAGACCGAGCCGTATCCGGGCCTGGCGCTCGACGTGTCGCGACGGGGCAAGGCCGAGTCCGATCCGGCGCTCCGCGTGCGCATCGTGCTCAACGGCGCGGAGGCGTTCGGACTCGGGGCCGCCCTTGAGCAGAGCTTGGGGGTGCTCGCCTTCGGGGTGCCGAAAGACCCCGTTTACGCCCCGGGTCCGGCGCGGGCCGAAGCCGAACGGGCCGCGAGTTGAGGCGAGCACGCTGTCAGGCCATCGGTTCAGTTGCCGGTCCGGCCTGCTCGTTGCCGATGTCCCCTCGACCTGCTGGATCGGCATGGGCGTCATCTATCAGTTATTATCAGAAACTATCAAATTGATAATCAGGCTTTACCTGAATATCAAAATATGAGAAGTTGATAATAACTTTAGGAGGCCTTGTGAAGATACCAGCCCGTCCGCCGGATTATGACGATTTGATGAAGCGCTTAGCGGAAAGCATGCCTTTGCCTGAGTTCCTTCTGAAAATTGGCGTGCCCCAATCGGATCCGAATTATCTGCACTGGGACGAGTTGCGGCGAAAACCAGCTCCCCGCGGTTATTCGCATGAGGCGTGGTGGTTGGCGCTTAAACTGTGTCGAAGGTGTACCTATTGCAGGATTCCGTTGCGAGACAAGAAAGGTGATCCTTTCAGGTACTCGATGCCAAACATGATTCTTGAAGTTCTGGATGGAATTGGGTCGGGTGCGGGTCGGTCAGGTGTCAAACCTGGCGTGCAAGATGTGCTGCAGCGCATCCGAGCAAGGCATCTTGCAACGCCTATGCTGCAGGAGGCCATTACTTCCAGCCAACTTGAAGGCGCGGTGACCACTCGGGCGGTGGCTGAAGCCATGATCCAATCCGGGCGTTCGCCACGCGACAAGAGCGAGCGCATGATCTGCAATAACTATCGGGCCATGCAAACGATCATGCGGATCAAAAGTCACCCGCTGACATCTGACGTCATATTCGAGCTTCATCGCATTCTGACGGAGGGCACGCTCGATAACCCGTCTGCCGCCGGGCGGTACAGGACTTCTGAAGAGCCCGTCCACGTTGTTGATCCTGAAGGATTGGTCGTTCATGAGCCACCGCCAGCGGAGGAACTCCCGCTCCGCATGGTTTCGCTTTGCGCATTCGCGAATGAGGGGGTGCAGGCGACTCCCGGCACGTTCATTTCTCCCATACTCCGGGCGATCATGCTCCATTTCTGGCTGGCGTACGACCATCCCTTTGTGGATGGAAACGGGCGGACGGCACGGGCGCTCATGTACTGGTTCTTGTTGAACCAAGGCTATGACCTATTCGAGTATGTCTCGATCTCAAATATTATCAACAAGGCACGCGCCAAGTACGCACGGGCCTTTATGTACACTGAGACCGACGGCAACGACCTGACCTACTTCATCCGGCACCAGACGGATGTGATGCGTCAGGCCATTGGGGATTTGAACGACGAGGTGGCGAGGAGACTGCGCGAGTTGCAGGCAGTCGAAGGGCGGCTGACTCAATTCCCGGGGCTTAATCAGCGTCAGCAGGCGATCATCGCCGAAGCGCTCAAGCATCCGCACCGCGACATCTCAATCAAGGGGCATCAGGACTTCAGCGGCGTCGCCTACGCGACCGCCCGTGCAGACTTGCTGGGGCTCAAGGACCTCGGGTTGCTGAGCCAGTCAAGTCGCGGCAAGGCCATGATCTTTAGGCCGGTGTCGGATTTGGCTAAGCGGCTGAAGGGTGGATGAGAACAGAGAAGAAGCAATGTGCGCGCAAGGGAGGTTGTGGCGGGAGAATGAAGAATCGGACGGATCCGACTGATCCGTCCGATGTTGTTGCTCCTGCTCGCCCATGGCCCGCGCCTCACACCACGTTCATGATCACGGCTTTGATGCGGCGGACGCCGGCCGAGGAGGACTCCTCCTTCTGGATCTTGAAGCCGCCCAGCTCGCCGGTGGCGACCGCGTGCGGACCGCCGCAGACCTCCTTCGAGAAGTCGCCCATGGCATAGACCTTGACCTGCTCGCCGTATTTGGCGGCGAAGAGTGCGGTGGCGCCATGTTCCTTGGCCTCTTCGATGGTCATGGTCGTCACTGTGACCGGCAGGTTGCGCTTGATCTGCTCGTTGACGATATCCTCGACCTGCTGGATCTGCTCGGGCGTCATCTTCTCGGGGTGCGAGAAGTCGAAGCGCAGGCGTTCGGGCGTGATGTTCGAGCCCTTCTGAAGCGCGTGCGGCCCGAGCACATGCTGGAGCGCCCGGTGCAACAGATGCGTGGCGGTGTGCAGGCGCGTGGTGGCGACCGTGTTGTCGGCCAGGCCGCCCTTGAACGTCGCGTCGCCCTGCTTGGAGGTCTCCTGATGCTTTTTGAAAGCCTCTTCGTAACCTGCGCGGTCCACGGCGAGGCCTTGCTCCAGGCACAGCTCCTCGGTGAACTCCAGAGGAAAGCCGTAGGTGTCGTAGAGCTTGAAGGCGGTGCGTCCGGAGAGCGTGGGCTGGCCGTGCAGCTTGAGCGCGTCCGCAACCTTGTCGAACTCCTTCTGTCCGGCGGCGAGGGTCTTCTCGAAGCGCTCCTCCTCGGTCACAAGCTCGGTGATGACGGTCTCGCGGTTCTTCTCCAACTCGGGGTAGACGTGCTTGTAGTTTCCGATGACGATTTCGGCGAGGGCGCGGGTATAGCCCGTGCCGATGCCGAGCAGCTTGGCGTAGCGCACGGAGCGGCGGATGAGGCGGCGCAACACGTAGTTCGCGCCGACATTGCCGGGCTTGACGCCGCCTTTGGGGTCGCCGAGGACGAAGACCGAGGTGCGCATGTGGTCGGCGATGATGCGCTCCGCACGCACGGCGATCTCCTCGTTGTCGGGCCGCGAGGTGGAGAGCTCCTTGATCTTCGCCATGAGCGGCGCGAAGAGTTCGGTCTCGTAGACGGTCGCGTAGCCGTTCATCATGCAGATGGTGCGCTCGACGCCCATACCGGTGTCGACGTTGCTCTGCTTGAGCGGCTCGTAGGTGCCGTCAGCCGTCTTGTTGTACTGCATAAAGACATCGTTCCAGATCTCGATGTACTTACCGCAGTGGCAGCCGGGGCGGCAGATCTTGCCGCAAGCCTCTTTGCCGGTGTCGATGAACATCTCGGTGTCGGGTCCGCACGGGCCGGTGGCGCCGGCCGGGCCCCACCAGTTGTCGTCCTTCGGCAGCGCGTAGATGCGCGACTCGGGGATGCCGAGGCTCTTCCAGATCGCGGCGGACTCGACGTCGCGCGGCACATGGCCCTCACCCTCGAAGACCGTGACGCTGAGCTGGTCGGGCGAAAAGCCCAGCTCCTTGGTGAGAAACTCGTACGACCACGTGATGGCCTCTTTCTTGAAATAGTCGCCGAGCGACCAGTTGCCGAGCATCTCGAAGAAGGTCAGGTGGCAGGAGTCACCCACGGCCTCGATGTCGCCGGTGCGCACGCACTTCTGCACGTCGGTCAGTCGCCGGCCCGCCGGATGCGGCTCGCCCAGCAGGAAGGGCACGAGCGGATGCATACCCGCCGTAGTGAAGAGCACGGTCGGGTCGTTCTCCGGGATCAGCGACGCGCCGGAGATGACGGCGTGGCCCTTGGATTCGAAGAACTTGAGGTACGTGTCGCGGAGCTGGTCGGCTGTAAGTTTCATAGGCGTTAGAACATCCTTATACGTGAAAAGATGTCCTATTATAACCAAATGCTTCGGCTTTGCCTCTTGAAAATTTTTGCGCCCTCTTCAGGCCGTCAACGTTCGTCGTCCTTCACGCAATCAGGTATTTCACGCAAGGCTCGCCAGCCTCGAGCGCGTCGAGAATCTCGGTGAGCGCCACTACGGTCACGTTGCCGTACCAGAGGTTCTGAGGATAAATGACCATGGCCGGGCCGCGGTCGCAGACTTTGAGGCAGCCGGCCGAGGTCACGATCGCGTCCAGGCCGCGTTCGAGGATTTCCTCTTCGAGCGTCTGCATGAGACTGCCGCTGCCTTTGGTCCGGCAAACGCCCTGCGGTGCTCCCGCCATGCGGAACGAGTTGCAGACGAGCATGTGATAGGTTGGCTTTTGCATGTCATTTCTCCTTATTCGTGGGAATCGGCTCAGTCGATTCGATTGATCCGAATCAATCGATGTTTTTCTTTTCTAAGCGCAACAGCCCATGCCGTTGCCGCCACACTTGTTACCGCCGCCGCCGCACTGGCGCGCGTGGGCGGGCTCAATTCTCTTGAGATCCCCGCCCGAGTAGATCGCGTTGAGGCAGGCGTCGATCAGGCCTGAACCGCGCACCAGCAGCAGCCCCTCTTCAGCCAAGACCTCTTCGGGTTTTGAGCCCGCGTCCGACACGAGGATCGCGCTGCAGTCGCGCAGGATGGCGGCCACGGCGCGCCAGCGGTTGTCGCCGAGTCCGGGCTCCGGCATCTTGCGCACGCCGACACAGCCGTAACGCCCGTCTGGGCGCTTCTCGAAGAGGTGTATCTCTTTTGCATCACCCAAATGGCCGTTGACCAGCAGGCGCTCGTGCGTGGCCACCGCCACATACGGGCGTCCCGGCACGATCCAGGTGCGCTCCGCCACCACACGGTCCAGCTCGGCGTGTAACGCCGGATCGTCCTTGCCCAGCAGCCCGACCGCATCCGCCCGGCAGCGCCGGCAATGGGACATGAGCATGATGTCCTTTGCCACTTCGGCACGCACGCTGTCGGTGAGGCTTGAACTGGGCGGTATCATCTCCGCGAAGGCGGTGTCCTCCGTGATCAGCACCGGGATGACGTTCATGATGTCGGCCCCCAGCGACTTGACCCGCTTGGCGACTTCCGGAATGTGGTCCTCATTGATGCCGGTCAGCAGAATGCTGTTGACCTTGACCAGCATGCCTGCGGACTTCAGCTTGGGAATGCAGCGCAGTTGCTCGTCGAGCAGCGCCTGAGCCGCCTCGACCCCGCGCAGCACACGCTTCTTGTGGCGCACCCAAGCGTAGGTCTTTGCGCCGATCACGGGATCAACCGCATTGACCGTGATCGTCACATGCGTGACGCCCAGTTCCGCCAGCCGGTCGATGTGGTCGTAGAGGTTGAGGCCGTTGGAGGAGAGGCAGAAGATCAGGTCCGGATGCGCCGCATGGATCAGTTCCAGCGTCTTGAGCGTGCGGGCCGGGTCGGCAAACGGATCGCCGGGACCGGCGATGCCCGCCACAGCCAAGTGCGGGGCCTTCTCCTTGACGCGGCCGAGATAGCGCAGCGCCTCTTCGGGCGAGAGCACCGCGCTCGTCACGCCGGGGCGGCTCTCGTTGACGCAGTCGCACTTGCGGTTACAGTAGTTGCACTGGATGTTGCACTCCGGCGCGACCGGCAAATGGATGCGCGCGTATTTGCCGGCTGAACCATGGTTGAAACACGGATGGCGTTCTGCGTTGTTGTTCATGGCGCGTTCTCCATTCTCCTTTAAACATACATGAATCCAATCGGCGAGGTGTCCTGCTTGGCTTGCATCAGCGCGTTGCAGATCAGGTCGAACAGGTTCTGCGTGCCGCGGTAGCCGACGTGCAACTGGCGCTGCCCGCCGATGCGGTCGTGGATCGGAAACCCGACCCGCACGAGCGGCACGCCCAGCTTGCGGGCCATCTTGTAGCCTTTGCTGCTGCCGATGATGAGGTCGGGCTTCAGTGCTTCGGCCCGTGCGAAAATCGTGTCGTAGTCGGTGTCGGACAACACCTCCATCTCGCCGGGAAAAAGCCGCTGCGCATCGCCGGTCACAGCCAGCACCTGCTCCTTGAACGCTTCGTCCATGCCGCCGGAGGCGCACAGCACGGGGTTGATGCCGATCTCGTTGAGCAAGGAGGCGATACCGACGACCAGGTCCTCCTCGCCGTAGACCACCGCGCGCTTGCCGAAGAGGTACTTGTGCCCATCCACGTAGCTGTCGAGCAAGCGGCCGCGCTCACGTGCGTGGATCTCTGGCAAGGGATGTCCGCTGATTTCGCTCAGCGCGTCGCAGAAAGCGTCGCTCTCACGCAGCCCGATCGGCAGGCCTAGACGGCGGCACGGGGTGCCGAAGGTTTGCTCCAACCAAGCGCCGCCGCCAGCGCGCAGCGAGCGTCCAAGCTGTAGCGTGGCGGCGGAATTGGCAGAAGAAGCGATCCGTTCAACGGACGTTCCGCCCTCGGGCAGGCGGTGGTACTCGTCCCAAGAGGGCCCGTCCAAGGTCTCGGAGTAGTCCGGCACAAGGATGCCGTCCAGGCCGAAGTCCGCGAGCAGCTCTTTGAAATAGCGCAGGTCGGCAGGCGAGACAAAGCCCGGCAGAAGGTTGACTTGGTTCGCGACGGTCGCGCCCTTCGCCTTGACGATGCAGGAGAGGATCGCACGCACGGCGGCGTGAAAGCCGTCCATGTGCGTGCCCTTGTAGCTCGGCGTGGAGGCCCGGATCAGCGCGGGCAGCGCCACGTCCTTGCGGGAAGCCACGTATTCGCGCAGGAAGAGCGCCACGTCGTCGCCGATGGTCTCGCTCAGGCAGGAGGTGCAGACGCCGATGGCGGCGGGCTTGTACTGCCGGATGAGGTTGTCGAGCCCGGTGCTGAAGAGTGAACTGCCGCCGAAGACCGTGGCAGACTCGGCGAAACTGCTGGAGGCGATGTCCATGGGCTCGCGAAAGTGGCTGATGGTATAGCGCCGGATGTAGGTGGCGCAGCCTTGCGAGCCGTGAATGAGCGGGACGCAGCCCTCCACGCCGCGGAACGCCACGCAGGCCCCAAGCGGGGCGCACACTTTGCAGGGGTTGACCGTGACCGCGTCGCTCATGCGGCACCGCCTTTCCTCGGATTCCGCACGAAGCCCCAGACGGGCGTCATGAGGCTGGCGTAGACCTCCTCGGCAAAGTTTTTCATGCCTTCGAAGCCGGCGAGCGGCAGCTTGCGCTCGTGGTTGTGGTCGCAGAAGGCCATACCCATCTTGAAGGCGATCGGACGCTCCTTGACGCCGCCGATGAAGAGATCCGCACCGCGTTCACGGGCGAAGGTGCTGAGTTCGACGGGGTTGGAGTCATCCACGATAATGGTGCCGGGATTGCACAGCCCGGCGATGGTGTCGTAGTCCTCGGGGCGTCCGGTCTGGGAACCCGCGACGACGGTCTCGATGCCGAGCAGCCGCAGCGCCTTGATGAGCGAAATGGTTTTGAACGCGCCGCCGACATAGATGACAGCCTTGCGGCCGGTCAGCCGCGCGCGATAGGACTCGATCAGCGGGAGCAGGCGGGTGACTTCGTCGCGCACCAGCGCGGCGGCCTTCTCGTGAAGGACGGGATCGCCGAAGAACGCGGCCACGTCGTAGAGCGCGGCGGACATGTCCTCGATGCCGAAATAAGAGACCTGTTTGAAGGGCACGCCATAGGTCTCTTTCATGTGATTCGCCAGCGTGGTCATGGAGCCCGAGCATTGCACCACGTTGAGCTTGGCATGATGGGCGCGGCGGATATCGTCCACGCGGCCGTCGCCGGTGATCCGGGTGAGGATATTGACACCCATGCGGCGGTAGTGCTCCTCCAAGATCCAGAGTTCTCCGGCGAGGTTGAAGTCGCCGAGGATATTGATGCTGTAGGGCGGCACTGGCTCGGCGGGTTCGAGCGTGCCGATCAGGCCTGCCAGCGCGTCGCAGGCCGCGGCATAGCCGTCCTTCTTCGAGCCGCGGAAACCCTCGGAACGCACAGGCAGAACTGGGATGCCTGTCTCGACGGCGATTTTCCTACAGACGCCATCGACATCGTCGCCGATGACGCCGACGATGCAGGTGGCATAAACAAAGGCGGCCTTGGGGGTATAGCGGGCGATCAGCACGCGCAGAGCGCGCTCGAGCTTCTCGGCGCCTCCGAAGATCACGTCCCGCTCGCGCAGGTCGGTGGTGAAGCTGAGCCGATGCAACTCGGGTCCCGAAGAGACTGTGCCGCGGATATCCCACGTGTAAGCGGCGCAGCCCGCAGGACCGTGGACGAGATGCACGGCATCCACAATGGGGTAGAGCACCACGCGCGAGCCGCAGAAGACGCACGCGCGCTGGCTCACCGAGCCGGAGAGGCTCGGCTTGGCGCAGGCGATGGAGGCCTTGCCGTCCTTGACGGTGGCGACCTGCGCGCGGCGTTTTTCTAAGATGGCAGTGGTCATGGTTACCTTACATCGTCAGCTCCACCTGGGTTTCGGGACAGGTGGCGTCCTTGTGATCCAGCAGCGCATTGAGGATCCGCTCCAGCAGCCGGATGGCGCCCGCGTATCCCACCAGCGGGAAGTAGCTGTGCCCCACGCGGTCCAGGATCGGGAACCCGACGCGCACAAAGGGCGTGGCCTCGTCGCGGGCGATGTACTTGCCGTAGGTGTTGCCCAGCAGCAAGTCCACCTTGCCGTTCTTGATCCACTGGTGTATCAGGAACATGTCCGCACTCGCGCCGTTCTTGCACTTCGCCTCGGGGATATCCGCGAGGATCTTCTTCATTTTTTCCGCGAAGGCCTTTCCCGGCGTGCCGCTGACGACGTAGACCGGCCGCATATCGATGTCGCACAGGAACTCCGAGAGCGCCACGAGCTGATCCGGGTCGCCCCACAGCGCCACGCGCTTGCCCCAGAAGTACTGCTGCATGTCGGTGATCAGATCGACCAAACGGCCGCGCTCGTCCGCGATGCTCTCCGGCACCGGCTTGCCCGAAACGTCGCTCAGCTTCTGGATGAAGCGGTCTGTGGCGGCGATGCCGATCGGCAGGTCGAGCGTGGTGAACGGCACGCCGCACTTGACCTCCAAGGCCTTGGCGCCCTCCTCCGAGGCGAACGCGCCCAGCGCCAGCGTGTGCTTGTTAGCTCCCGCCGCCACGATATCCGCGACCGGCGTGCCGCCTTTGGGGTACATCTCGTGATGCCCGGTCATGGCGCTGTCGAGCACGCCCGAGGTGTCCGGGAAGACCGTGACCGGCACGCCCATCTCCTTGGCCAGGCGCTTGATCTCGCGCATGTCGGAAGGTTCGACCCAGCCAGGGATGATGTTGATCGTGTCACTCTTAGCCGCGGACTTCACCGGCAGGCCGCGCACGATGCCCTTGACCATGTTGGAGAAGCCGGTGACGTGCGAACCGACGTAGCTCGGTGTGCTGGCGTAGATCACGCGCTTGCCCGGCGGGATCAGGCCGTCCTCCTGCGCCTTGCCGACGATCTGGTTGAGATCGTCGCCGATGGTTTCGGAAAGGCAGGTGGTATGCACCGCGATGATTTCGGGGTTGTAAACCGTGAAGAGCGTGTCGATCGCGGAGAGCAGGTTGGCCTGGCCGCCGAACACGGACGCGCCTTCGGTGAAGGAGCTGGTGCCGGCCATGACCGGCTCTTTGTAGTGGCGGGTCAGCGCGCTGCGGTGATACGAGCAGCAGCCCTGTGAACCGTGGCTGTGCGGCATGCAGCCGTGGATGCCCAAGGCCGCATACATCGCGCCGATCGGCTGGCAGGTCTTGGCCGGGTTCACGGTCAAGGCCTCGCGCTCTTTGATCTCTGTCGGTGTGTGTCGTAATAACATGGGGAGCTCCTTCTTTTGGGAATAGGTTGGTCGGGAGAATCGATGGATTCGAATCAATCGATTAAATCGATTCTGCCGATTCCATGGACCGCCCTCGTCAGGCGGATGCGAACTCCGCCGTGATCTGCGGCGTGTCCAGCCACGGCGGGCGGATGAGCTTCCAGACCTTGGCATTGACCATGCGGTCGATGTCGCGGTAGAAGTTGATCGCGCCTTTGAAACCGGCGTAGGGGCCGCCGTAGTCGTAGCTGTGCAACTGCTTCATGGGCACTCCCATTTTCTGCACACAGTACTTCTCTTTGATGCCCGCGCAGAACACGGCCGGGTGATAGGTCTCGATGAGCCGCTCCATCTCGTAGTGCGAGATGTCGTCGATCACAAGCGAGCCCTTCTCCATCTCGGTCATCATGCCATCGTAGTCATTGAACTCATAGCCGTGTTGGACAAGCGTCTCCATCTCGTCCGTGGACTTGCGCGGCGCATAGTGTGCCGGGTCCGCCTCCACATGCAGCTCCTCGATGTTGCGGCTGTCCGCATCCACCTGGATCGTGGGCAGCACGCGGCGGCCCTCGTAGTCGTCGCGGTGGGCGAACTCGTAGCCGGCGGCGATGCTCTTCATGCCCAGCTCGCGGAAGAGGTCCTGGTAGTGGTGGGCGCGGGAACCGCCGACGAAGAGCATCGCCAGCCTGCCTTCGGTGCGCGGGCGGATCTCGTCGGACGCATCCTTGACCGCAGCCATCTCTTCGGCAATGACCTTCTCGACGCGCTCGGCCAGCGCCGGGTCTTCGAAGTACTGCGCGATCTTACGCAGCGACTTCGCGGTGGACTCGGCCCCGATGAAGTTCACCTTGAACCAGGGGATTCCGTACTTCTTCTCGATCATGTCCGCGACATAATTGATCGAGCGGTGGCACATCACCACGTTCAGGTCGGCCATGTGGGCGTTCTCGAAGGCGCCGATCGTGGAGTTGCCGCTGAAGGTCGCATTCAGCGTGATGCCGCAACTCTCCAACAAGCGTTCCAGTTCGAAAGCGTCGCCGCCGATGTTGTACTCGCCCAGCATGTTCATCACGTACTTGCCGTCAGGCCTTGTGTTGCCGCGTCCGATCACGTGCTTGAAGATCTGGTTGTTGGCGATGTGGTGGCCCGCCGACTGGCTGACGCCCTTGTAGCCTTCGCAGGAGAAGGCGAAGACGTTGCAGTCGCCGAACTTCTCCTTCATCTCGCGGGAGATGGCGTGGATGTCGTCGCCGATCAGGCCGACCGGGCAGGTCGCGAAGACCGCGATCGCCTTGGGGTGGAAAATGTCGTAAGCCTCCTGGATGGCCGCACGCAGCTTCTTCTCGCCGCCGAAGACGATGTTCTCGTCCTGCATGTCGGTGGAGAAGCAATACATCATGAAGTTCTCGCCGTCCGGACCGACCTCGCCGGGGTCGGTCTGGTTGCGGCGCGTAAGCCACGAGTAGAAGCCGCAACCGATGGGCCCGTGAGTGATGTTGATGATGTCGCGCGTCGGGCCGAGCACCACGCCCTTGCAGCCGGCGTAGCAGCAGCCACGCTGCGAGATGATGCCGGGGATCGTGCGCACGTTGGCCTGAACGACCGGCACGGTAGCGGGATCGTTGACGACCATGGACTTGCTGCGCTTCTTCGCGACCTTGGCGGGATACTTCTCAAGGATCTCCGCCTTGACTGCGGCGGCCTCCGGGATTTTGGTGATCATGTTCATGGTAAACCTCCTGATGAGTCGAGGACCGTGCCGCCGGAAGCGCCTTCAGCCTTCTCGCCTGTGCGGACGCGGATGGCCTCAAACACCGGCATCACGAAGATCTTCCCGTCGCCGGGATTGCCCGTCTGATTGGCTTCGATGATCGCCTTCACCGTGCGTGCCGCCCAGTCGTCTGAGACAACCACCGTGAGCAGGCGCTTGGGCACCAGGCGCGGCCCCTGTCCAAGTTGGGCGATCGCCTCGGTATGCCCCGCTTTCGCGCCGTCCAACAACCGGTAGTCGACGAGTCCCTTGCCTCTGCCAAGCACCCGCCCTGTCGCCGAGAACGAAGTGATCCCGACATCATTCAGCGCCTTTTTGGTGGCGTTGATCTTGTTGATGCGGATGATTGCCATAACTTGCTTCATGGGACAGCCTCCCCTCAGACTTCTTTGATGCCTGAGCTGATGGTGTAAACCTCTTCCACGGGCAGAACAAAGACCTTGCCGTCACCGAAGTGCCCCGGCCCCGTACGCGCCGCCTCCAGCACGGCTTTCAGCACGAAATCCTTGTCCGCGTCCGGCACGACGAAGAGCAGCATCTCTTTGGGCAGCTCGTCGTAATGCACTTCGCCAACCTTCAGGCCCCGCTGCTTGCCGCGCCCGAAAACCGGGATCTTGGTCACAGCCGAATAGCCGGCCTCCAACAAGGCCTCCAGTACCGCATCCGCCTTTTCCGGACGGATGATCGCTTTGATCATGATCATGGGTGTGTTCCTTTTTGTTACCTTAGTTCGCGATGCCGAAAGTGACGAGCAGCTTCTCCAGTTCCTCCATCGTCAGCGGCTTCGGAATCACGAACATCTTGTTCTGGTCGATCTTCCGCGCCAGCGTCCGGTACTCATCCGCCTGCGGGTGCGTGGGCTCGAACTCGATCACCGTCTTGCGGTTGATCTCGGCGCGCTGCACCATGTTGTCGCGCGGCACAAAGTGGATCATCTGCGTGCCGATGGCTTTAGCCAACTCCTCAATCATCTCGCGCTCGTTGTCCACCTTGCGGCTGTTGCAGATCAGACCACCCAGGCGCACCCCTCCCGTGTCGGCGTACTTCACGATTCCCTTGCAGATGTTGTTCGCCGCATACATGGCCATCATCTCGCCCGAAACGACGATGTAGATCTCCTGCGCCTTGCCGTCGCGGATGGGCATCGCGAACCCGCCGCACACCACGTCGCCCAACACATCGTAAAACGCGTAGTCGAGATGGCGCGACTCGTGGTACGCCCCGAGCTGCTCGAGCAGCGTGATCGAGGTGATGATGCCTCGGCCCGCGCAGCCGACCCCCGGCTCGGGGCCGCCGGACTCCACACAACTGACGCCTCCGTAGCCGTCTTTCAGAATCGTCTCAAGGTCCACGTCCTCGCCCTCTTCGCGCAGCGTGTCCAGCACGGTCCTCTGCGCGAGGCCGCCCAGCAGCAACCGTGTCGAATCCGCCTTCGGGTCACACCCGACGACCATGACCTTCTTGCCCATCTCGACCAGCCCCGCCACGGTGTTCTGTGTGGTTGTGGACTTGCCGATACCGCCCTTCCCGTAGATAGCGATCTTTCTCATGTGTCCCTTCTTTCTGTTCGTTCACTCGCGTCGACTTGTTGTGAAACAAGTGCCTGTTCTCTTAACACGAAGCGTGCCAAGGCCGGTTTCCGCCCAGCCCTGAAGCCCTTAAAATCCTTCATAATCCACTGACGGCGAAGACGTTATATTTTTATTCATCCAACTGAAATCCGCTTGGCTCGACGGCTGAACCGAGCGCCGCCCGGAGGGAAATAATTGTCACCTTAAAAAGGTCCCCTCACAACGTCACCCGTCGCAACCCTTTGTCCTCTCTCACGTTAAGTCAGCAGGCGACACGGTTGTCACATTGCTTGGCGTGCGGAATTAATTGTCAACCACATCGGACGTAGAAGACCCGACAGAATTGTCAATCCCGGGTCAAACCACAGATGAACATCACAGTAATAAGGCCGTGTTTATTGACTAAAACGCCCGATTTTGGCGTTTATCACCCCGTGGCATAATAGCTGCTTGTTTTATCACAGGTGCTTAGTATGCAATGTAACCACATGGTTGGCGGCTGCGACCGGACAATCGAACTGATGGTCCTGCGCAAGATCTGCGAGACAATGGTACACTTCACCGGCCAGGATGAATTGCTCCAGAGGACGTTGCGTGTCCTCGAGTCAAACCTCGGCCTGATACGTGGAACGGTCCTGCTCGTCGACAGCGATCATGAGCACCTCGTCGTGGGCGCCGCAGGCGTGGACGGCCCCGCGAAGCTCTCGGCGGTGTATCACCGCGGCGAAGGCATTGTCGGCAAAGTCCTCACCACCGGAAAGCCGGTGGTGGTGCAGCGCATCGCCGACGAGCCGGAGTTCCAGTCTCGGATCTTCGAACGCTCTCCGGAGTGGCGCAAGACGCTCGGCTTTGTCTGCGTGCCCATTCGTCTCGCGTCCGAGACCATTGGCGTTCTTTCCGTCGATGACCCCGGGGTGCGCGAACCCGCCGACCTCTCTGAGCTGAAGGCCTTTTTGGAGATCGTCGCGCGGCTCATCGCGCATGACGTGCAGTACCGCCGCCAACTGAAGCAGGCGCGGGAGACGCTTGAGCACGAGAATGAGCGGCTGCGCCGCCTCGTGAACACGCAGGCCCAGAAACGCAAGATGGCGGGAACCTCCGAGGCCATCCGCCATGTGCAGGTGCGCGTCCAGCAGGTGGCCGCGACCCAGACCACCGTGCTGATCCGCGGCGAGTCCGGCACCGGCAAGGAGCTGGTCGCCTCCGCGATCCACTACAGCAGTCCGCGCGCCTGCAAGCCCTTCGTACGCGTCAACTGCGCGGCGCTCAACGAGAACCTGTTTGAGAGCGAACTCTTCGGCCACGAGAAAGGCTCCTTCACCGGCGCGGCCACACGCCGCATCGGGCGTCTGGAGGAGGCTTTCGGCGGCACCCTGTTCCTCGACGAGATCGGCGAGATCTCGTCCGCCATGCAGGCCAAACTGCTCCGCGTGCTGCAGGAGCGGGAATTCGAACGCGTGGGCGGCAACGAAACGCTCACCGCCGACGTGCGCATCATCGCGGCCACCAACCGCGACTTGGAAGAGGCCATGAGGGCGGGCGCTTTCCGCGCCGACCTGTATTACCGCATCAACGTTTTCCCGATCCACGTGCCGGCTTTGCGCGAGCGCCCGGACGACATTCCTGTCCTGACCGGCCACTTCGTCCAGAAGTACGCGAACCTGATGACCAAGCCTCAGCCGCAGGTCGCGGAGGAAACGCTTCGGCTGTTGGCCGGCTACGCCTGGCCGGGCAACGTGCGCGAACTGGAAAACTGCATCGAATACGCCGTGCTGCTCTGCGCGGGCACCCTGCTGCTGCCGGAGCACCTGCCGCAATCGTTGCATCCGGCAACCCCCGCTCCGGCCGCTTCTCCCGATGACTCCCGACTCAAAAGCCGCATCCGCCAGATGGAGTCCGTCGTCCTGCTGGAGGCGCTCAAGAAGAGAAACGGCAACGTCTGCGCCGTCGCACGCGAAATCGGCATCACCCCGCGCATGGTGCGCTACAAGCTCAAGAATCTGAACATCGACCCCCGCCAGTTCTCGAAGCGAGGCGCGGCCTCACGGCGCTCCCCGTCCGCAACTTGCGCAAGCCGCCCCTTTACCGAGGCTCTGTCATGATCATCGAAGAAGCGACCTTCTCCGACATCTCCCCGTTGTGCGAACTGCTTGCCCTGCTCTTTGAGCAGGAACAGGAATTCAAGCCGGACAAAGTCAAGCAGCGCGCCGCTCTGAACGTGCTTGTCTGCAACCCGCAGCGCGGGCGCGTCTTCGTCCTTCGAGACGACGAAACCGTGCTCGGCATGGTCAGCGTCCAGGTCGTCGTCAGCACCGCCTGTGGCGGCGACGTGCTGTTGCTGGAAGACCTGGTCGTCTCCCCCGCCTGCCGCAACCGCGGTTACGGGTCGGCCCTGCTCGATCACACGGTCGATTTCGCCCGGCGCAGCGGCTACAAGCGCATCACGCTCCTGACCGACTCCCTCAACGCCGAGGCCCGGCGTTTCTACGGCCGCCACGGCTTCTCCTGCTCCAGCATGACGCCTTACCGGATGCTGTTTTAAGAGCAACCGCGCTTACTTCGGATCCAACATCAGGCAGACTGCCACCTTGCCGTTGCGCATGAACAGGCGGTTGCCCACGACGACGGGATGATTCCAGGTCTTGCCGTTCAAGACCGGCAGCCGTGCGATTTCTTCGGGCCTCTGGCGCCCTGCCCGCAGCAGGACCGCATCCCCGTTTTCGGCGGCGACAATGATCTGCGCGGATGATTTGATCAGCACGGCCTGCCCGAATCCGTAATGGCCGCCCTCCCATTTCCGCTCGCCGGTGTGGACATCCAGACAGGTGAAGAGCGCCTGGTTAAATCCGTAGACCTGCCCGTCCAGCACGAAAAAATCATTGAAGGCGGGGCACAGGTTATCGGTCGACCACGTTTCGTCGATGTGCCACTGGCCGTTCTGTTTCGTCACTTCCAGCCGGGACAGGCCAACGCCGTCGCCAAGCGACACGATCACGCCTGAGGGCGACACCTGCTGAGGATCGACCATGGCCGGACCCTGCCAGTCTTTCGGCCGGAAGGTCCAGAGGGGCTTGCCGTCGGCCGGCGAAAGCGCGTGAACCCCGCGGCCGTCGCAGAACACCACGCACTCCGCCCCGGCCAGCGTCATCGGGCGGGCGGTGGTGTAGTTCATCCCGGTCGAGGCAAACCCCCAGCCCGTGCTCCCGGTCTGCACGTCGATGGCGATGAAGCCCTTGTCGCCAGCGGCCCCGGCATAGACGATGAGCGAGTCGCCCAGAACAAGCGGCGAGCCCGAAAAGCCCCAGTTCGGGACCGGGGTCTTCAGTTCGCTGACCAGATCGCGCTGCCAGAGCTTCTTGCCGTCGGCGGCGGCCAAGCACGTGAGCAGCCCCTTGCCGCCGAGGGCGTAGAAGCGGCCATGGGCCACGCTGGCCAAAGCCGCAGTTTGTCAAGCGTCGCCGGGCATGCGACCGTACCGGGTTCTTCATTTTCAGCCGACATGCCGCACCCCTCCTCGTCCTGATCATGTGAAGGGGATCAAGGGTTGTGCCCGCCTCGAAGGGCTCATTCCGTCGCCGCGTCATCGGCGGGCGGCTTGACTTTGCCGATCGCGAGGGCGGGCTCGGCCTTGATCTTCTCGATCATCTGGGCGACGATCTCGGGGTGGGAGCGCAGGAACTCGGTCGAGGCGATCTGTCCCTGGCCGATCTGTTCGGTGCCGAAGCTCAGCCACGAGCCGCGCTTGGTGACGACGTTGCGCGCGAGGGCGGCGTCGAGCACCGAGCCCTCCCACGAGATGCCGCGGGAGTAAAGAATGTCGAACTCGGCTTCCGTGAAGGGCGGCGCGACCTTGTTCTTGACGACCTTGACGCGCGTGCGGTTGCCGATCACCGCGCCGGTCGGGTCCTTGATGGCGCCGATGCGCTGGACTTGCAGACGCACCGAGGCGTAAAACTTGAGCGCCTTGCCGCCGGGCGTCGTCTCGGGATTGCCGAACATCACGCCGATCTTGTCGCGCACCTGATTGGTGAAGAGGCAGAGCGTCTTGGTCTGGGAGATCGCGCTGGTGAGCTTGCGCATGGCCTGGGACATGAGACGCGCCTGGAGGCCCATGTGCGAGTCGCCCATGCTGCCATCCAGTTCCGCCTGTGGGGCGAGAGCCGCCACAGAGTCCACGACGACGACGTCCAGCGCGCCGCTCTTGACGAGCTGTTCGGTGATGGTGAGCGCCTCCTCGCCGGAGTTGGGCTGGGAGACCAGCAGGTCGTCGAGGTTGACGCCGATGCGGCGCGCGTAGTTGGGGTCCATGGCGTGCTCGGCGTCGACGAAGGCGGCGAGCCCGCCCGTTTTCTGGGCATTGGCGATGATGTGCAGCGCCAAGGTGGTTTTGCCGGACGACTCCTGCCCGTATATTTCGACCACGCGTCCGCGCGGCAGACCGCCCACGCCGAGGGCCAGATCAAGTGAAAGCGCGCCGGTCGGGATGATGGGGATGTTCTTCGAGGCTTCGGCATCGCCCATGCGCATGATGGCCGACTCGCCGAATTCTTTGCGAATCTGACTTAGAACCGCCTCCAACTGCGTATTACCCGTTTTCTTCTCGGTCTTCTCGGCCATATGATTCTCCTTCAAGCGATGTGTTAAATAACAGGGCTTCAGCATACCAAAAACGCGCCTCCTGATGGGAGTGTTTTCTTTGCAGGACCGGGGTGTCGAAATTCGGGATTGGCTTTTATGACACTTTCCACTATTTTCTCAATTGCCAGTTGGTTTTATTATTAGACAGGGAGTGCTATGACCCTTCGGACTTTGTTAGAGGATGCGGCTGCGAACCGGCCGGATTCCGTTGCGCTGCGTTACCGCCGCGACAACGCCTGGCAGAGCCGTACGTACGCGGAGTTGGCCCTGGGGGTCAGCCAGATGGCCGAGGCCTTCGGAAGCCTCGGCCTGAAACCCTTCGACGAGCCGGTCGCGCTGATCCTCGAGAACGGCCCGGAGTGGCTGGAAGCCTACCTCGCCACAACCGGAGCGGGCGTGCCCGCGGTGCCGCTCGACCCCAAGCTGCGTGCCGCGGAAGTCACGTATATCTTGCAGAACTCGGGCGCGGCCGCCGTCTTCACCGACACCCGGCACCTCGATCTGCTCGAGGTGATCCTGCCGGAGTTGCCTGCGGTGCGTTTCATCGTGGTTACGGACGGCGGCAGCGAACCGCTCGCTCCGATCGCGGGCCGGCCCTGTTACGATTACGAAACGTTGCGGTCCGGCGTTCTGGGCCGGCGTCTCGCCTGGTACGCCAACCATCAGCCGCTCCCCCAGTCCATCGCCTCCGTCATCTACACCTCCGGCACCACGGGCAAGCCGAAGGGCGCGATGCTCACGCACACCAACTTCTGCAGCGACGCCATCGGCAGCTTCGAGGTGCTCGGCGATGCGATCACTCCGGCGGACACCTTCCTGATCGTTCTCCCGCTCTTCCACTCCTTCTCCTTCACCGCCAACTTCGTGATCCCGCTGGCCAAGGGCTGCGGCATGTACTTCGTCGAGAGCCTGCGGACGGTGGGCGACGACCTCAAGACCCTCCGCCCCACGATCCTGATGGCCGTGCCGCTGCTGGCCGAGAAGCTGTTCGTGAAGATCGACGACAATCTCAAGCGCAGCAAGGCCGCGCGGCTGCTGCTGAAACTCGGGCTCGGACGCCTGGTCGGCAAGAAGGTGCTCAAGGGGTTGGGCGGCCGGCTGCGTTTTATGTTCGTCGGCGGAGCGCCGTGCCCGCTCCATGTGCTGCAGGGCTTCCGCCGCCTGGGCGTGCCCATCATCGAAGGCTATGGCCTCACCGAGTGTTCCCCCGTGGTTTCGGCCACCAACCTGCGCGAGTCGCGCGTCGGCACCATCGGCAAGAAGCTGCCGAACATCGAGGTGCGCCTGTCCGACGTCAACGAGCACGGCGTGGGGGAGCTCCAGATCCGCGGCCCGATCGTGATGAAGGGCTACTACAAGAACCTCGATGCCACGCGCGAGGCGTTCGACGGCGAGTGGCTGCGCACCGGCGATCTGGCTTCCATCGACGCCGACGGCTACCTCTCCATCCGCGGACGCAAGAAGGCGCTGATCGTCAACCGCGAAGGCAACAACATCTATCCCGAAGAGGTGGAAAACGCGATCGCGCTCGACCCGCTGATCGCCGATGTCATCGTGATCGGCTACACGGTCGGCGGCGTCCCCGGTGAACGCGTGGGGGCGATCCTCGTGCCCAACCTCGACGCGGTCAAAGCCGCGCACGCTGGCGAGGAGCCGCCGTGGGAGAAGATCGAGCACCTCATCCGCGACCGCGTCCACGCCCAATGCGAGCGGCTGGCGGAGTATAAGCACCCGCGTAAACTCGTCGTTCGGCGCGAGCCGCTCGAGCGCACCGCGATCCAGAAGGTCCGCCGCTGCATCTATCAGGGCGCTCTCAACGAGTGATTCGCGTTCGCACACCCTTTTTCAACACTGCTTGAATATCAGCAATTTAGAAGTTGGAAATGCTCAAAACGATAACAGGTGTTCTTTCCGTTCTGGCAATAGGCGTGGCCCATGCGGCTCAAACGAATGACGTGGCGTTCACCGCGGCGCACGACCAGAGCGAGCAGCGCTATGTCCTGATCGTGCCGGACGGGTTCGATCCCGCGCAGCCGCACGACGTGCTGGTCTGCCTGCACGGCCACGGCTCCGACCGCTGGCAGTTTGTGAACGAGCCTCGCGGCGAGGCCCGCGCCGCCCGCGCCGCGGCCG